>NZ_CP028960.1:1227142-1533928 GCF_003071365.1 Methyloceanibacter sp. wino2
GTCGATTTTGGCTGGGAGAAACGCATCCTCCATGCGGGCCCTGCGTTGCATCGCACGTGCTGAACGAAGTTGCTCTGAATAATCGTCCTCGACCTCTTCTACGAGAGCGTCAAGAAGCTGCCCCGCTTCTTGGGATGTGTCGTTGGCGAGTCGGTAGATCGCCCATTCCAAGAACTTTGTGGCGTCCCATGAATTGGTATCGCCGCCCGTAACGCCGCTGGGTCTCGCCGCTTTGGGCCAAAGACTGCGAAACGACCTGACAATCCAGGCCAATTGGTTTGCAGAGATCGGGAGCCCCGCAGTTCTGTCCCATCGGTCTATGTTGACTATTGACCGAATGCTCCAGATAAAATCTGGGTCTAAGACTTTATCAGCACTAACCCAATCTGCGTGTTGCTCAAAGCTGACGAGGAAACACACTGATTGCCAAAGCCGCTGGTTTTCGGTTTTCCGCTTGCTCTCGCTAAGCCGCATTTCGGCAATTGACCTCAGCGCACTCCAGGCGAAGTCTCGTTCAGGGCCAGGCGCAGTCGCTAGACATTGAACAAGTTCATGCTCAGTTTCGCGCGATATATTGGAGAACCTCTCAAGCCACTCCGCTGACAGTTGTGTCGATAGAGGGCGATAAGTTGCGTCCCTCGCAAATTGGTACAAACCAGTTATGTGCTGGTGTTCGGTCAGGAAGTGCGGCTCAAACCACGTGCGAAGAAATGTCTCAAAAAGGGGTGGATTGGAACGAAGCACTCCATCAAGCGCCTCTTCAAAGCCATCCATGCTGCCGCTTTGCTGAACCAGATCACCGGCAATGCCGATGCGACCCGTCATGACCACTTCAACCGGAATATCTTCAAAGCCGCGCCCATTGCGCCATCGTTCAGCGAGGCCCGCCATGATAGGGTGGATGAAATGCCAGAACTTTCCGTCTGCGTAGCTATTGGCCACCTGCTGTGGCGTGGGAAGGTCTTTGCGGAAAAGCGTTGCTTCAAATCCGGCCAAAGCCGCGCCCTGCAGTTCCTCACCTAACCAGTCGCCAATGCGTTCCGGAGGTTCCTTTTCGTTGTTGATATCGGCGAAGAGCCCGAAATAGGCTTTCGCCGATGGCGCAACCCATTGCAGTTCTCCTGAACGTAGGTCCAACTCGTGTGCAGCGAACTCTGCGCGTTGTTCTAGTTTTCTCGCCTTGTCCCTGAGTTCACGTCGCTTGCGTTTCTCCTCCCACTTCCTCTCCTTGTCGCGCCACCTCTTTGACTGTGCAGTTTCCCTGGGATCGAGAAAATCTAGGAGCTGTTTGTCGCCAGACGCATAAGACTGGGCAAGCAATCGCACTTCGTCAGGAACACCTTTGTCCGTGCGAGATGCCGAAACCAAATCACGCCAAACTTCATCAAAATGTTTCGACCGTTCATGCCTCGCAGATAGTTCCTCCAAGTGGACAAGGATGTCCTGTTGCTGCAGTCGAAGACCAAACGAGTTCGGACCACCCCAAAAGTAACTAGTGAACCGAGGCGCTTCGACATCGCCGGAAAAAAGCATGTGGTTCTGAATAGATTGTCGATCTTCAGAATGTGACCTAAAATACCGTGCGATCTCATCTTTGTCGTCATGATCATAGCCAACACGGCGTATGAGCGAGTCAAGCCAGCGCCATAGGCGAACGGGCTCCAAAGGCGATTGTGCCAAGTACCGAACAATGAGTTCTTGAGAAAACCCAGATAGTTCAGACCGGCTTTCCCAACGGTCTAGAACGTCATCTGAGCGTTCTCGTCTGTCAATTACGCCATCCGCTAGATGATCCAGCAACGACGGAATGCATTCTATCGGGATGAGCTTTGGGAAACCGTAAAGTAGACCAGCGACTACAGTTTCTCCCGTACGGTGGCCCTTACTCGACAAATCGAGATGCGCCAAGATCGCTTCCGCAATAAGCCCTTCTGCAAAGTGCTCGACTCCGACGCTACGCATTAGGCTCAATGATAAGCGTGCAGAACTATGGTCCGGCAGCTGGCACAGCTCACGGCATAGAGTGGGCCAATCCGTTGTGTCGCGAGCAATGCTCACTAGGGCTTCCCCGGCATCAGCGCGCTCTGCGTAAGTCAAAGTGGTGTCACTCAAGAGCCCTTTGAGATCTCTTTTGAGCGCCACAGCCATCGGTGTGTCCTTAATGACCTCAAGCAGAAGCGTGCGAAGGTGGTAACCTGTGAATTCAGACGTGATTGCCTCGCGCACATCGTCGGCTAGTTCGGTGTGTATGAGTCCCTTGGCTGAGTGGGAACCCCAATCTCCTGCCCGAAAATAGGGGTCCTCTTGCTCAAGTCGTCGGAGAGACTTGAGCAATTCTCTACCTTGTTCGAAAGTGAGCCCATCGGCATCGCCGTAGCGAAGGAGCCCATACGGGTCATTCGCTATCACTGTTGTGGCCAACTCTTCATCAAAGTGAGCGAGCCAAGCGTGCAATCCGCGGAGCGAAGCTGGGACTAAGCCGTCGACGGTGATTAGCGCGAACAAGCGCGCCATTACGCGGCTATTACCCTTCGCCTGCTCAGCAAGCCATCGGGCGCCAAGGTATTCGGCGACCGTGCGATGAAAGGGCAGAAAACGACTTTCCCCCGATCTTGCACTTCGGAATAGGCGACTGTGCAAAAGCGATCTGGAATATTTGCTGTGAGGTAACGTCGTAACTTCGGCTATAGGCAGATCGTTATTCGTATCAGGAATCCTATCCTGAATAGAAATTGCGTCTTTGCCGGTCATCAGCCATGCGGCCATAGTCGCCCCAGCCGCATCCAAGGCTTCTAGCTTCGGCAACCGCGCCAGTTCGGAGTTGACATATCTTGGATTTGGTTCGAGCCGCAGGACTTCGACTGCTTGCTCATACAAGGCGGCTCGCGTGTTCGGCAGAGAGTAGCCTGCCTTCTGCGTAAGCTTCGCAAGCAGATCAAGCGTTAGCGGATTCCCATAGAGTTCAGCCAGCCCCTTTTCTTCGAGCTGCTCGATGAGATTCGTTGCGCTGGCTTGATCCACTTTGCCGTGGACGAGGAACCGGAGAGCCTCCTCGCGCGCAATCGGCTCAAGAGTCCACTCTTCCGGCTTACGTCCGTAATCGTCAGCGATTTCGACGCTGTCCACTGTGTGCTGCCAGTCAGCAGCCCTACACGACAGAATAAAGGGTGGCCATCCGATGGTGCCGAGAGCCCTTAGTACGTTGTGTAACGGATCACCTTCCTGAAGCGCGGCGACCTCATCAAGCGCATCAATAACGAGCACTTGCATGGGGTCAGAAGGTCTAAAACGCTGAGGACTGCGAACGAACGAGGGGGCACGAATCAGATCGGTGCCGCTGTGTTTTGCGAGCTGCTCAAGCAACCACGTCTTGCCCATCCCCGGCTCGCCCAACACTACTATCGGGGGCATCCGTTTCGGCAGTTCTGCATCAACAATTTCCAGCCTGTTTCCACGCTCGTCGTATGAAGTCAAATGGCGCGGAAGATAGCGGTGGTCTATATGTGAGGTCGCTGTCATCAATGAAAAATACGAGTTTCCAGATAGTGCCGGCGGCTCCATATTAGTCGCTCATACCATTTTACGTGAGCACATTGAGCACGCTGGCAACGATGCGGCGTGCCAATTTCGCATCGGTACCGCTAGGCACAAGAGACTGCCAAGAGCGAACCAAACAGGATTGGCCGTCGCATCAATCCCGCTGAACAGCCAGCGCGAGCAGGCACGGCTCCACCGTGCAATCCCAGATTCGAAGCCTGATACAAATCATGATGTCGGGCCGATGGCGAGAGCATCTGTAAGAGCCCCACGACCGAGACAGCGGTGCTCGCGAGCGACTGCCTCATAATAGATCGAAAAATTGCGTGATCAGCACGGACGGTTGGATCTCGTGTCACGACATCCAAATATTGCACCGGGCAAGCCATGGCGCATGATTAAAGGCTGGACAATCGAGTTACCCGAGCTCGACCGAAAGTAGTCTCATCTTGTCTCGACAACACGGAACGTACCTCCCAAGCTTGCCGTCCCTGACCAGGAGTCGCGCGGATGCAAATTGAATCCCTTCCTGACTACCCAGCGCTGCGGCAAGTTCAAGATGCGTTGTGGAAGACTGGCGAAGTCCACGGCGCTGCCGTGATGGTTGGAGCCGGCTTCAGCCGTTTTGCCGACCGCGCAGCGGCGACCACTCCGCTCCCCCCGTTGTGGCAGGATTTTCGGGACGAGATGCTAAGTAGCCTCTATCCGGAGGGTGGAGGTCCGAGTGATCCATTGGAACTTGCTGAGGAGTACCGCGCTGCTCTTGGCGAGCAGGCCCTTGAGAATCTCCTTCGAGGTCGGATTCGAGATGAAGAATGGACGCCGGGACCTTTGCATCAGCAATTGCTGCGGCTTCCGTGGGCGGACGTGCTGACGACCAATTGGGACACACTTCTGGAGCGTGCCAAGGAGCTTGACCCAGACTACGACTATAGCGTCGTGCGCGTGGCTGCAGACATCGCCCGCGCTCGCTCGCCTAGAATCGTAAAGCTGCACGGAAGCTTGCCATCACACGGCCCCTTCATTTTTAGTGAGGAAGATTTTCGGACATATCCACAACGCTTTGCACCCTTTGTGAACCTCGCACAGGAGGTATTGCTGGAAAATGAGCTTTGCCTTCTTGGCTTCTCCGGAGATGACCCAAACTTTCTCAAGTGGGCAGGTTGGGTTCGAGATCAGCTTGGAAAATCAGCTCGCCCGATCCGACTGATAGGGGTGCTCAACCTTTCTCCATCACGTCGGCGTTTGCTCGAAGGGCGCAATATCACGCCGGTTGATTTGGCGCCGCTTGTGAGTGACATACCTCGGGAGGATCGCCATCGGCGAGCAACTGAAGTTTTTCTAGAATCACTGTGGCAGGCACGTCCCAGGACTGCATCCGACTGGACAGTTTTGTCAGAACAGGATTACAGCGCGAAAGAGCTTCCCGATGCCGATGCTCGACTGACGCGACTTGTAGAAGTTTGGGCCAAGGATCGACAGAACCATCCCGGTTGGCTCATCACGCCCTTGTTTGTGAGAGAGCGAACCAGGCACAGAAGTTTCGATGGTCTGGGACTCATCTCTGCCAATCTGCAGAAAGCAAGCGCGCCCATCCGGGCAAGTATCCTCTACGAAGCAGTATGGCGTTGGAAAGCCCTGTTCTGGCAAATTCCACCCTTCATAGAAGAGGCCATCGAAAGCCTCGTTACCAACGAAGACGATCGCACATTGCCCCTGGAACGCCGTGTGGCATTGCGTGCTGCAATCACAAGACTCGCTCGCTTAAAATGCGACTGGCCAGCATTTGACCGTCGCATCGCGTCACTTGAAGCTCTGCCGAGTGCCGATGCCGAACCAGACGCGGTCTACCAACGTTGTTTGAGAGCCCGAGACCAGTTGGACTATTCTTACGTCCTAGCCCACAGCGATAAGATCACGGGCTCCGACCCTGTTTGGCTACTACGGCGCGCGTCTCTTCTTGCAGAGATTCTCGACGCGCAAGAGGCGGCACGGGCAATTCAGGAAGCCTATGAAGAACTTCGACGTCGTCGGGCTCAAGATCGTCGAGGGCTATGGCTTCTATCGCGTGAAGCTTGGGCAACGTGGTTGATGCAAAGCGCTCGCTACGAACTAGACGAAACTCGCAGGCGGCAGGAGTTGCCAGATTGGCCTTCCGTATACAAAGACGCTGATGCGGATCCTTGGGATGAGCTTCAGCGGTTAGACGGCAACCTAAGTAAGGCGGAGACCAATAAGCGGAAGGCTGCGCGCGACCGGGAACCAATGTTTGACGCAGGCACCTACCGAATCAAATTGAACCTCTTTGAGATGCAGGGCCCCACGACCGAGTCACCCTATATCGACCTACTATTTCTGAGTGAGACCGTCGGCATCCCACCACGTCTTGGCTCTTTCAGTCTACTAGAGGAACGCCTTGCTCGGGCCATCGATATCGAGCATGACGAGAGCATCGCCGGGGCGTGGGCAGCACTTCGATCAATTACATCATATGATCGTGGTCTCATAAACGATCGGTTCAGTCGAATTGCCGTCGCGAGACTCCCGCTCGATGCAGTGCAGGACTTGATCTCTGCACTCCGACAATCGGTTGAGTTCGGCCGAACCCGACTCACGCAAATCGGTCAGGATGGCAAGCCGCGCCCTCACAGCGATTGGGTCAGTCGCCTTCGCACCCATATCGAACTGCTTTCCCGCCTTAGTCTGAGTTGTCAAGGCGACGAGGCCATAGCTCTGTTTAGGCTTGGTGCATCACTGCTTCACGACCCCGCCACTGCGCATTGGTGGCTCTTTGAGGCAATCGGCAACCTTATGCGCCGCAGTCTTCAAGCTTTGGAGCCTGACAGAAGAAGGGAAGTAGCACTAGAAGTTCTCTCCCTGCCATTGGCTTGTGAAAAAGATATACTCGGCAACGAACGTGATTTTCCCGAGATATCTGACTTACTGGGCCGGAGCGATTGGAGTCACCGAGAAGGCTGTTATGCATGGTCTTCAAGGATCGCCTTCCTCATAAACGTTGCTGCAGAGAACAAGCACGAACAATCTCGCGAGCAAGCGGTATTTCGGCTGTTCAAGCTCTTTGAAGCGGGCGCGCTACTCGACAATGAAGCTAGCGCATTCGGCGAGGCCATCTGGAGACACACCTCACAAGAGGGCCTACCAGCAAATACAAATCTGCTCCCTCACATCTTCATTGAACTGCCGCATCCAAGCATCGTGAATCCACGTACGGCGTTTGACGCCGCGGTCGTAAGGAAGCTAGCGGAGGGATCGCTAACACCGGATCTCTTGCGATCTCTCGAGGGTGCGTCCTACAAGCTGAATGGGGACTATGTACCCTACAGACTGTATCCAGATGATGCTCGTTCCATCATAGACAATGCCCTAGAGTGGAATGCCTCAGGAAAATCACCCGCCAGGTTGGATCACGAAGACGAGCGCACTGCTGAGGCAATCGCCGGCGCACTTGCAAGCACTGTCATTCCCACGTTGTCAGAGGGAGAAATCGACGCAGAACGATGTTGTGCCATTCTTGCGCATATCGCAGACCGTTCGTTGCCTTCGTTACTCAGGGTTCTGCCCGCCTTAGTTCGCGCCAACAAGTCAATTGCGGACGAAGCACATGAGTCCATACGAAACGGCCTGTCCAGCTTGGACTCTCACGTCGTGGTGTCGGCACTGTCAGCGATCTATTGGCTCGCACGATTCGCGCGCAACGGAGGTGAGCCAATACCCTATATACTGGCGGCGGAGGTTGTTTCCTTATGCGTCATGCGGAGGGAGCAGGGACTAACCTCAGCGCTTAGTGTTGCGCGGGACCTTGTTGCCGCTAACGCCATTGACGACCAAGGCATGCGTCGACTGATCGAGGCCATCGAGCTAGTCCGCACGGAAACGTCCTATGAGACATGGTCGGACGAAGAGCGCCGTTCTGACGTTGGACTTATTCGCGAGGCCGCACTCAGGTTGGCCGCCGCATTAAAGAATGCGGGATCAAGCACGCCCTCAATTGACAAATGGATGGAAGAGGCGGCTACCGATCCCTTACCTGAAGTACGCTACGCCATCGAGCTGGTCGACGCCGAGGCGTAGACGCGATCACGTAGCCTCCGTCTCGGCGCCTTTGAATGGCGCCGACGGTCACTTCTACCACTCACGTCCCCGAGGGGGCGCTTATTGGAGTGCCGGCCATTGGTCATCTTAATACTTGCTAAGCCGATGGCAGGCGTTTCACAAAGTGTGCCCCCCAAGAGTGGCCAGTTGAGAAAATGCGCGAGAAACACCGCTGCTCGTGCAAACGCTTGCGTCTCTCTACACCCTTTCCGCAGAACCCCTGCCAAGTAGTGGCGCACATCTGCGCTTTTTCCGCGCTATGTGGTGAGTAAGTGGAGAGAACCGGAAACGCCACGACTGGGTGGCTGAGAGCCTCGGATTCGAAATTCGGCCCTCATCGCGCTGATAGACGGCCCGATGCAAGGTGTCACTTTGGTAGCTATGTTCACGCTACCAGCGCTCACACAACATATTGATTTTTAACCAATAAAACGTGCCGCGAGGCCGTGACGGACGGAAGTTCGGTAGCTAAATGGTAGCTAAATATGAACTCCGTATACTGACTTAATTGTGCTAAGTCATTGATTTATTGGCGCGCCGGGGAAGATTCGAACTCCCGACCCCCAGATTCGTAGTCTGGTGCTCTATCCAGCTGAGCTACCGGCGCAAAAGGCCAAGAACCGCAATGAGTTGGCGGTTCGGCGTGTCGAAGGCGGTCAGTGACCGGTCCCCTCAAGACCCGCCTAGCTAATACCTGGGGACTTCGATAGCAAGAGCTTCCGGCAATTCTTGTCGCAATTTGGCTCCGAGAGGCGTCCGTAGCGGGGCGAACCCCAAATTTGCATCGTCCGATCCGCTGTTCCACAACACGCCGGGATATGAGAGCCCGCCAAAGACTAATGTCCTCGACGAACCAGCCCGATTTTCTAGCCAAGCCGCTCTACGAGATGAGCGAGCAGGAATGGGAATCGCTGTGCGACGGCTGCGGCCTCTGCTGCCAGATCAGAGCCGAGGATATCGACACGGGTGAAATCGTAGTGTCCAACGCCGCCTGCCGCTTGCTGTGCTTGGACAGCCTTCGCTGCACGGACTACGCAAACCGGAAGGCCAGGGTCGAGGACTGCGTCAAGATCACACCCCAGAATGTCTCTCAGCTGAACTGGCTTCCCCATACTTGCGCCTACCGCATGGTGTTCAGAGGGGAACCGCTCGAAGACTGGCACTATCTCGTCTGCGGCGACAGAAATCGCGTCCACGAAGATGGCCCGTCCATGAAAGGTGAGCTTGTCAGCGAGGACACCGTTGATTGGAGCGACTTTGAGTGAGACGCTCCGCCCCCGCACGACAGCGACAGACAACCCGACATGTTTTTCGGCTATACTCGTGCCCATAACTGTCAAGGGAGAAACACCATGACTCGAAATGTCTCACGATGGACCGCCATGTTCGCGGCAGCCGCCCTGGCTTTGACGCTCGCCAGCTGCGATGCCCCGAAAGAGGAAGATACCGCCACCGAAAGCAGCGGCTTCGTCGGCAGCTACACGACCAAGGACACGCAAGGCAACGATATGTCCGTGACCCTCGACGAGGAGGGCTCGGCCACAGGCACACGCGCCGGCGACGACCTGACCGGCTCGTGGAAGGCCGAGGGTGACACCGCCACCGTGAACTGGGCCGACGGCTGGGTGACAAAGATCACCAAGGACGGCGACGGCTACAGCAAGACGGCCTACAAGGACGGCAAGGAAGAAGGCAGCGCCGTCCCGGCCGAGAAGAAATAGCAAGGCGCCTCTTCTGAAGCGCCTTTAACGGCTAAGCACGGCGGCGCCGCGCCCGCTCCAGTTCGACGACCACGTCGGGGATGGTAATGCGGAACGTGGCGCCGCCGTCATTGCTGACCAGCTCGATATGGCCGCCATGGGCCATGACCAGCTCGGCCGCGATGGCCAAGCCCAGCCCCGAACCACCTTTGCGCGCCACGCTCTGAAACGCCTGGAACAGGCGCTTGCGCGCTTGCTCGGGGACCCCGGGCCCCGTATCGGCGACATCGATCGTCACCACCGCGCCGTCCCGCCGCGCGAACACGCTGATCGTCCCCATGCCGTCCGGCACGCTTTCGAACGCCTGCACCGCGTTGCGGCAAAGATTTGAGAGCACCCGGTAAAGGTGGTCCCGGTCCGCATCGACCTCGATCCCGCTCTCCAGGTTCACGTCCCAATCGATCGCCCCTTCACGCGGAAGGCCGAGTGAATCGCCGACCTCGGTCACGAGCGGCGCCAGCGCGAAGCGCGCGCGATTGGGGGGCGCCTCCTGAGCCTGGCCGAAGTCGAGCGTTTGGACACAGAGGCGAATGGCACGGTCGAGCGATGCAATCAGCTTCGGCACCAGCCGCTGCACGGTCGGGTCCCGCACTTCGGCGAGGCGGTCGGACAGGAGCTGCGCGCTCGACAGCATGTTGCGTAGATCGTGACTGATCTTGCTCACCGCCAGCCCGAGCGCGGCCAAACGCGTCTTTTGCGACAGCGTTTGGGAGAGTTCGTTCTGCATCGCGGCGAGCTCGCGCTCCGCCGTCCCGATCTCGTCCCGCCTGGCCGAAGGCGCGATGATCCGGCTCGGATCCTCGGGCTGCTCGGCGAACCGCACCATATTGCGGGTGAGCTGCGTCATGGGCTTCACCAGCAGCCAGTCGAGCGCGAGGAAGACGAGCGTCGCGGTGATGATCGAAATCAGGATGGACAGGCCGAGAATGTCGAGCCCGTATTTCAGCATGGCCGCCTTGAGCGGCCCCTCCTCCATCACGACATCGACCATCTCGCCCGGGCTGAAGTCAGGCTCGCCGACAACGCGGATCACGCGATTGTCCGGGGCGAGATAGACCATAAGCGCGTCGCCGATGAGGTCGGCCCAAGAGGCCTCGCGCAGATCGTAGGTCTCGACCTCTTGGGGCTTGGCCATCCGCACGATGAGCACGCGCGAATCTTCGTGCTTCACCGAGATGGCTTTCACCCGCGCGCGATCCAGGAGCTCGTCACGCAGCTTGGTCGGCAGGCGTCCGTCAGGTGCCGCCTCCGCGGCGAGCGAGGCAATCTGCGCCGCCTGCAGCCGCTCCATCAGCCATTGGCGCCGGAAATTCGACACCGAAGGCACGAACACCAAGACCTCCGCCAACATCACAAACAGAATGGTCAGCAAAAGCAGCTTCGTGGATAGCCCGGCTACGGCCCGGGTGACCCGCGAGGTGGCGAGGCTCTTATGCTCGGACTGGTCGTTCACTGGTATTGCTCGTCTTTTCGGCTCAAACGCGTTTTCAGGTTCAAACGCGGCTCGGCCGGGCTATCGCCCTGGCGTCCCATCATAATACCCGTTATTGGAGCAAGAATCCCTAGTTTGTGGCCCCGGGAAACCGGCCGATTTAGGGGGCGTTGCGGCGTGGGATGGGCGGCGATCAGCCGAGCTTGCGCAGCAGACCGATGATCCAGTGCAACCAGCGCTTGGTCAGCAAGGGACGATAATAAGAGAAGGCAACCCGCTTCGAGATTTCGGAGAAGGTCGGATAGGGCAGAACAAGCGACGTCAGGTCGCCGATGCGCATCTCCTTGGCGATCGCGACGATCCAGAGCTGCAACAGTTCACCGGCCTCGGGCCCCACGAGCGTGACGCCGAGTATCGTACCGTCCTTTTTCGTGATGACCTTGATGAACCCTTCCGTCTGGCGTTCGCATTGGGCGCGGTCGTTGTCGGCGAACGGCCAGCGGTAGATGCGAATGCGGCGGGATTTCTCGCGCGCTTCCTTCTCCGTCAGCCCGACCTGGGCCAATTCTGGATCGGTGTACATCACCCGGGGAATGGGCATCGCGCTGACGTCCGGCTTCAGCCGGAACAGTGCGTTCTTGATCACGATGCTCGCATGATAGTTGGCGAGGTGCGTGAACTGCTGGCCGCCGATGGCATCGCCAATGGCATAGATCTTCCGATTGGACGTCTTGAGCTGCTCGTTGACCTTGATGCCGCGATCGGTGTGCGTGACCCCGGCGCGATCGAGGCTGAGCGCCTTTAGGTTCGGCCGGCGGCCCGTCGCCACGAGGATGTGCGAGCCTTTGACGATGACGTTGTCCGTACCCTGGCTGAAATGGACCGCGAGCCCCTGGACTGATGGCTCGACCCGCTCCACCCGCGTATTGGGATACATCGCGACGCCGGCCTCGTGCAGACGCTTGAGCACGACGCGCGCCGCCTCGGGGTCCTCCTTGGTGAGGAACTCTCCGGTGTCGAAGATGCTCACATCCGCGCCGAGCATGTTGTAGGCCTGCCCGAGTTCGAGCCCGATGGGCCCGCCGCCGAGCACGATCAGGTGCTGCACCCGCTCCCCGAGATCGAAAATGGTTTCGTTGGTCAGATAGGGAACCTCGTCGAGCCCGGGGATCGCAGGCACGTTCGGCTTGCCGCCGGTGGCGATCACAAAGCGCCGCGCACGGACGAGCACGGAGCCCGCTTCCAGCGTTTCTTTGTCGAGGAAGCTCGCCTGCGCCCGGATGACTCGCACGCCAAGGCCGGTAAACCGCTCGAGGGAATCGTTGGGAGCGATATTAGCGATCGCGCGGTGCACGTGATCGTGGACGGCGCGGTGGTCGATCTGGGCCTCGAGCACGTCGATACCGAAATTGGACGCTGTCCGGACCGCATCGGCTCGCTTTGCCGCTGCCAGAAGAGCCTTGGACGGGACGCAGCCATAGTTTAGGCAATCGCCGCCCATGAGCCCCTTCTCGACCAGCACGACGGAAACGCCGAGTTGAGCTGCGGCGGCGGCCACCGAGAGACCGCCCGAGCCCGCGCCGATCACGCACAGGTCAGGAGTTAGCTCCTCTTCCATTCTTGCTCTGGTCCCCTTGCACCGAACCGGCCGGTTGCACCCATCATACCGTCCGGCGGCTTAGCTTTTTTGCCACGACTGGAATGAGCGCCACCACTCCCAGCGCCACGACCGCCACGATAACGTCCGTGGTCAGCAGAGCGCCGGGGTCAATCCCGAACTGACAGGAGTCATGACCGCCCTCACCGGCCTTTGCAAGACAGGATTCGTAGGACGCCTGCTGCGCATCGAACACGCTGTCGAGCCCATTGCCGGCAAGCGCGAACGCGAACGTGCCGGGGATAATGCCAACAAAAGTCGTGAGGACATAGGTCCAGAAAGACACGCCCAAGAGCCCAGGGGCGAGATTCACAAGCCAGAACGGAAACACGGGGATCAGCCGGAGAAAGAGAAGATAGCTCGTTGCGTCTTCGCGAAACCCATCGGCGAAGCGCTGCAGCTTGGGGCCGGCCTTCTCGACCAGAACGTCCCGTAGCGCGCTGCGCGCGACCAGAAAGACGGCCGTCGCGCCGATCGTGGCTCCGACCACGGACAGAACGCCGCCGAGGAACCAGCCGAACAGGAACCCGGCGGCGACCGTCAGGACCACGCCGCCTGGAATCGAGAGCGCAACCGTTACGGCGTACAGGGCCGTGAATGCCGTCAGGGCGAGCACGTAGTGGTCGTCCATCAGCGCCCGCAGGCTCTCGCGGTTCGCCGCCAACTGTTCCAGCGTCAGATAGCGATGCCAGCCCATGGCCACGACCAGCGTAGTGACGGCCGCCAACAGCAGCAGCGGCCAAAGCCGTTTCAGCCAATTTGCAGCCCCCATAGCCATGTTTTCTGCGTGCTCCATATGGACCGGCTCCTTCCGGGGGACTAAGACGCCCCGATTTCCGGCCTTCTATAGATAGGGCCTACCGAACGGCCGGGGGAATGGCCTGTCGCAGTCTTGTGATGGTCCGTCAGCGTCTGTGAAGGGATTTCGGCCCGCCGGGAGCAATCCGGGCCGTTTTTCGAGGCGCTCGGGGCCAAAATGTCCTCCGATTGATTGACTTGGCCGCCTGCCGCACCTATAAGCCGCTCCGAACCATTTCGCCTCCGAGGCCCGCGTTCCATTGGTGAACCGCGTGGACGGATGGCAGGAGAAAGTCCGTGAAACGCACTTATCAACCCTCGCGGCTCGTCCGCAAACGCCGCCATGGCTTTCGCGCGCGTATGGCCACCAAGGGCGGCCGCAAGGTTATTGCGCGCCGGAGAGCCAAGGGCCGCAAGAGCTTGTCAGCCTAGGCGGAGTCAAACCGCCTCACCCCGGTGACGGCCATCGGACGCCTCAAGACCCGGTCTGAATTTGTGTTCGTGAAGGGCGGAACGCGCTTCGCGACGCCTTCGCTCGTGCTCCAGGCCAGGCGGCGTGCGCCGGACACCGCACACAGCCCCGAACTGGCCCGCTTTGGTTTTACCGCGACGAAACGCCTCGGAGGCGCCGTGGTGCGCAACCGTGCGCGGCGGCGACTCAAGGAGGCAGTGCGCCTGACCGCCGCCGACCAGGCCGTCGAGGGCTATGATTATGTGTTGATCGCGCGCGGGGGCGCGGTACAACGGCCCTTCACCGAGGTGATCAAGGATCTTCAGCGCGCGCTGACCAAGGTGCACGAGCCCTCTTCGGGGAAACGGCACCGCAAACCTCCTTCGGCCTAGCGCCGATCGGACGAGACGAGCACGACAACAGCCACCGGGCCCAAAGACGACATGGACGAGAACAACCGCAATTTTATTCTAGCGATCGTGCTGTCGATGACCGTGCTTTTCGCCTGGCAGTTCTTCTTCGTGCCGACGAAGCCGCCCGAGGAGCAGCAAGCCGCTCAGACAGAGCAGACCCAGACGGCCGGCGAGGCGACGACTCCCACCCCATCCGGGGCTGGTCAGGCGCCGCGCCCGGGCGCGGGCACGGCTCCGCAGCCTGAGGGCTCTCCGACCGGCATGAGCCGGAAGGAGGCGCTCGCGGCCTCGCCCCGCATCGCCATCGACACGCCGAGCGTCCGTGGCTCGATCTCGCTGAAGGGCGCCCGGATCGACGACCTGACGCTGAAGGACTACCGGGTGACGGTCGATCCCGACAGCCCCCAAGTGATCCTGCTGTCTCCGGCCGGCGGCCCTCATGCCTACTATGCCGAGCGCGGCTATGTGGGCGACAGCGGCAACAAGATGCCGCTGCCCACTGGCGACACGCTGTGGACCGCCGAGGGCGACGGCAAGCTCACGCCCGACACGCCGATCACGCTCACCTACGACAACGGCGAGGGCTTGACGTTCACCCGCACCATTTCCGTCGACGACAAGTACATGTTCACGATCGACGACAAGGTGGCGAACACGGGGACCGAAAAGGCGACGATCTACCCTTACGGCCTCGTTTCCCGCCACGAGCTGCCCGACGTCCAAGGCTTCTACATTCTGCATGAGGGCCTGATCGGCGTCGTCGACGACGGTCTCGAGGAAATCAGCTACAGCAGCGCGCTCGAGGATCCGGCGGCGACCTTCAAGAGCAAGAACGGCTGGCTCGGCATTACGGACAAGTACTGGGCCACGACTGTGATCCCAGCTCAAGGCATTCCCTTCGACGCCACGTTCAAGGGCTCGGACAAGGGCGGCCGCAAACACTTCCAGACCGATTACCTGATGCAGGCCATGGACGTGCCGCCGGGCGCGACGGTGTCGCTATCGGGGCAGGTGTTCGCCGGCGCCAAGGAAGTGAATGTGGTGGACGGCTATGCCGCGACCTACGACATCCCCAAGTTCGACCTCCTGATCGACTGGGGCTGGTTCTACTTCCTCACCAGGCCGCTCTTTTACGCGCTCGACTACTTCTACAAACTCGTCGGCAATTTCGGCGTCTCGATCCTGATCGTCACCGTGCTGATCAAGCTCGTGCTCTTCCCGCTCGCGAACAAATCCTACGTGTCGATGAGCCGGATGAAGAAGCTCGCGCCCGAGATGCAGAAGATCAAGGAGCGCTACGGCGACGATCGCATGCGTCAGCAGCAGGCGATGATGGATCTGTACAAGAAGGAAAAGGTGAACCCAGCCTCGGGCTGTTTGCCGATCCTCGTGCAGATTCCTGTGTTCTTCGCGCTCTACAAGGTGCTGTTCGTCACCATCGAAATGCGGCATGCGCCGTTCTTCGGATGGATCAAGGATCTTTCCGCGCCGGACCCGACGACGGTTTTCAATCTCTTCGGACTTATTCCGTGGGATCCGCCGATGTTTCTCATGGTCGGTGCGTGGCCGATCATCATGGGCATCACCATGTGGTTCCAGATGAAGCTGAACCCGGCGCCGCCGGATCCGATTCAGCAGAAAATCTTCGGCTGGATGCCGATTGTCTTCACCTACATGCTTGCGTCGTTCCCGTCGGGCCTCGTGATCTACTGGGCGTGGAACAACTTCCTGTCGATCCTCCAGCAATCGGTCATCATGTGGCGTCAGGGCGTGGACATCCCGCTGCTTGAGAATCTCGGCCTGAAGCCGAAGGCGGACCCCGTGGATGACACGGACGACGCGAAATCGGCGCGGGAGGCGGCCGAGGAGAAGCGTAGCGCCAAGGCTTCGCGGCGCGCGGAGCGGGCTGCCAAGCAGATCGAAGCCGACGAAGAGGCGGGCGACGCCGAAGACGCCGTCAATGGCGCAGACGCCGCTGCCCCGGCACCCAAGAAGGCTGCGCCGAAGAAGCGCGCGCCGCGCAAGCGGGCGGCCAAGAAGAGCGCTTCCAAGGCGGCCGATCAGGAAGCGGACGGGGAAAGCCCGGCGTAGGCGCCGGCGCTTTCCGCTTGAGGTCGCCCGCGAAGCCGGGCACTTCATACCCATGACCGATTTCGAATTCACCGACAGCGAGCTTGCGCGCGGCGAAGCCCTGTTCCGCGTACCTTGCGAGTTCGTCCTGGGCGCCGTTGCCGTCGACGGGCTTCCCGCTGACGGGCGCCCGGAGATCGCCTTTGCAGGGCGCTCGAACGTGGGCAAATCGAGCCTCATCAATGCCCTGACGGGCCGAAAGACGCTGGCGCGGGTTTCCGTGACCCCTGGCCGGACGCGCGAGCTCAATTTCTTCACGCTGGGTGCCAACGGACCAAACGGAGCTGGCAGCGCCTATCTCGTGGATATGCCGGGCTACGGCTATGCCAAGGTCTCCCGGTCCGCCGTGAAAGGGTGGACGCGGCTGATCGAGGACTATCTGAAGGGGCGCCGGGAACTGAAGCGCGTGTTCCTGCTGATCGATGCCCGCCATGGCCTGAAAGCCAACGACCGGGACACGATGAAGCTTATGGACGAGTCCGCCGTGTCCTATCAGGGCGTCCTGACCAAGGCCGACAAGCCGAAGCTAAGCGAGCTGGAGGCCGTCATCGCCAAGACGGAGGCGGAACTCGCCAAACACCCCGCCGCCTTCCCCCATCTTCTTGTGACATCGGCCAAGGAGGGCGTCGGCATCCCGGAATTGCGGGCAACGATCGCCAGCCTCGTAGCGAACGGCGTTGAACCGTAAGGCCTTCCGCCGCTATAAGCGCACCCGTGACAGATACGACCTCAAAACCGCCTTCGGGCACTGATGCAGCCGCGACCGGCGCCGCGCTGACGGACGCGCTCGGCCCGGTGCACGCCAAGGCGAAGATCCTCTCCGAGGCCCTGCCCTATATGCAGCGCTACGACCGCGAGACGGTCGTGGTGAAATATGGCGGCCACGCCATGGGCGACCCGGAACTGGCGAAGGATTTCGCGCGCGACGTGGTGCTGCTCAAGCAGGCCGGCGTGAACCCGGTGGTGGTGCATGGCGGCGGCCCGCAGATCGGGCGGCTGCTGGAGCGCCTCAACATCAAGTCCGAGTTCAAGGACGGCCTCAGGGTCACGGACCGGCAGACGGTCGACGTGGTCGAGATGGTCCTGGCGGGCTCCGTGAACAAGGAAATCGTCTCCGCCATCAACGATCAGGGCGGCAAGGCCGTCGGCATCTGCGGCAAGGACGCCAATCTGATGCGGGCCACGAAGCTCGAACGGCGGGTGCGCGATCCCGAATCCAATATCGAGAAGGTCCTCGATCTCGGGTTCGTCGGCGAGCCGGGCCTCGTCGAACCTCACATCATCGACGTGATCATTCAGTCGGATCTGATCCCGGTGGTGGCCCCGATCGGCGTAGGCCCCGACGGCGAGACGCTGAACATCAATGCGGACACGTTCGCCGCCGCCATCGCGGTCGCGCTGAAGGCCAAGCGTCTGCTTCTGCTCACGGACGTGGACGGAGTTCTGGACAAGGACGGCGCCTTGGTCCGCTCCATGACCACGTCGGAGGCGCTCAGCCTGATCGCTGACGGCACGATCACCGGCGGCATGATCCCCAAGATCGAGAGCTGCATCGACGTGATCTCCGAGGGCGTGGAAGCCGTGGTCATCATCAACGGCAAGGTGCCCCATTCGGTGCTGCTCGAGCTCTTCACCGAGCATGGCGCCGGCACGCTGATCGAGCGGCGGCGCCCCCATGGCTACCGCACGAGGCAGCCATGACGGATGCGGCGCCAAGCAAGCTTCGGACACGAACGCTTCAGGGAAACACGATCGCGGAGCGCGGCTTCGGTCATGTGGAGACCTGGGTCTTCGATCTCGACAACACGCTCTACCCGGCCGAGTGCGATCTCTTCGCTCAGATCGACCACCGCATGGGCTCGTTCATCGCCGAAACGCTGGGTCTGTCGCTCGAGGACGCGCACGCCCTGCGCAAGCAATACTATTTCGAGCACGGTACGACGCTCGCCGGACTGATCCGTCTTCACGGCGTCAAGCCGCACGACTTCCTCGACTATGTCCACGACATCGACCTCGCTGTGGTCGACCCGTCACCGGAGCTCGGTGCCGCCATCGAGGCGCTGCCGGGGCGAAAGCTGGTGTTCACGAACGGCTGCCGCAAGCACGCCGAACGCGTCACGACCAAGCTTGGCGTGCGGGACCTGTTCGAGGACATTTTCGATATCCACGCCCTCGAATACGTGAACCCCAAGCCGTCGCGGGAGGCCTTCGAACGCTTCGTCGCCACCCATGGGGTCGAGAGCAGCCGGGCCGCGATCTTCGACGACCTGCCGCACAATCTCGAGACCGCGCACGCGATCGGCATGACAACGATCTGGATCGACTGCCGCGCGATGGGCCGTCCCGAACACGTCGCGCATGAGGACTGGGCCGAACTGCCCGAGCACATTCATCACCGCACGGAGGCGCTCACGCCTTTCGTCGCCGCCATCGGCGCGTCTCTCGCGGAGGACGCGGCAGGCCGCAAGGATCCTGCCGCGGCCCCCCCGGCGGAGAGCGCAACACACAATAATCTGTAGAGTTTTGGGAGAAATCCATGTCGCACGATCATCTGAAGAACTTCATCGACGGCGCATTCGAGCACGCGTCCGACATCAATTCGGACACGAAGGGCGTGGTGCGCGACGGCGTCGAGGAGGTTCTGGGCCTGCTCGACAAGGGCGAATTGCGGGTCGCGGAGAAGGTCGACGGCGACTGGGTCGTCAATCAATGGGTCAAGAAGGCCATTCTGCTCTCGTTCAAGCTGAACGATCAGAAGCGGATGGACGGCGGCCCCGGCGATTCCTCCTGGTGGGACAAGGTCCCCATGAAGTTCGAGAAGTGGAAGGCCAAGGACTTCAAGGAAGCCGGTTTCCGGGCCGTGCCGGGCTGCCTCGTGAGGCATTCGGCCTTCATCGCGCCGGGCGTCGTCCTGATGCCGTCCTTCGTCAACCTCGGGGCCTATGTGGACAGCGGTTCCATGATCGATACCTGGGCCACGGTCGGCTCATGCGCGCAGATCGGCAAGAACGTGCATCTGTCGGGCGGCGCCGGTATCGGCGGCGTGCTCGAGCCGCTGCAGGCCAATCCCGTGATCATCGAAGACAATTGCTTCATCGGCGCCCGCGCCGAAGTGGCCGAAGGGGTGATCGTGGGCGAAGGCTCGGTGTTGTCCATGGGCGTCTATATCGGCCAGTCCACCAAGATCATCGACCGGGCCACGGGCTTCGTCCACCAGGGCCGCGTACCGCCTTATTCGGTCGTCGTGTCCGGCTCCATGCCGGGCAAGCCGCTGCCGGACGGAACGCCTGGGCCTTCGCTCTATTGCGCGGTGATCGTGAAAACCGTGGACGAGCAAACGCGCTCGAAGACGTCCATCAACGAGTTGCTGCGCGACTAGAAATGCGCGCAGTACGCCGTGGTCTGGCGGCTTCGGCCAAGACCGGCCCGCGGCCTTGCGGTTCATAAGAACCCGAACGGACAGATTGCGATTCGACTCGCGCCCTTCGCAATGTCACGATTCGGGCCTAAAACGTGAGTCCTGCGTCAGAGGCTGACAATGGGGGAAACAATGGATCTGCAGTACATCTTCACGTCGCTGGACGGCCGTATCAACCGGGCCAAATGGTGGGCCGGTGTGGTGATCCTCGGCATTATCAGCATCATTCTCGGGGTGCTGATCGAAGTGATCTTCGGAACGGGTTTCTTCGGTGGATTCCTGGCGACGGTCGTCGCGCTGGCCTTGTTCTTCCCCACCTATGCCGTCTGCGCCAAGCGGTTCCAAGACCGGGACAAGCCCGGAAAGATGGCCCTGTACGGATTGGTTCCCTCCCTCGTCGCGAGCCTCCTCGACGGCTGGGGCCTGACCGGCATAGGCGATCAGCTCAACATTATCGGCTGGCTCTGCGTCCTCGTGAATCTCGGCGTCGGCCTGTGGTTCCTGATCGAGCTCGGGATCCTCAAGGGAACGCCAGGGCCCAACCACTATGGCGGCGACCCGCTGGCAGCCCTGACCTAAGAGCCGTCGAAGCCTTCGACGCAGTCGACAGGCGGTCTTCATCAAGCAGACCGCGCTATTTCCGCCCTTACCGCTGCTTGCCATAGGAAGCGCGCGCGGTCATGTTCGTGAGCCGTGCCCGCTATGGTCGCGTCGCAATTCTAAGGACTTGGGTCATGTCATCGCCCGCCGATAACGCGGTCGCCATCGCGCAAGATTTGATCCGGTGCCCGAGCGTCACGCCAGTGGACGCAGGCGCCCTGGATGCGCTCGGCCGGCCTTTGGCGGCCGCGGGCTTTACGTGCGACCGGCTGACCTTCAGCGAAGACGGGACGGCGGACGTCGACAACCTCGTGGCGCATATCGGCAGCGGCGCCCCGCATCTGTGTTTCGCCGGCCATACGGACGTGGTTCCGCCCGGCGACGAAAGCTCGTGGGCCCATGCGCCCTTTTCCGCCGAGATCGCCGATGGGCGGCTCTACGGGCGCGGCGCCTCGGACATGAAGGGCGCGGTCGCCTGTTTCGCCGCGGCGGCGATCGACTATGTTGCCGAGCGCGGCGGCCAGGTGCCGGGTACGATCAGCCTCCTGATCACCGGCGACGAGGAAGGCACCGCGGTCAACGGCACCAAGAAGGTCTTGGCCTGGATGGAGGAAACGAACCTCGTTCCCGATCATTGCCTCGTGGGCGAGCCGTCCAACCCTGCCGTTCTCGGCGAGATGATCAAGATTGGCCGCCGCGGAAGCCTCACCGGACACCTCACCGTGACCGGTCAGCAAGGCCATGTGGCTTACCCGCATCTTGCGGCCAATCCGGTCAAGGGCATCGTCACGGCGCTCGCGAAGCTGTACGGGACGCCACTCGATTCCGGCAGCACGCATTTCTCGCCCTCCAATCTGGAAGTGACGAGCATCGACGTGGGCAATCCGGCCACCAATGTGATCCCGGCGCGGGCCGAAGCGCGTTTCAACATTCGCTTCAACGATAACCATGAGGCCGAAACATTGAAGGCCATGCTGCAGGAGAGCATCGCCGCCGCGCTTTCAGGCACCGACCTCACCTTCACGTTGGACTTTGCGCCGCATGGGGACGTGTTCGTGACGAAGCCCGGCGCGCTCGATCAACTCCTCAGCGAGGCCGTGACCGAATTCACCGGGAAGACGCCTGTGCTCTCCACCGACGGCGGTACGTCCGATGCGCGCTTCATCAAGGACTATTGCCCGGTGGTGGAGTTCGGACTGACGACCGAGACGATCCACAAGACGGATGAGAACGCCGCTCTGGCCGACCTCGAAACGCTGACCGCGATCTACCGCCGGTTCATCGCGCGCTATTTCGAGACGTTTGGCGACGCTGCCGGGGACAAGAATGGCCGGTGATCCGCGCCCCATCGGCGTGTTCGACTCGGGCATGGGCGGACTGACCGTGCTGCGGGCGCTGGCCGCCCGTCTGCCGGACGAGCACTTCGTCTATCTCGGCGACACCGCGCGCCTCCCCTACGGCACCAAGAGCCCTGACACCGTGCGCGCGTATGCGCTGCAGGCAACGCACCTTCTCCTCGGCGAGGACGTGAAGATGGTCGTGATCGCCTGCAACACCGCTTCGTCGGTGGCTCTGGAAGCGCTGCAGGAGGCGCTGGCGCCCTTACCCGTCATCGGCGTGATCGAGCCGGGCGCCCGCGCGGGCGTCGCGGCCACGCGCAACAAACGCATCGCCGTGCTGGCCACCGAGAGCACGGTCAAAGGCGGCGCCTACGCGCGGGCCATCCACCATCTCATGGCCGAGGCGCACGTGGAGCAACTGGCTTGCCAGGTCTTCGTCGCGTTGGCCGAAGAAGGCTGGGCGGACACGCGCGCCACCACGGCGGCCGTCGAAGACTATCTCGAACCGCTCTTCGCGCGCGCCGACGCACCCGACACGCTGGTGCTGGGCTGCACGCATTTCCCGGTCTTGGCAGCTGCTATTCAGCGCCATGTGGGCAACGGCATCACGCTCGTGGATTCGGCTGAGACCACGGCAGCGGCTGTCGCCGAGACGCTGGCGACCTCGACGCTGCAAGCCGGAAATAGCGGTGCGCCGCGCAACGTCCGCTTCTTCGCCACGGACTCGCCGGAGCGCTTCGCGAGGATCGGCGCCATCTTCTTCGGACAAGACATCGACGATGGCGCGGTGACGCTGGTCGATCTGAAGATGGCTTAGGCCAAAACGCGACCCGCTAGATCCTGGGCGGCGGCTCGGAGTCGGGCAGGCTTTCCGAGGCATCCGTCGGATCTTCGATAAGGTCCGGCTTGACCGGCGCGGGCTGCGAGGCCTCGTGCTCGATCTCCTTCATAAGACCTGTGAGCCAGCGACGCCCCAAAACGAGGAACACGGCCGCGAAATAGACGATGCCGCCGGCAACGACCAGCACGCCAAGGATCGTCTCTTCGCGGAACTTGGTCATCGAAGACAACGCGTTCTCGAGCCCAAGGCCACCGAAATAGAGCGCGACGGCGAAGGCGATCCCGATCACCGCGAGTTTCGTTACGGGGCCGCCGATGGCCGCGCCCGAGACGGCAAAGCCTTGCCGGCGCGCCAGGACCGCCAGCAGGACCAGATTGATCCAGGCCCCGATGCTAGTCGCAAGCGCAAGGCCGACCTGGGCCAGCGGGCCCATTAGTACGACCTTCAGCGCGATGTTCACCGCGGCGGCGAGCAGTGCCGCCTTCACGGGGGTCGCCGTGTCGCCGCGCGCATAGAAGGGCGCCGTGAAACTTCTCAGCAGCACGAAGGGAATGAGGCCGAGCGAATAGGCGGCAAGCGTATGACCCGCGGACAAAGCGTCCTGGCTCGTGAAAGCGCCGCGGGCGAACAGCGCCCGCATGATGAGGTCGGGGATTGCTATCGCCGCCGCTGCGCAGGGAAGCGTCAGCAGCAGTGCCAGCTGGATGCCACGCGCCTGGGCCGAGGCTGCGCCTTTCTTGTCCCCTGCCGCGAGCCGCCGCGACATTTCCGGCAGCAGCACAGTGCCGACGGCAATGCCGACGACACCGATCGGAAGCTGGTTGATGCGGTCGGCGTAGTAGAGCGCCGACAACGCGCCGGTTGGGAGGAAGGATGCGATCACCGTATCGGCGAAGAGCGCGAGCTGCACGCCGCCCGCCCCAATGATCGCGGGCCCCAGCGCCTTCAGGAATCGCCGTGTCGGCTCGTCGAGCTTGGGCATGCGCAGGCGGATGCCATAGCCGTGCATCTCCGCATCGCCGCCGACGAGGAGCACCATCGCGACGCCGGCGATCAGCACGCCCCAGGCGGCGGCGTGGCCCGCGCTCTCGAAATAGGGTGCGAGTGCCAGCGTGGCGATCAGCGAGACGTTGAGCAGGATTGAAGCGCCTGCGGCCGACGCAAACCTGTTGTTGGCATTCAAGATGCCGGCGAACAGCGTCTCCAGCGACACGAGTGCGAGATACGGGAAGGTGATGCGGGTGAGCGCGACGGCGAGATCGAAGCGTTGAGGATCGTCGGACAGACCCGGCGCCAGCAGCATCACCACGTCCGGCGTGAACAGAAGCGCGATTGCCAGCAAGACGAGGTTGATGGCGATGAGGGCGGCGCCGACCTGGTCCGCGAAGAGCTTGGCCGCAGGGAGCCCCGCCTTTTCCAGCGTGTGGGCATAGGCCGGCACGAAGGCCGCCGCGAACGCGCCTTCGGCGAAAATCGCGCGGAAATGGTTGGGCAGGCGGAAGGCGACGAAGAAGGCGTCGGCGACCGGGCCGGCGCCGAGGATGGCGGCCATCACCACGTCGCGAATGAATCCCGAGAGGCGCGATACGAGCGTCAGCCCGCCGACGGTGGCAATGCGCCTGATCATGGCTGTGTCCCCTTCGCCCGCTCGGGCGCCCACCCAGGCTTAATAGTCGACCTTGACCAGGTAAAGGCCGCAAGCAGGCGCCACGGGTCCGCAGGCCGCCCGGTCGCGCGCGTCCAAGGCTGCTTTCAGGTCGTCGGCGGTCCAGCGGCCTTCGCCGACGCATTTCAGCGAGCCGACCATGGAGCGCACCTGATTGTGCAGGAACGAGCGCGCGGAGGCCTCAACCCGGATGATCTCGCCATGCCGCGACACGTCCAGCCGGTCGAGCGTCTTTTCGGGCGACGCCGCCTGACACTCCGAGGAGCGGAAGGTCGTGAAGTCGTGATGGCCAATAAGGGATTGCGCGGCTGCATGCATGGCCCCGGCGTCGAGCGGCTTGAACACGCCCCAGGCCCGGTCCTTCTCTAATGCCAACGGCGGCCGGCGATCGACGATGCGATAGACATAATGGCGCGCCTTGGCCGAGAAGCGCGCATCGAAACTCTCGGCCACCTTCTCGCACGACAGGACAGCGATTGGGTCCGGGCGCACCTGCGCGTTGAGAGCGTCGCGCACCCGCGCCGGCTCCCAGTCCTTTTCGAGATCGAGATGGGCAACCTGCCCAGTCGCGTGAACGCCCGCGTCGGTGCGCCCCGCCCCGCGCGGGATCGCCGGCTCGCCGGAGAAGGCCTCGACCGCTTGCGCGAGCCGCCCCTGAACGGACATCGGCCCGTCCTGCAACTGCCAGCCCACGAACGGCGTGCCGTCGTATTCCAGAAGGAGTTTGTAGCGGGGCATGGTCTCGCGCCCGCCTAGATAAACGTGCTGCCGACCGGCAGGTCGACGCCGCGCAGGAAGGCGTCCGCCAGCATGGGCTTCTTGCCGGCGCGCTGCACCCGGGTGAGGCGCACCGCACCGTCGGCACACGCCACCGTGAGACGGTCGTCAAGGAGCGTGCCGGGGGCGCCGCGTCCCGTCTCCAGCGTCGAGCCCTGGACCTTCACGCGTTCGGCCTTACCGTTCTGGACAATCTGGAACCAGGCGCCGGGATAGGGCGACAGTCCGCGAATGTGATTGTGCACCTCTTGCGCGGGCCGCGCCCAATCGATGCGCGTCTCTTCGTTGCTGAGCTTCGCCGCATAGGTCGCAAGGTTGCCGTCCTGCTCCACGCAGTGAAGCTTGCCCTCAACGAGCGAGCCGAGCACTTCCACCATCAGCTCGGCGCCGAGATCCGAAAGCGCATCATGCAACTCGCCAGCCGTCATGTCGGGGCCGATCGCGACGCGGTCCATGAGGCAGACAGGGCCCTCGTCGAGCCCTTGCGTGACCCGCATGATGGCGACGCCGGATTCCGCATCGCCCGCCATGATCGCGCGGTTGATCGGCGCCGCGCCCCGCCAGCGGGGCAGCAGCGACGCGTGGATGTTGAACACGCCGCGCCGCGTGCCGTTCAGGACCATTTCCGGCAGGATGAGCCCATAGGCGACGACAACGGCGGCGTCCGCTTCGAGCGCGGCAAAGCGCTTCTGCTCGGCGGGGCTCTTGAGACTTTCCGGCACCCGCACGGGCAGCCCGAGCGCTTCGGCTTCCTGGTGCACCGGCGAGTTGCGCACCGTCATGCCGCGGCCGGCGGGCCGCGGCGGCTGCGTATACACCGCCACAATGTCGTGCTCCGCCTTGGCGATAGACAGCAGCGCCGGAACGGCGAAATCCGGCGTGCCCATGAAGATGATCCGCATGGGCCGGTCTTAGGCCGGTTCGATGCGCATGGGAAGACGCTTCGCGGGCTGGGAAGCCGCTTAGCGGGATGGAACGCCGCTTCGCGGGGCTAGACCGCCGTGGCGCGCTTTTGCTTGGTGAATTTCCGCACGATCATGTCGCGCTTCAGGCGCGACAGATAGTCGATGAACAGAACCCCGTTCAGATGATCGACCTCGTGCTGGACGATCGTGGCCAGAAAGCCCTCGAGTTCCGCCTCCTGAGACTTGCCCTCGCGATCGAGATACGACACGCGGGCCATCGAGGGACGCTCGACCTCCGCCGTGACGTCGGGGATCGACAGGCAGCCTTCTTCATGCACGCGCATCTCGTCGGACCGCTGCAGAATCACAGGGTTCGCCATGACGAGCGGCGCAGGCTCCTCCTCGTCGCGGGCCGGATCCATTACGATCACACGGCGCAGAATGCCGATCTGAGGCGCGGCCAGGCCGACGCCCGGCGCGTCGTACATCGTCGCCAGCATGTCGTCCATCAGCGTGCGCAATTCGTCGTCCACGCGTTCGACGGGGTCAGCCGTCTGGCGCAGCACCGAATCGGGGATGGTGACGATGGGATGGATGGTAGCCATGACTGACGCTGACATAAGGACCGAGGCGGCTCCGGTCAATGCGCTGCATCGACCCCGGGTGGATCGCGCTCCCAGAGCGCGTGTTCCTGTTTTGGTCTAGCCTCCCGAATCAGCCTATAGCTAGGCACCATGGTCCTTGAGCCCCTGCATATTGGGACGATGACGATCGACCCCGTTCTGGTGGGCCTTGTGCTCGCCGGCGTGGCCGTGCTCGCCCTCCTGATTCTGGCGATCGTGATGGTGGTGCACCTTACCCGCCGGAAGCAGGACGCCGCCGCGCAGGGCGACCAGCTCGGAGAACTGCGCGTGCGGCTTCAGACGCTTGCGGAGATCAGCGTGACGCGGCACGGCGAGTTGGCGCGCGCCGTGAACGAACGCCTGGACCGCATGACCCACAAGGTGGGCACCGATCTCAACGAGAGCGCCCGTAAGACACACGAGACCATTTCGCGCCTGAACGAGCGGCTGGCCGTCATCGACACGGCCCAGAAAAACCTCACCGAACTCTCGGGCAACATGGTCAGCCTTCAGGAGATCCTGGCGAACAAGCAGGCGCGCGGCGCCTTCGGCCAGATCCGCATGGAGGCCATCATCAAGGACGGCCTCCCAGCCGGCGCCTACACTTTCCAGGCCACGCTCTCCAACAACACGCGGCCCGACTGTCTCCTGCACATGCCGAACACACCGGCGGGCGTCGTGATCGATGCCAAGTTTCCGCTGGAAGGCTTCGAGGCCTTTCGCACCGCCCGCGGAGATGAGGAGAAGAAAATCGCCGCCCGGCGCATTCGCACCGATGTGGGCAAACATATCGATGCGATCGCCGAGAAATATCTTATCCCCGGTGAGACCCAGGACACCGCCATTTTATTCGTGCCGTCCGAGTCCATCTCGGCGGATCTGTCGGAGCACTTCCCCGATATCCTCCAGAAGGCACATCGCGCCCGCATCGTGATCTGTGCGCCGAACATGCTGATGCTCGCGGTGCAGACCATGCAGGCCATCCTCAAGGACGTGCAGATGCGCGAGCAGGCTCATCTCATCCAGCGCGAAGTGGCAACGCTCATGGCGGACATGGGACGCTTCCGCGACCGCGTGCTCGATCTGCAGCGGCACTTCGGCCAGGCCAATGCCGATATCGACAAGATCCTCACCTCCGCGGACAAGATCACGAAGCGCGGGCAGAAGATCGAGCAGCTCGACTTCGACGAAGAAGCCAAAACCGCACGGGACACCAAAGCCGTGGAGCACGGCACGCCCGCCGCGCCGGCGGCCGCATCCGCCCCCAACGTCACGCAGGCTGGCGCCACACGCGCGCCCGGCAAGGGGCCGCGCATCATCCGTCAGCCGGATCTACTGGCCGGCGAATAACGTCACGACAGGGATTTGGGGGAAAGAGATGGATCCGACCGTCGCAGAAACCGTGAAAGAGTCCATGTGGATCTCCACCATGAACGTGTCGATGCTCGATCAGATCGCCGTTGGTGGCGCCACGAGCCTCGTCAATCTATTCATTCATGCGATTCTGGTCGGCGCCATCGCCGCGACTTTGCGGAACCTCGCGAACACGGACGCCTCGTTTCCCGGCTTCGTGCAGTACATGCTCGTGATCGTCGCGACGGGCACACTTCTCGTCGTCGGCCATTTCGGCGAATGCGTGATCTGGGCCTACACATATAAATGGGTCGGCGCGGTGCCCAAGGACACGGACCTCATCTATTTCGCCTTCGGCAACTATACGACGCTCGGCTATGGCGACGTCGTGCCCGTGCCGCAATGGCACATGCTTGGACCGCTCACGGCCTTGAACGGCGTCATGCTGATCGGCTGGTCGACCGCGCTCGTCTATGACCTGCTGCACCGCTCGGTCCAGAGCCCGAGCAAGAGCTAGGACGCATCTGCGCGGTCGGCACTATCGACGGCGCCATCGCCGCTACGGCGGAAGAGCTTCTGCAGCGGCCAAAGCCCATGCTTCGGCGAGAACAGGAAGGCCATGAAGAACGCGAAAGCCTGCACCAGTACGATGCAGGCGCCGGTCGCGCCGTCAATGTGGAAGCTGACGAGGGTGCCGAGCACCGCGGAACCGCATGCCACCGCGACGGCGATCACCAGCATGCGTTCGAAGCGGTCCGTGAGGATATAGGCCGTGGCACCCGGCGCGATCAGCATGGCGATGACGAGGATGATACCTACCGCCTTGATCGAGCTGACGATGGTCAGCGAGAGCAAGATCAGAAGCCCGTAATGCAGCACGTTGACCGGCAGACCGATGGCGCGGGCGTGGTTCGGATCGAAACAATACAGCAGAAGGTCGCGGCGCTTGGCGAACACGATGAGAAGCGTGCCGCCGGCGATGATTGCCGTTTCTAGGAGATCGCCCGTAGTCACGCCGAGAACGTTGCCGAACAGGATGTGGTTGAGATGCTGGTCCGTCTCGACCTTGGTGAAGAGCACCAGCCCGAAGCCGAACATGCCTGAGAACACGATGCCCATGACCGTGTCTTCCTTGACCCGGCTGTTGTATTTCAGATAGCCGGTCATCAGCGCGCAGGCGAGCCCGGCGACGAACGCGCCCACCGCCAGTGGAATGCCGAGGACGAACGCGATGACGATGCCGGGCAGCACGGCGTGCGAGATCGCGTCACCCATCAGCGACCAGCCCTTCAGCACGAGATAGCAGGACAGCACCGCGCATACGGCGGCCACGAGGAGCGACATGCCGAGCGCCCGCTGCATGAAGTCATAGGCGAACGGCTCCACGAAGAACGCGATCGGGTCCATCAGGCGCTCTCCTGTACCGGGCCGCTCTCCGGCAGCGCATTGCCTTTGCGCATATTCTCGTCCCGGACGGCGCGGGCCTTGCGGCGGGCGGCGATCACGCCATGTTTCGGCGCGAAGTAGAACGCGGCAAGGAACAGCAGCGTTTGGAGCGTGACGATGACACCGCCGGTCGCGCCGTCGATGAAGTAGCTGAGATAGGCGCCGACGAAGCTGGTGACCGTCCCGATGCCGACCGCAATCGCGATCAGACGGTCGAAACGATCAGTGAGCAGGTAGGCGGTCGCGCCCGGCGTGACGACCAGCGCAATCACGAGACACGCTCCGACGGTTTGCAGCGCCGCCACGGTGCAGGCGCTGAGCAGCGTGAAGAAAACCAGTTTCAGCGTGCGTGTCCGAAGTCCGATGCTGCGCGCATAGGTCTCGTCGAAGAACGTGACCATCAAATCCTTCCAGATGAACGCCAGCACCGCGAAGGAGACGACCGCGATGATGACGACCTGCATCGCGTCCGCGTCGGGGATCGCGAGGATGTTGCCGAGCACGATGGTCTGGATCGACACGGAGGTCGGATGCAGGGACGCCATGAGCAGACCGAGCGCAAACAGCGTCGTGAAGACGAGACCGATGGTGGCGTCTTCGCGCAGGCGCGAGTGCGACTTGACGAAGGCCATGCCGAGCGCAGCGAGGATGCCGGCGAAGAACGCGCCCGCGGCAAAGGGGGCGCCGATGATGTAGGCGCCGGCGACACCGGGCACGATGGAATGGCCGAGGGCATCGCCCATCAGCGACCAACCCTTCAGCATCAGATAGCAGGACAGAAAGGCGCACACCGCACCCACCAGCGCGCTGACCCACATCGCCTTCCACATGTAGTCATACGAGAACGGGACGATGAGTTCGGTCAGGATGCCGCTCATTTCGCCTTGTCCCGAGCCTGTTTCTTCTTTTTGCCCTCCTTGACGCCATAGAATACGAGCGGCCGCTCATCGTCCGTGATGACGTTGAGGCTGCGCGCGTCGTCGTCCTCGTGGAGCGCTTGCCCGCTGAGCTCGAAATTGCGCAGCACACCGCCGAAGGTGCGCTCGAGATTCTCCTGGGTGAATGTCGTGGCGGTCGGTCCCGCCGCCAGAACCGTGCGATTGAGCAGAACGACCTGATCGCAGAAATCGGGGACGCTGCCGAGATTGTGCGTCGAGACGAGAATCAAATGACCGTCGTCGCGCAACTCGCGCAGCAGATCGATGATCGCGGCTTCCGTCGTCACGTCGATGCCGGTAAACGGCTCGTCGAGCAAAATGATGCGCCCTTCCTGAGCCAGGGCACGCGCCAGGAAGACGCGCTTCTTCTGTCCGCCCGAGAGCTCACCGATCTGCCGCGTGCGGTAGGCGGTCATGTTCACGCGTTCCAAGGCCTCGTCGACCTTGCGCCGGTCCGTCTTGGAGGGAATGCGGAACAGATTCATGTGGCCGTATCGGCCCATCATCACCACGTCTTCGACCAGCACCGGGAAGTTCCAGTCGACATCCTCGCTTTGCGGCACGTAGGCGATGATGTTCTTCGACACCGCCTTGTCCACGGGAAGACCGCACAGCCGCACCTGACCGGCGGACGGGGTGACGAAGCCCATGATGGCTTTGAAGATGGTCGACTTGCCGCTGCCGTTCACACCCACCAGCGCGCAGATCGTGCCGGGCCCCAGTTCGAACGAGGCGTCGCGCACCGCCGTGAACCCGTTGGGATAGGTGACGCTGACGTCTTGAACCGCGATGCTCGCGGGACGGGCCACGGTGTCGGAGCGGGTCAGCAAATCAATACGGCTCATCGGCTTTTCTAAGATCCTTCAGCGTTCCCGAGGTCTTTGTCGATCTCAGGACCCTTGTGCATTCTCGAAACCCTTGGCGACCGTGTCGACGGTAACGCGCAAGAGATCGAGGTAGGTGGGAACGGGGCCGCCCTCGTTGCTCAACGAGTCCACATAGAGAACGCCACCGTAGGACGCACCGCTTTCCTTGGCGACCTGTTTCGCGGCCCGGTCGGAAACCGTGCTTTCGGAGAACACGACGGGGATCCCGTTCTCCTTCACGAGCTCGATCACATGGCGGACCTGTTGCGGGGTCCCCTGTTGATCGGCGTTGATGGGCCAGAGATAGGCTTCGCGCATGTCGTAGTCGCGGGCAAGATAGGCGAACGCGCCTTCGGAGGTCACAAGCCAACGCTTGTCCTCGGGGATCGCAGCGAGCCGCTTGCGCAACGGCGCATCCATTGCCTTGATCTTGTCCGCGTAGACGGCCGCGTTCTTGTTGTAGACCTCGGCGTTTTTCGGATCGTATTCGACAAGCGCCTTGCGGATGTTCTCGACATATTGAAGCGCGCTCGTGGGCGACATCCACGCATGCGGATTGGGCTTGCCGTTATACGGACCTTCCGTGATACCCATGGGCTCGACGCCGTCGCTCACGACGACACTGGGGACGTCCTTGACGTTCTGGAAGAACTTCTCGAACCAGCGCTCCAGGTTGAACCCGTTCCAGAGGACGAGGTCGGCGTGCTGCGCTTTGACGATGTCGCCGGGGGTTGGCTGGTAGTCGTGAATCTCCGCGCCCGGCTTCGTGATCGACTCTACTACCGCGGCGTCGCCCGCAACGTTCTGGGCGATGTCCTGAATCACGGTGAAGGTCGTCACGACCCGGAACTTGTCGTCCCCGGCATTCGACCCTTCCGAGGTGGACGTACCCTCCTGATCCCCGCATCCGGCCAGCACCGAAACGGCAAGAATGACCATCGTTGCGACCAGAAGCCGGAATTGGCATGCCAAACGCGCTGTCACCTGAAGCCTCCTGAATATCGCGAACGATCCTTTTCGCAACGCAGCATAGCGCTAGTTGCAAATCATTCGCAAGTAGGAAATATCGGGAGGAGCGAAATCGGCGCTGGGCTGCGCCGAATTTTGGCTATTTCTTGCTCTTCTTAGCCTTCTTCTTGGCCGCCTCCGCTTTGGCCTGCCGCTCCCCCCATTTCATGCCTTCGAGCTTCAGTCCGTCCGGATCGAGGAAGAACACGGCGTAGTAGTCGTCGTAGTACTCGTCCGCCGGGTCGACGATCCTCACGCCCTCCCGTTTCAGGAAGGCTTCGAGGTCGTCCACGTCCTTCCGGCTGCGCAGTTCGAAGGCGTAATGGTGAAAGCCGATATCGCCGATGCGATAGCCGCGCGCCCGTCCTTCGGCGTCCGCAGGGCCGATCCAGTAGCGGGTCTTGCCGTTGGTCCACCCAATGGCGTCGGCGTATTCGTCCAGAACCTCGAAGCCGAGGAACTTGAAGAGCTTGTCGTAGAACGCCTTCGATTTGTCGAAGTCGCTCACCCTTATGACCAGATGATCGATACCCACGACGCGGACCATTCTCGAGACTCCTTTGTCATGACGGCAGGGCGCCCGGCTGCTATGAGCTTAGAACGATGACGGGCACCGAGGGAACGACCGACCAAGCCACCGTTGCGGACGCGCGCCGCAGTTGGACCGAGATTCTGTTCACGCGCAAAATGCTGGCGTGCATCTTCCTCGGCTTCAGCTCGGGCATGCCGTTGTTCGTGCTCGTGTCGCTGGTGCCGGCTTGGTTGCGCGACAACGACGTCGATCTCGCCACCATCGGCCTGTTCGCCCTGGTCGGCCTGCCCTACACCTGGAAGTTCCTGTGGTCCCCCATGATGGACCGCTTCAAGCTGCCCTTCTTGGGACGGCGGCGCGGGTGGGCCTTGCTGACCCAGTTGCTCCTGCTGATTTCGATCGGTCTGCTCGGCCACTTCAATCCGGCGACCTCGCTCCAGGCCATTGTCTGGCTCGTTTTCGCGGTCGCCCTGTTCAGCGCCAGTCAGGACATCGTCATCGACGCCTACCGGCGCGAATTGCTGGCGGACGACGAGCTCGGCACCGGCACCTCGTTTTGGATCAATGCCTACCGCTTATCCGGATTGGTACCGGGTTCGCTGGCCCTGATCCTGGCCGACCATCTGCCCTGGTCCACCGTGTTCTGGATCACCGGCGCCTTCATGCTGATCGGCATCGTCACCACTCTGCTCGTCAAAGAGGTCAGCGACGACGAGTTGGCGCCGCACACGCTGCGCGAAGCGGTGATCGAACCGTTCGTGGAATTCTTCAGCCGTGACGGCATCACGGCCGGGCTCGCCATCCTCGCCTTCCTGTTCCTCTACAAGCTCGGGGACAACATGGCGACGGCACTGGCCACGCCGTTCTATCTCGACATGGGCTACAGCAAGACCGAGATCGGGAGCGTGGCGAAGTTCGCCGGGCTCTGGGCCGTCATTGCCGGCGCCACAATCGGGGGCGCGGCCATGCTCAAGCTGAGCATCAATAAGGCATTGTGGATCTTCGGCCTCGTTCAGCTCCTCACCATCATTCCTTTTATCTGGCTGAGCCAGGCCGGGCACTCGCTGGTGGGCCTGTTCGTCGTCGTGAGCGGCGAGTATCTCGCCGTCGGGCTCGGCACGGTGGCCCTCACCGCCTTCATGGCGCGCGAAACGAGCAAGGCCTTCACCGCCACGCAGTTCGCACTGTTCTCAAGTCTCATCGCCGTGCCGCGTACGGTTGCCAACGCGACAACGGGCTTCATCGTGGAGTCCGTGGGATGGACTCAGTTCTTCGTCATCTGCGCGCTTCTCGCGATCCCCGGCATGCTGATGCTGTTCAAGGTCGCGCCCTGGAACGAGGATGACGAGACGCCCGACGAGGAGGCGCGGGAGGAAGCCTTGGAAGACGAGGCGGCCATTGAGGAGGAGGCGAGCCCATGAGCGACGGCGGGAGGCTTCTCTGGATTGTCGGCATATTCGCCGCAGCGACCGTTGGCCTGCTCGCCGGGATCTGGATCGGCGGCGAGATCGAGTCGAGCGTCTATTGGGAGATCATCGCCGAGGCGAACCTTCCGGAAGAGTGCCTGCGGGAATTCGAAGCCGCCGCGAACAGGGTGGCCGAGACCTATCAAGGCCCCGGAACGAGGCCGGCGGCCGACTAGCCTACCCGCCCATCGCCTTGCGCGCCTTGACGGCGGCGGCGAGCGTGCCTTCGTCGAGATAGTCGAGTTCCCCGCCAATGGGGACGCCTTGGGCCAGGCGCGAGACGGAGACGTTGCAGCCGGCTAGCTGGTCGGTGAGGTAGTGCGCCGTGGACTGTCCCTCGACCGTCGCGTTCAACGCCAGCAGAACTTCGGTGACTTCGTCCGCGCGTGCGCGCTCGATGAGCTTCGGGATATTGAGATCGTCGGGGCCGACACCGTCGAGTGGCGATAGCGTGCCGCCCAGCACGTGATAGCGCCCGTTTACGACCGCCGCCCGCTCGAGCGCCCACAGATCGCCCACCTCCTCCACAACGCAGATCAGCGAGGGATCGCGCGTCGCGTCCCGGCAGAGCGTGCACGGGCTTTGCGTATCGATGTTGCCACATACCTCGCAGGTGAGAATCGTGTCGCGGGTCTCGGCAAGCGCCGCGGCCAGCGGGTCGAGCAACTGCTCTTTCTTCTTCACGAGATGCAGAGCCGCGCGCCGGGCCGAGCGCGGCCCGAGCCCCGGCAGACGCGCCAGGAGCTGTATGAGCCGCTCGATTTCGGGACCTGCCGCCGCGCGCGCCATGGACCGCTTCCTCTTCTAGACTTCTGGAGCCGCTGAGCCCCGTACACCGGGAATCGGTTTGGCAAAAGGCATCGCCCAGCCAAAAACGCCGACGGCACGGCCCAGCTTAGCTGAGTCGTGCCGCCGATCCAGATCGTAGAGTGGAGTGAACGAGCGCGCGGGTTACGCGGCCTTCTCGATATCCTTGTCCTGGAGATACTGCAGGAGGGTCTCCGGCGCGCTGACGCCATAGGGGTCCTCCGCGTGATTGTCGCAAAGGCCCGGCTCCTCGAACCAAGCCTCGATCACGCCGTCGCTCACGATGGCGGCATAGCGCCACGAGCGCATGCCGAAGCCGAGATTATCTTTCTCGACGAGCATGCCCATCTTGCGCGTGAACTCGCCGGACCCATCCGGGATGACCTTCACATGCTTCAGGTCCTGGTCCTTCGCCCATTTGTTCATGACGAAGCTGTCGTTCACCGACAGGCAGTAGATGTCGTCGATGCCGAGATCCTTGAACTTCTCGTAGGAGCCCTCAAAACCCGGGAGCTGATAGGTCGAGCAGGTCGGTGTGAACGCGCCTGGCAGCGAGAACAGAATCACGCGCTTGCCCTTGAAGTAATCGTCGGTGGTCTGGTCCTGCCAACGGTAGGGATTCGGCCCGCCGACGGATTCGTCGCGGACGCGCGTGCGAAAGGTGACCTCGGGGAGTCTATGTCCGGTCTTCATTTTTGGTCCTTGCAATGTTTTGCGAAGCTGATGTTTGAACGTCCCGTCCGCCGGTGTGACTTTCGATGCGACTCGCGCGCACGCCGAGGAAACGCGCGTTCGTCCGCCACCTCGACGGATGCGATCCGTTCAAAGCCGGGATGAAAGAATCATACACGAGGCAGTGCGCCGCAACATGGTGACGTTGCGACGCAGCAATGCGACAAATCGTGCCGCCGGCACGCGTCTTCGCAGTCTTCGTGTGTTGACGAGGGCTAGAAGAGTTTGAAGCCGGGGGAATCGGCAAGCCGCCTGTCAGCGAGGCCATCTTTTCCTTCATGGCCTCCTCGACTTTCAGCTTCGCATCCGCATGGGCGGTGATGATCAGGTCTTCGAGGATTTCCGTCTCCTCCGGTTTCAGCATCGACGGGTCGATGGCGACAGCCTTCATCTCGCCTTTGCCGTTCAACGTGACGGTCACCATGCCGGCGCCGGCGCGGCCTTCACAGGTCAGGGACTCCATCTCGGTCTGCATATCCTGCATCTTGCCCTGGAGCTGCTGCGCCTGCTTCATCATGTCCATGAAGTTCTTCATCGCGGTCCTTGTCTGTCGCGTTGCGTGGTCATTTTGGTTTCGGCGCTTCGCGCTCTAACTTGTCCCGCCCCTGGTGAAGACATCGTCGTCTTCGACGTCGTCCGTCTCGTCGAAACCTGCGCGCTCTTGCGGCGCGTTGCGAACCTCTTTGATCTTTGCGCCGGGAAAATACCGGAACACTTCCTGAACGGCAGGATGGGCATGAAGCGCCTCGATCTCACGGGCTTCGGCGGCACGGCGCTGAACCCCCAGCGGCTCCTCGCCTTCCTGCTCGCTGGTGGACACGATCCAGACTTGGCCGGTCCACGCCTTGAGCTTGCGCATCAGCTCTTGCAGCAGATCCGGCGCCGCGAGCGGTAGCGGGTTGAGGGCAATGTCCCCGGGCTTGAAACGGACCAGGCGCACCTGTTCCAGCAAAGCGTTCTTCAGTTTCAAGTCGCGCTTCGTCTCGGCAAGAGCCACGACATCCTCGAAACTCTGCGGCATGGGCGATGCCGGTGCCGGCTCCGAAACAGGTTCTTCCTCGAAATCCGGCGGCGCGGGATTTTCCGACTCAAACACCGAGGGTTCTTCGGGCGCCTCTCCAGCGGTAGCAGGCGCCTCTTGCGCGGCCACAGGCGCCATTTGCGCAGTGGCAGGAGTCTTGGCCGAGGAGGCGTCCGCGGACGGCGCATCGGCGGACGCAGGTGTTCTCGTCTCGCCCGTCTCGGGCCTGGTCTGACGGGCGGCATCGCCCGGCGGCGGCAAGTCGACCACATAGGCGAGCCGCACCAGCACCATGTCGGCCGCCGCAAGCGGCCGTGGGCTGCTGCGGACTTCGTCATGGCCCTTGAGCAGCATCTGCCAGGCGCGCGCGAGCACGGGCATGGAGAGCCGCTTGGCGAGATCTTCGATGCGGCCGCGTTCCACTTCGCCGGCGGCGGGATCGATACCTTGCGGACCCGCGGCTTTGGCAACCGTGACCGCGTGCACCGCGTCGGCGAGATCGGTGATGACTTGGCCTGGTTCCGCGCCATCGCGGTTGAGCTGTTCAAGAGCCTTAAGGGCACCGCCCGCATCGCCCTTGAGTACCGTTTCGAGCAAATCGAAGATGCGCCCCCGGTCCGCGAGCCCAAGAAGCTCCCGGATGGTGTCAGGCTCGATGCGGCCAGAGCCGAAAGCGATGGCCCGGTCGAGAATGGAGAGGGCATCGCGCACCGACCCCTCGCCGGCCCGGGCGATCAGCGCAAGCGCCGCGGGCTCCGCCTCGGTGCCTTCCTCCTTGGCGATGTGCGCAAGATGGGCGGACATGGTCTCCACATCGATGCGCTTCAGGTCGAAGCGCTGGCAGCGCGACAGCACCGTGACCGGCACCTTACGAATCTCTGTGGTGGCGAAGATGAACTTCACATGCTCGGGCGGCTCTTCGAGCGTCTTCAAGAGGCCATTGAAGGCCTGCTTGGACAGCATGTGCACCTCGTCGACGATATAGACTTTGTATCGTGCCGAGTTCGGCTTGTAGTGCGCGCTGTCGATCAGATCGCGGATGTCATCGATACCGGTATGGGAGGCCGCATCCATTTCGATCACATCGAGGTGGCGGCCTTCCAGGATGGCGCGGCAATGGACGCCTTCCGCTTCGATATCGATCGTGGCGCCTTCGCCGTTCGGCCCCTCGTAGTTGAGCGCCCGCGCCACCAGCCGCGCCGTGGTCGTCTTGCCGACGCCGCGCACGCCCGTGAGCATATAGGCCTGGGCAATGCGGCCCGACGCAAAGGCATTGCGCAAGGTGCGGACCATCGGCTCCTGGCCGATCAGCTCCGCGAAAATTTTCGGCCGGTATTTGCGCGCCAGTGCCGCATGACTTGCCGCCGCACTCGGGGCCGCATCCTTGGTCGGGTTTTGGGCGTTGTCTTCGGACATCGAGAAAGGAGCGCTCACGCCATGGCTTCAATCAGGGCCGGTTCTTGAACCCTTCGGGTGCAAGACGGCGGCACCCGCGGAGTTTACTCGACGCACGGGAAAGGTGGGAGGCTGGACAATCAACCCGCGAAACGCTCGTTAGGGCTGCTTCCTTCCGGACCTGACCCGGTTGGCGAGGCACGCGCCTGCCGCCAACCTCCCTGGAGCACTATATCGGGGAAGCGGGGCCCCGTGGCAACCGTGAGCGCCACTAATCTTCGCGATGCGCCGATTCCAGTGGGTTTTGGACGACGTGCGCAGCCGGCGACGCCGGATCAGGGCGCCAGAAACTTGAACGGCTTCGCGTCCTCGAAACTGCCGGAGACCTCACCTGCAAGGATCGGGAAGCTGGTCAGTTCCAGTTTCTTGGGCGCGGCTCCTTCCGACAGATCGAGCTTATCGAGGTCGACCCAGAACAGTCCGGGATTGAACACCGAGTCGTAATAGTAGCGCTTGGTGCCTTGGTCGGCGTAGGTCCGCCACTGGGTTGTCGCGATATTCGGTTTGGCCGGATCCTTGACGCCGACAGGAACACTGACCGCGCGCATCATCGAGGCGACGCTTGCGACCGCAGTCCGCTTGTCCTCGAATTTCGGCGACGCGCTCAAATAATAGCTCGCGCGCACGAAACGGTCCGCCGCGCGGTTCGTGCCGGGCAGGAACGTGCTGCCGCCGATCCCCGTCCAATAGGTGTCGATGGCTAGCTGCTGATCGTAAGGCGGCGAATTGGTCATTACCTTCGTTTCCGGCCCATGATGAATGACGAGCTTGCCGTCGAGATACTCGAAGATGGCGGAATCGCCTGACGGGTCGGACAATGCCACATGGCCCGTCGCCGCCTTGCCGTTCGGGAGGTTGGGCGCCACGACCGTGAAGGGGTTGTCCTTCAAGGCGTCGACGGCTTCCGACACCGTCGCGAAACTGTCGAGGACGTATTGCAGCCAGCCGCCGACGGACATCTTGGGTTTGCCCGCGTCGGCCGGACCGTAGTCGGACTCGGCCAGATAGAGGACGTTGCCGACGAGGCCGGCCTCGTTAATCCCGTCGACCGTGGCCACATCGTAGATCGTGGCGATGACCGAACCGTATTTCGAGGTCCAGGTGACCGAGCCTTCGCCCACGCCACCGTTGCGCTCCATGCCCTTCGGAAAGGCCCAGAGGTTCGTCTGCGTGTTGTCGGCCCAGTCCATATTGCGGCCGACGATGTAGTCCTGGCTTCCCGTCTCGTAGAGAATGCGGGTGCAGGCATCACTGACGGAGGCCGAGCCAGCCACGGCCAAGCCTGCCAGCGCCACTCCCAGAGCCGGAGTCCATGCTTTCGATTGGGGTTTCTTGCTCATCTGACATCTCCTCCTGCCGACTCGGCTTACCGATACTAAAAGAACCACAGAATCATTGGGTTCCGTCTCTAGCGCCGTTTTGTGGCACCAAGCTGTCGAGACGAGACTCGTGCGCGCCTACGCCTTCAGCGTGCTTCGGAACGGGCTCGCCGGATAGGTCCCGAGCAACGTGATCTCGCTCGTGTAGAAGTCGAGTTCCTCCATGGCGAGCTGCACGGGCCGCGAGTCGGGATGACCTTCGATGTCGGCATAGAACATGGTCGCGTTGAACGAGCCTTCGAGCTGGTAGGATTCCAGCTTGGTCATGTTCACCCCGTTCGTGGCGAAGCCGCCGAGCGCCTTGTAGAGCGCCGCGGGCACGTTGCGCACGCGGAACACGAAGGTCGTGAGGACCGGCCCGTCATCGGCCTTCGTCTTCACGGGCTTGGCGGACAGCACCACGAACCGCGTCGTATTGTGGGCCGCGTCCTCGACATCTTTCTTCGCGACGCGCAGCCCATAGATCTCGGCGGCGAGCTTGGAGGCGATCGCCGCCTGGGTCGGATCGGCGGCCTCGCTCACATGGCGCGCGGCCCCGGCCGTATCGGCCTCGGTCACCGGCGTGAGCTGCAACTCGGCGATGATCTTCCGGCACTGGCCCAGCGCCATGATGTGGCTGTGGACGGATTTGAGATCGGCAAGCTTGGCACCCGGCAGCATGAGCAATTGATGCCGGATGCGCTCGAAATGCTCGCCGATGATGAAGAGACCCGAATGGGGCAACAGATGATGGATATCGGCCACGCGCCCCGCCACCGAGTTCTCGATGGGAATCATGGCGAGCTTCGCAGCACCGGTTTTGACGGCGGCCAGCGCGTCCTCGAAGGTCGCACACGGCAACGCTTCCATATCCGGATAGGCGTCGTTGGCCGCGAGGTGCGAGTTCGCACCAGGCTCCCCTTGGAAGGCGATTCGATTTGCGCGCTTCGTAGCCATCGCAGTCTTGGGCTTCATCGTCGGTTAGGCAGGCGGGGATCGGAAATTCTTACGCGGTTTCAAGAATTTCGCGGGCCCGCGTGAGGTCGGCCGGAGTATCGACACCGAGCGGAACCGTGTCAACGAGACCGACATGGATGCGCATGCCAGACTCGAGCGCCCGGAGCTGTTCGAGTTTCTCGCGCATTTCGAGCGGCGAGGGGCGCAAACCGACGAACTGTTCCAGCGCGGCGCGGCGATAGGCGTAGAGCCCGATGTGGTGGTAGAGCGGCCCGTCTCCGTGCGGTGCCGTGGCGCGTGTGAAGTAGAGGGCATTGAGAATGCCGCCGCGCGACAAGGGCGACCCCACCACCTTGACCACATTCGGATTGCTGCGCTCCTCCTCGCGGACGATCTCCGCCGCGATCGTGCCGATATCCGCTTCGCCCTCCTCGAGCGCCTCGACGCATTTGCCGATCAACGCAGGATCGAGCGTGGGCAGGTCCCCTTGCAGGTTGACCACCACGTCGAATTCCCGCTCGGGGTCCGCTGACGCCAGCGCTTCGAAGATCCGGTCGGACCCGCTTGCATGGTCCGCGCGCGTGAGAACCGCCTCGCCACCTGCGCGCGCAACGGCGTCCTGCACCTCCTGAGAATCAGTCGCCACCAGCACGGGGCCGCATTCCGCCTCGATAGCCCGGCGCCAGACGTGAACGATCATGGGCTCGCCCGCGATCTCGGCCAGCGGCTTGTCCGGCAGGCGGGTCGCGGCGCGCCTCGCAGGAATGACGACTATCGATTTTGTCATTTTTTCCCGTTTGTTAGCGTTCGAATGCCAAATGGGCTGACCTTGCCAGCTGTGCTGATTCTCTCAGTTGCAACCGCCGTCGGCCCCTTATAGTGTCAGCCAGCGTCGCAAGAGCTATTCTGAAGTAGCCTTTGTTTCCTGCCGGGGGGATATCCAACATGAAATACTACTACTTGAACAAAGTCGCTATGGCGGTGCTGTTGGCACTGCTTCTGTTCTTTGGCACACGGACACTCATCGACATTATCTATGAAGAACACCTGCCGGCGACGCCGGGTTACGAGGTGGCCGGCGCCGAGGAAGATCTCGTCCATGGCGACGCGAAAAAGGGCGGCGAAGAAGACAAGGGCGCGGCTTTCATCGCAGCCCTGAACAAGGCCGACCCCGCCAAGGGCGAGCAAGCCGTCGGACTTTGTAAAGTTTGCCATAGCTTCGAGAAGGGCGGCCCGAACATGATCGGCCCCGGCCTCTACGGCGTGGTTGGGCACAAGATCGCCGCGCATGAGGGCTTCAGCTACACGGCGGGCCTTAAGGATCATGGCGGCGAGTGGACCTTCGAGAACCTTGATCATTGGCTCGAAAACCCGGCCGGCTTCTCGCCCGGCACCAGCATGGCCTTCCCCGGTATCAAGGATCTCCAGAAGCGCGCCGACGTCATCGCCTATCTGAACCAGAACAGCGACAGCCCGGTGGCGATCCCCGAGCCCAAGGCCGCGCCCGCAGCCGAAGAGTCCGCGGAAGCAGAAAACCCGGACGAAGCGGCGCCTCAAATCTTGTCGCTTCTCGCTGAAGCCGACCCGGCCAAGGGCGAGCAGTCCGCGGCGCTCTGCAAGGTCTGCCACACGTTCGAGGCGGGCGGCGCCAACGGTCTGGGGCCGAACCTGCACAATGTTGTCGGTGCCCAGGTCGGGCATCATGAGGGCTACAGCTACTCCGCGGCTCTCAAGGACAAGGGCGGGGACTGGACCTACGAGCGTCTGGACGAGTGGCTGACCAGCCCGGCCACATTCGCGCCCGGCACGACGATGGCCTTCCCCGGCATTGCCGATGCGAAGACGCGTGCGGACGTGATCGCGTTCCTGCGCAGCCAGACTGAAAACCCGCCGGAACTTCCTGCGGGCGATGCCGCAGCGGCACCGGCCGAGGAAGAAGCTGCGCCGGCTGAAGAGGCGGCTCCTGCCGAGGAGCCCGCTGCGGAAGAGTCCGCGGACGACGCCGCTCCTGCCGAGGAAGAGGCGAAGCCCGCCGAAGAAGCGGCTCCTGCCGAGGACGAAGCCATGCCGGCTGACGAACCGGCCGCTGAAGAGTCCGCGGACGAAGCCGCGCCCGCCAAGGAAGAGGCCGCGCCGGCTGAAGAGGCGGCTCCTGCCGAGGACAAGGCTATGCCGGCGGAGGAACCCGCTGCGGAAGAGCCTGCCACCGAGGAGCCTGCTGCGGAAGAACCCGCGGCCGAGGACGCGGCGAGCAGCGACGACACGGTCGTGAATTCGCCGATGGTCTCGGAGGATGCGCCGTCCCTGCCGCACAAGGGTGAGCCGCCCTCGCCCAACCAGCCGCAGCCTGTCGTTCCATCCGACCCTTCGTCCACCACGACACAGGCCGACGAGCCGAGCATGTCCGATGAGAGCGGCAGCGCCTCGGACGACAGCGGCAGCACCTCTTCGCAGCCTCAGCCTGTGTATCCCGACGGTAAGCCGGACGGGATCTAGGCCTGACCGGTCTCAGACAGAACATTCCGATCAAGGGCCCCGCTTCCGGGGCCCTTTTTCTTTGGGCCGGGTCCATCGAAGTCCAGCCGGCAGCTCGCGCCACGTTAGGGGCCGCGACATGACCGATAATTCATTTGGTCCCGTACCCCGGCATGCTAACTTTTTTGCCCACCGGGGTTTTTGCGGCCCCATTGCAAGGTTTGAGGCAGGGTTCGCGCTTCATGGCCGCCGGAGTGGTACGCCGGAAGCCGCCTCGCCCCGACAATCCCGTCAACGCGGAATGGTGCTTCTCTCCCCATGGTGTTTTCACGACTGACCTTCGCCGCGGCGCTCACGGCGCTCCTGATCGGACCGGCTACCGCCCAAGAATCCGCTGCACAAGATGGTGCTGCCCAAAAGGCCGTTGCCCAAGAGCCCGCTGCCCAAGAGGCCAAGTCGGCCCCCTCAGAGGCCTCCGCTCAGACGAAGCATCATGCGCTGTCACTCGTCGGCGAACCGAAATACCCTGCGGACTTCACCCATTTCGACTTCGTGAACCCGGATGCCCCGAAAGGCGGTCTTGTGCGCCTGCCTTCGATCGGCGGATTCGACAGCCTCAACCCCGTTCTGTATCGGGGCGAGCAAGCGCCCGGCATCGGTTTCGTCAACGAGAGCCTGATGTCCGACAGCATCGACGAGCCGTCCACGGCGTACGGGCTCATCGCGGAATGGGCGTCTTATCCGGACGACTATTCCTCCGTGACATTCAAGCTCCGCGACGAAGCACGGTGGCATGACGGCGAGCCGATCACGCCCGAGGATGTGATCTACAGCCTCAAAGTGAACAAGGAGGCCAACCCGCGCATGGGCCTCTACTACAAGAACGTGACCCGCGCGGAGAAGACCGGCGACAACGAGGTCACCTTCTATTTCGACTCCAAGGGCAACCGCGAGCTGCCGATGATCATGGGCCAGCTCACCATCCTGCCGAAGCACTTTTGGACGGGAACGAATGCGGAGGGTGAGCAGCGCGATCCCATGAAGACGACGATGGAGCCGCCGCTCGGCTCCGGGCCCTATCGGGTCAAGTCGGTGAGCCCTGGGCGGTCGATCAGCTTCGAGCGCGTCGAGGACTATTGGGGCAAGGACCTGCCCGTGAACAAAGGCATGTGGAACTTCGACGAGATCCGCTTCGATTCCTATCGCGACATCACGGTCGCGTTCGAAAGCTTCAAAGCCGGCAATCTGGACTACTGGAACGAGTCGAGCTCGAAGAACTGGGCCATGGCCTACGACTTTCCGGCTGTCGAGAATGGCGAGATCGAGCGGCAAGAGGTCAGGCTCGAGCGCGGCATGCCCATGCAGGCCTTCGTGCTGAACCAGCGGCGTTCCAAGTTCCAGGACCGGCGCGTGCGTCAGGCGCTGAATCTCGCATTCGACTTCGAGTGGACGAACAAGAATTTGTTCTTCGGCCAGTATGAGCGCGTCGACAGCTACTTCCAGAATTCGGAGTTAGCGTCGCCCAAGGCTCTGCCCGAAGGACGTGAACTGGAGATCCTCGAGACGGTGCGCGATGAGGTTCCGGAGGAAGTCTTCACAACCGTGCACGCGAACCCGACCAACAACGACCAGACCGAGATGCGCAAGAATCTGCGCCAGGCCGTGATGCTGCTGCGCGAGGCGGGCTGGCAGGTGAAGGACGGGGCTCTGGTCAATACGAAGACCGGCGAGCAGATGAACATCGAGTTCCTGATCATCTCGCCCCTGTTCGAGCGCATCATTCAGCCCTATCTGCGCAATCTCAACCGGCTCGGCATCAAGGGCTCGATCCGTCTTGTGGACTCGGCGCAGTACACGCGCCGGCTCAACAATTTCGACTACGATGTAGTCGTCGGCAATTTCGGTCAGTCCGAGTCGCCCGGCAACGAGCAGCGCGACTATTGGGGCAGTGAAGCCGCCGACCGCGACGGCAGCATGAATCTCATCGGCATCAAGGATCCGGCGATCGACAAGCTGATCGACTACATCATCTTCGCCAAGGACCGCGAGGAACTCGTTGCCGCGACGCATGCGCTCGATCGCGTCTTGCTGTGGCACGACTTCGTGGTGCCGCAATGGTTCTCGCCCTATCAGCGCATCGCCTATCGAAGCCATTACGGGCGCCCCGAGAAACTGCCGGGACTGACCCCAGGGTTCTTCCAAGTCTGGTGGGACGAGAAGGACAAGGCCGCAGCTGACTCTCAAGCATCGAATTGATCTCAGCAGGGCGGAAGTCTGGTCGATGACAATGTTTTGCTCGATGACAACGACACGCACCGCAGCCGCTCTTACCGCAGGCCTGTTTTGCACGCTCCTCCTCGCCCAACCGGCGGCCGCCGAGCGCAAACACGGGCTCTCCGCCTTCGGCGACCTTGCCCAGCCCGAGAACTTTGAAGCCTTTGCCTATGTCGATCCGGATGCGCCGAAAGGCGGCGCGTTTTCCCTGATCGGCTGGGGCGGCGTCACCACGTTCAACAGCCTCAACAGTTTCATTCTCAAGGGCGACGCCGCTCAAGGGCTCGAACTTCTGTTCGACACATTGATGACGCGGGCGATGGACGAGCCGGACGCGGTCTACGGACTGATCGCCGAGAGCGCGGAAGTCGCGGACGACCGCAAGTCCGTCACCTTCTATCTCCGGCCCGAGGCCCGCTTCTCCGATGGCACGCCCGTGACCGCCGACGACGTCGTCTTTTCGTTCGACGTCCTGAAGGAAAAGGGGCACCCGCTCTATTCGCAGATGTTGCGCGACGTGGAGAAGGCTGAGGCGCTCGACCCGGCTACCGTGCGCTACACCTTCACAGGCGACCTCGTCCGCGATCTGCCGCTCACCGTGGCGGAACTGCCCGTGTTCTCGAAGGCCTACTACGCGGACAAAAAGTTCGACGAAACAACGCTGGAGCCGCCTCTGGGGTCGGGGCCGTACCTCGTCGACGACCTCAAACAGGGCCGCAACATCACGTATCGGCGGAACCCCGACTATTGGGCCAAGGACCTTCCGGTCAACAATGGCCGCTGGAACTTCGACACGATCCGTTTCGAGTACTTTCGCGACCGCACGGCCGGCATGGAAGCCTTCAAGGCCGGCACCTATGACCTCCGCGAGGAATTCACCTCCAAGGTCTGGGCGACCGAATACGACTTCCCCGCGATCCGCGACGGGCGCGTGAAGAAGGACGTTCTGCCCGACCTGACGCCATCGGGGACGCAAGGGTTCTTCATCAACACGCGCCGCGACAAGTTCAAGGACAAGCGTGTCCGCGAAGCTCTGGGGCTCGCCTTCGACTTCGAGTGGACCAACCGCAACATGTTCTTCAACCTCTACAACCGCACGCAGAGCTATTTCGAGAGCTCTCCGATGAAGGCGGAAGGCGAGCCGTCGGCCGAGGAACGCGCCTTGATCGAAGGGCTCGGTGCCGATGTCGATCCGGACGTGCTGGGCCCCGTTCCGCTGCCGCCGATTAGTGACGGCTCAGGCCGCGACCGGGCGTCCTTGCAGCGGGCGAGCAAGCTCCTCGACGGGGCCGGCTGGCGCATCAAGGACAAGAAGCGCGTGAACGATAAGGGCGAGCAGCTGACGGTCGAGTTCCTCACCTTCGAGCCAACCTTCGAGCGCATCATCGCGCCCTACGTGAAGAACCTCTCGCTTCTCGGGATCGATGCCGGCATCCGCCGCGTCGACCCGGCGCAGTATCAGCAGCGCCTGAAGGATTTCGATTTCGACGTCACCACCCAACGCTATGTGATGCGCAATACGCCGGGCGTGGAACTGCGCAGCTATTTCGGTTCCGGATCCGCAGACATGGTCGGCTCGCTGAACCTGGCCGGCATCAAGGACCCCGCGGTGGATGCGCTCATCGAAAAGATCATTGGCGCCGAGAACCGTGAGGACATGCATACTGCCGCCCGCGCGCTCGACCGTGTTTTGCGCGCTGGCCATTACTGGGTGCCGCACTGGTACAAGGCGTCTCACACGATCGCGTATTGGGACAAGTTCGGCCAGCCCGAGACGAAGCCGAAATTCGATCGCGGCATCCTCGACACCTGGTGGTTCGAGGGCGCGAAGACCCAGACGACCGGCGATCAGTAGCGGGCTTAGATTAGCCGCTCGAAGCGCTCGATCTTGCGAAAGACCGGCGCGGGATTGACGCCGAACGTATCCCGGAAGGCATGGCTGAAATGGGTCGCATCAGCGAACCCGCTGTCGAGGGCCGCGTTCGTCATGCTGTCGGATGCATGAAGCCGTTCCGCCGAAAGCCACAACCTCTTCCACATACGATAGCGCCGGTAGGGAACGCCGATCTGTTCACTGAACAAATGTAGCACCCGGGACGGCGACAGGCCCAGCGCCACCGCCAGTTCGTCTTGCGAGTGATTGCGGTCCGGCTCCCTACGGATGAGATCGAGCACTTTCAGAATGCGCGGGTCGATGGTGCTGCCGGGATCTTCGGGAAACATTCGGTCGAGCAAGGCCTCCACATCGGGCTGGCGGGGATCCTCTTCGAACACCCAATGAAACGCCGCGACAATATCGGGATCGTTAAAACTGCTCACCGCACCCTTCCGATACGGATAGCGGCGGCGGAAGGCAGGCGCCGACGCGCTTTCCGCGTCGACGAAAAGTTTTCCGTGCACGCCCCCTTCGAGGTTGAGGGCATGGCGCAGGCCCGGCGGCACAAGGGCGACGCGATAACTTTGCCACTCCCCGCCCGCGAGCATCAGGTGGAAGGGCTTGTAGATGCCGACATGGAGCACGGGCGCGCCGTAGACGTGGTCCTCCAAGTGCTGCAGTGGCCCGCAGTACACGGCCCGGCCGTTGCCGATATAGAGCTGGGAATGAAACGGATGAAATCGGTCCATAGCAGGTTCCTGCAAGTCGAGCCTATGGTCGCTCGGCTATTGTCGCCGCGCAAGAACAAAGCCCTTGCACGACAAGCAATCGGCGGGGCGCACAAAGGGAACCGACTGGAGGAATGCATGCAAGACAGGCCTCAACTCGACGGCGCGGCATTTGAAGCGCAGTTCACGGCGCTTTTGCGCAACGCGCCTGCCGGTACCGTCAAGGACTTCCACTTTGTCCGGGTGCCTTCGAACCAGCCGCCCTGGCTCGACACGGGGATCGACATCGCGCCCGGCGACCAGGTTTCCACATTCGCGGTCGGCATCACCTCGCTTCCCGGCACGCCCATCTCGTTTCCGACCGCGCTGCAACTGTGGAGCCGGATCGGACCGGAGGGCGAGATCTTTCGAGGCACGCGAGCCACCAACAGCTTCGAAGCCGTGAAGCGGGGACGGCTCTATGTCGGCACGAGCTTTCCCGGCGAGTTCGCCACCCGCACGGGCGGCCTTGCCGTGCCGCCGGAAGCCTACGCCATGGCCGACGGCATTCTCACGCTTCTCGTGGTCCGTTGGCAGGTGGCCCCGCTGGAAGCTCTCAAGAAACTCCAGACGGTCGGCGACGTGAACGGGATGGTCGCCGCGGAGATCGACCGTTTCGCCACCCAGGTTCCGGTGCCCAAGGGCTGGGAGTATCTGTGGTTCATCGGCCCGTCCGAGATCTACAAAGAGTGCAGCGACCACGGGCGCGATCACGCGATCTGCTGCCACAGCGACAACAACGGCGCCCTTTTGATCAAGGATTGCGTCGTGCCGCTGAAGCCGGGCACCAAAGTTTCCTGGTCTTGGCGCATGGAAAAGCTCCCGTCCGAGGTGCGCGAGGACACCTTCCCGACCCACGACTATCTGAGCGTCGCCGTCGAGTTCGATAACGGCCAGGACCTCACCTACTTCTGGAGCTGCGAACTGCCGCTCGAGACGACGTTCCGGTGCCCCATCCCCACCTGGGCGGAGCGCGAGACCCACGTAGTCGTGCGGAGCGGCCTCGGCGACCTCGGCAAATGGCTCTCGGAGGAGCGGGACCTCTACAAAGACTACGCGGAGCGGATCGGCGGCCCGATGCCCCAAAAGATCGTCAAAGTCTGGCTAATCGCCGTGAGCATCTTCCAGCAGACCGAGGGCAAGTGCCAATTCGCCGACATCGCTGTCCATGGCGAAAACGGCACCATCCGGGTCATGTAGCCACCAAAGCAGCATGGGCGCTGGTCGAGGGCGGCCTGCCGGTCCACCGCGCGCCGTCCCACGGAGGTGGCCCCCTGGGCCCGGCAGGCCGCCCTTTTGGCGCCTCACCGCCTAGCCTTACCAACTTGCAACAATTCTGGGCATTCTGTCGGGTTCCGTTCGCCCCCAGAATCCAGTAAGCAAAGGCTGCAAATGCCGATCCTCCGGCCCTCCTGGGCTGAGCGTCGGCACTCCTTTGCAATCGGCAGCGCAGCGACGGGAAGCCCGACACAATTGGCCGCCTATATCCTTCGCCGACTCTTACTGATCATTCCAACGATGCTCGGCATCATGCTGGTGACCTTTGTCATCGTGCAGTTTGCGCCGGGCGGGCCCGTTGAGCGGCTGATCGCGCAGCTGACCGGCACAGATGCGGGCGCGACCGCGAAATTCAGCGGCGGCGGCAGCGACTTTGCCGGAAGCGGCGGTCAGCAGGGCATGCCGGGCGGCGACGTGAGCGGCGCCTCGTCGAAATACCGGGGCGCGCAAGGGCTGGACCCCGAGTTCATCGCCAGCCTCGAGAAGCAGTTCGGTTTCGACAAGCCGGCCCACGAGCGCTTCGGCCAGATGATCTGGAACTATATGCGCTTCGATTTCGGTGAGAGCTACTTCCGCGACACGAGCGTGCTGGAACTTATCGCCGAGCGCATGCCGGTTTCGATTTCGCTCGGACTTTGGATGACGCTCATCTCGTACTCGATCTCCATTCCGCTCGGCATCCGCAAGGCTGTGAAAGACGGCACCCGCTTCGACGTTTGGACATCGAGCGTGATCGTCATCGGCTACGCCATTCCAGGCTTCCTGGTGGCGGTGTTCCTGATCGTGCTGTTCGCAGGCGGGTCCTTCTTGCAGATCTTTCCCTTGCGAGGCCTTGTCTCCGAGGATTTCTGGTCCCTGCCCTGGTACGCGAAGATCGCCGACTATTTCTGGCACCTGGTGCTGCCGCTCACCGCGATGGCGCTGTCGGCTTTCGCGACGACAACCTTCCTCACCAAGAACTCGTTCTTGGAAGAGATCAGCAAGCAATATGTCACCACCGCGCGCGCCAAAGGGCTGACAGAGCGACAGGTGCTCTACGGACACGTCTTCCGCAACGCCATGCTGATCGTGATCGCCGGATTTCCGGGCGCGTTTATCGGGGCGTTCTTCGCCGGCTCGCTGCTGATCGAAACCATCTTCACGCTGGACGGGCTGGGACTGCTCGGCTTTGAGTCCATCGTCAATCGCGACTACCCGGTCGTGTTCGCGACCGTCTACATCTTCTCGCTGCTCGGACTGCTCATCAATCTTCTGTCCGACCTCACCTATACCTGGGTCGATCCGCGCATCGACTTCGAGACGCGGGAGGTCTGATGGACGCGCCAACAGACGTCAGCGTCACAGAAGAAGTCGCGGCGGAAGGCATCCCGCAGCCGCGGGCTTGGGTTTCGGCGCTGAACAAGCGCCGCTGGCAGACCTTCAAGGCCAACCGGCGCGGCTACTGGTCCTTGTGGATCTTTCTGTTCCTCTTCGTGATCAGCCTGTTCGCCGAGTTCATCGCCAACGACAAGCCGATCCTCGTCGAGTATGAGGGGCAACTCTATTGGCCGATCTTCCAGGCCTACCCCGAGACGGATTTCGGCGGCATCTTCGAAACCGAAGCGGATTATCGCGACCCCGTCGTACAGGAGCTGATCACCGAGAAGGGCGGCTGGATGCTGTGGCCGCCGATCCGCTTCTCGTACAATACGCAGAACAAGAATCCGCCGATGGCGTTTCCGGTGAAGCCGACTTGGCTGCTCACCGACAAGGATTGCGAGCTCGCCGTCGAGAAGGGCTTCCACCCCTGCAATTCCAGTCTCGAGTGGAACTGGCTCGGCACCGATGATCAGGGCCGCGACGTGGTCGCGCGGATCATCTACGGCTTCCGCATCTCCGTGCTGTTCGGACTGGTGCTGACGGTCTTCTCGACCATCATCGGCGTCGCAGCCGGCGCGATACAGGGCTATTTCGGCGGCTGGACCGATCTCATATTCCAGCGCTTCATCGAGATCTGGACCAGCGTGCCGCAACTCTATCTGTTGATCATCGTGGCGGCGGTGATCGAACCGAATTTCTGGATCCTGCTCGGCATCTTGTTGGCCTTCTCCTGGGTTGCCCTCGTTGGCGTGGTCAGGGCCGAGTTCCTGCGTGCGCGCAATTTCGAATATGTCACGGCCGCGCGGGCGCTGGGGCTGCCCAACCTGAAGATCATCTTCAAGCACCTGCTGCCGAACGCCATGGTCGCCACGCTGACCTTCATGCCCTTCATCCTGAATGGCTCCATCACCACGCTGACGTCGCTGGACTTCCTCGGCTTCGGATTGCCGCCGGGATCGCCGTCGCTCGGTGAACTGCTGGCCCAAGGCAAGGACAATCTCCAGGCGCCGTGGCTCGGGCTTACGGCCTTCTTCGTGATCGCCATCATGCTCAGCCTCTTGATTTTCGTGGGCGAGGCGGTGCGCGACGCGCTCGATCCGCGCAAGACGCTGACCTGAGGGGACTCCATGCACGGTTCGCACGACCATAGCCACACGGTGAACGCCAAGAACGAAACCCGCATGGGAATCGCTGCCCTGCTGACGGGCGGCTTCATGGTCGTCGAGCTGGCCGGGGGCATTATCGCCAACTCCTTGGCGCTGATCGCCGATGCCGGGCACATGCTGACCGATTTCGCAGCGCTCGGACTTGCATGGTTTGCGTTCCGGCTGGCGCGGCGTCCCGCCGACTGGAAGCGTACCTATGGCTTCGACCGCTTTCAGGTGCTGGTGGCGTTCACCAATGGCCTGGCGCTGTTCGTGATCGCCGGTTGGATCGTCTACGAGGCAATCACCCGGCTATTGGCAGGTGAGGCGCATGTGGCGGGCGGCATCATGGTCGTTATCGGCGTCGCCGGCCTACTCGTGAATATCGTGTCGTTCCTGCTCCTGCGCAGCGCCGACCGGGAGAACCTCAATGTACGCGGCGCGGCGCTGCACGTGCTCGGCGACTTGCTTGGCTCGGTGGCCGCGTTGATCGCGGGCGCGGTGATCATGCTGACCGGGTGGACGCCGATCGATCCGTTGCTGTCGATCCTCGTGGCGGTAATCATCTTGCGCAGCGGCTGGTTCGTGGTGACGGAGTCGGCGCATATCATGCTCGAGGGCGCGCCGCAGGAACTCGACACGCGCGAGATTGCGCCGGACCTCGTGGACAATGTGCCCGGCGTGGACGAAGTCCACCATGTCCATGTCTGGTCCATCACCCAGTCGCGCCGTATGGCGACGCTGCACGCGGTCATCGACGACGCGGCGGAGATCGACATGGTCGTGAAGGGCGTGAAGGCGCGGCTGAAGGAAAAATTCAATCTGGATCACGCGACGGTCGAGGTCGAGTGCACCGCCTGCGCCGACACGACGGACGAACCTCATCGAGCGACCTCATGACCGATAAGCCCACTCTTCTGACCGTCGACAACCTCTGTGTGGATTTCCGCGCGGGCGAGAAGGTGACCCACGCGGTGAAGGACGTCTCGTTCGAGATCGACCACGGCGAGACGCTCGCGCTCGTGGGCGAGTCCGGATCAGGCAAGACCGTCTCGGCCCTATCGATCCTCCAGTTGCTCCCCTACCCCGCGGCCTCGCATCCGGGTGGGGCGATCTACTTCAAAGGCGAGAACCTCCTGGCGTTGCCGCCTGAGGGCCTGCGCCATGTGCGCGGCAATCAGATCTCCATGATCTTTCAGGAGCCGATGACCTCGCTCAATCCGCTCCACACGATCGAGCAGCAGATCGCAGAGGTGCTGCGGATCCATATGGGGATCACCGGCGCGAAGGCGCGCGCACGCATTCTCGATCTTCTCACCAAGGTCGGCATCCAACAGCCGGAGGAGCGGCTCGGCTCCTACCCGCACCAGCTGTCGGGTGGGCAACGCCAGCGCGTGATGATCGCCATGGCGCTGGCCAACGAACCGGACCTCCTGATCGCTGACGAACCGACCACCGCGCTCGACGTGACGATCCAAGCGCAGATCCTCGAGCTCTTGTTGCAGCTCAAGGCCGAGTTCAACATGGCGATGCTGCTCATCACCCACGACCTCGGAATCGTGCGCAAGATGGCGGATCATGTCTGCGTGATGCATCACGGCAAGATCGTCGAGCATGGATTGACCAAAGACATCTTCGAGCACCCGAAGGACGATTACACCAAGCATCTCATCGCGTCGGAGCCGAAAGGCTCTCCGCCGCCGGCCGACGCCAACGCGAAGACGATCCTCAAGACGGACGACCTGAAAGTGTGGTTCCCGATCAAGCGCGGCTTCCTGCGCAAGACGGTCGGCCATGTCAAAGCGGTGGACGGCGTCGATGTGGATGTCAGGGAAGGTCAGACCTTGGGCGTGGTCGGCGAGTCCGGGTCGGGCAAGACGACGCTCGGCCAGGCGATCCTGCGCCTGATCTCGTCCGACGGTCCGATCGTCTATCTCGGCCAGCGCATCGACGGCTACAACTCGAAACAGATGCGCCCCTTGCGCAAGGATCTGCAGATCGTGTTCCAGGACCCGTACGGCTCTTTGAGCCCGCGCATGTCCATCGGACAGATCATCGAGGAAGGCTTGCTGATCCAGAATCCGGACATCTCGCGCGAGGACCGCGATGCGCGGGTGGCAAGGGCGCTAACCGAAGTGGGGCTTGATGCGAAGGTCCGCGACCGCTACCCGCACGAATTTTCCGGCGGTCAACGCCAGCGTATCGCCATTGCCCGCGCGCTCGTGCTGGAGCCGAAATTCTTGATCCTCGACGAACCGACATCGGCGCTCGACGTTTCCGTGCAGGCGCAGATCGTCGACCTGCTGCGGGATCTCCAGAAGAAGCATCGGCTCGCCTATCTCTTCATCAGTCACGATTTGAAAGTCGTGCGCGCGCTGGCCAACTCGATCATCGTACTGCGGCACGGCAAAGTGGTGGAGCAAGGCCCCTCGCAGGAAGTGTTCGCCAATCCAAAGACGGACTATACGAAGGCGCTGCTGGCGGCGGCCTTCGAACTCGAGACCACACCCGCCGACGCCGTTTCCACCTGAGGCTGCAGGTTAGAGCTTGGCGGCGAGACGTCGCGCGCTCGTGACCTCGAACCCTGCGTCCTTGATGCGCCGCCGGGCTTCCTCGAAGGGCTCCCGTTCCACCGCCATATGATAGGCGTTGGCGTGCAGGAATTCGTCGGCGCTGGTCATGATGCCTACATGGCCTTCCCAAAAGATGAGATCGCCGCGCTGGAGGCCGGCGCCGCCCGCGATGTCGAGAGGCTCGCCCGCCTCGGCTTCTTGCATATCCGCATCGCGCGGCAACACATGACCGGCGGCCCCGGCAGCAAGCTGCACGAGCCCGGAGCAATCCAGGCCGACGCTGGTGCGCCCGCCCCAGAGATAAGGCGCGCCGAGAAAGCCTTCGGCGACTGCAACGAAATCCGGCGCCTGATGGCCGACGGGTACGATATGACTGGCATAGACGAAGCCGCCGGTCTCGAGCGGGACATAACGCCCCCCCTCCTCGGTCACGCTCACGCGCGCGTTCAGGCTGAGCATCCCTTGCGGGGGTGCCTTGGCGTCCGGCTCCGGGAAGACATAGGTGCGAAGCGCCGCAATGCGGTGGGTCGCCGGCGCGCCCATGCTGCCGAGCCCTTCGCTCGGCACATAGCCCACATAGCCGTCGTGATCGAGCTGGACCCAGGCCCAGCCGTCGGCCTCGTGGAAGACCATGACGGTTTCGCCGTGCAGTGCTTCGGTATCGAGGTTGGCATCGTCACGCGGCTTACGGCGCAGCGGCAAGGTGCTGGCCGCGACCTGCCGGCGCTCCCCCTGCACATAGCGGCCGGCGTCGACCACGCCACGCAAGCTCTCGGCCGCGAGATCGTCGCGGAAGGCATGCCGGCGTGGATCGAGCTTCGTCACGCGTTCAGTTCTCCGCGAAAGTACTCGTACAACGCGCGCGCCGCATGCGGCTCGCCACCACGCGGCCGCCCGGGCTGGTCGCGCGGGACCCAGCCATAGATGTCGAGATGGGCATACCGCTTGGCGTCCTTCACAAAACGCTTGAGGAACAGGGCCGCCGTCACCGACCCCGCGAACGGGCCGTCGGAAATGTGGTTGACGTCGGCGATGCTGCTCTTGAGCATCTTGTCGTAGGGCGCCCAGAACGGCATGCGCCAGACGGGATCGCCGACAGCGCTCGCCGCCTTGATCATGCCCTCGGCGAAGGCCTCATCGGTTGAGTAGAACGGCGGGAGGTCGGGACCCAGCGCCACGCGCGCGGCGCCGGTCAATGTCGCGAAGGTGACGAGATAGTCGGGCGCCTCCTCGTCGGCGAGGCTGAGCGCGTCGGCCAGCACCAATCGGCCCTCCGCATCGGTATTGCCGATCTCGACCGTCATCCCGTTGCGGCTGGGCAGCACGTCGCCGGGCCGGAAGGCGTTGCCCGCGACCGAGTTGTCCGCGGCCGGAATGATGACGCGCAGGCGGACAGGCAGCTTGGTGCGCATCACCATCACCGCGAAGCTGAGCGCCGCGGCGGCGCCGCCCATGTCCTTCTTCATCAGGTTCATGGCGTTGCCGGGTTTCAGGTTGAGCCCGCCCGTATCGAAGCAAATGCCCTTGCCGACGATGGTGACCTTCGGCGCGCTTTCCGATCCCCAATGAAGGTCGATCAGGCGCGGGGCCCGGTTGCTTGCGCGGCCGACCGCATGGATCATCGGGAAGTTGTCCGCAAGCAGGGTCGAGCCTTCGGTGACCTTGATGGAGGCGCCGAAGGTCTTGGCAATATCGCGCGCAACGGCTTCGAGTTCGGCCGGCCCCAGATCGTTGGCTGGCGTATTGATCAGGTCGCGCCCGAGATAGACCGCCTCTGCCAGCGCCAGGACGTGCGCGCGATCCGCCCCTTCCGGCAGGACCAGGCGTTTCACGTCGCCCGTGCCGCCGCACTTGTAGCGCGTGAACCGGTAGCAGCCCTTCAGGAAGCCAAGCGCCGCCAGATCGGGATCGGGCAAATCCCCAACAAAGCGGTAGTCGCCCGCCGGCAGCACGCCGGGGAGAGCGCCTGTGAGCATGGGCTCACGCTCCGCCCAATCGGATCCGCCCGTGCCCAAGAGAACCTTGTCGATCGCGCCCGTCTCGTCGGGGACCAGAAGCACCGACCCTTGCGCGGGCTTCCATCCCCGCGCCTCGACCCAGCGGACCGCGTGGGCGCCGAGCCGCGATACGTCCTCTCCCGAAGTGATGAATTCAATGGGAATGGACGGCGAGCCGGGCTCCAGAAGCAGCTCTTCGAGCGTTTGGCGCAAAGGATCGAGCGAGGTCACGTGTGTTTGCATGAAAAATCCCGGATGAGTCTTGAAGGGGCCGCGCATTAATGGCAGGGGAGCGGAAACATGACAACGACGGAAGGCGGAACGATGACCGGTACGGGCTACACGTTGGTAATTGGCGACAAGAACTACTCGTCGTGGAGCCTGCGCCCCTGGTTGTCGCTGAAAGCCTGCGGGGTTCCGTTCGACGAGGACCGCGTCCGCCTGAGGATGCCCGAGAGCAAGGCCGAGATCTTCAAGCGCTCGCCTTCGGGCAAGGTCCCGGCCCTCAAGACCGATCTCGGCGTGATCTACGACAGCCTCGCGATCGTCGAGTATCTCGCCGAGCAATATCCCGATGCCGGGCTGTGGCCCGCGGATCCCGCCGCGCGCGCCGCGGCACGGTGCGTCTCCGCGGAGATGCATGCGGGCTTTCAGGCTCTGCGCAACGACATGCCTATGGATCTTATTTCGCGCTTTCCGATGCCGGAGCTCAGCGAGACCCTGGAGAACAACATCCGCCGGGTGGTCGCCATCTGGATGGACACACGAGCGCGCTTCGGCCAGGGCGGACCGCTGCTGTTCGGCGGCTTCACGAATGCCGACGCCATGTATGCGCCGGTCGCGACGCGCTTCCGTACCTATGGCGTTCCTCTCGCCGACTTCGGCGACGACGGTACGGCCGCCGACTACATAGACGCGATCTACGCGTTGCCCGATATGGCCGAGTGGCTGGCGGGCGCGGACGCCGAAATGCGCGAGCGCGAGTTGGTCTAGACCGCCTTCTCATCGAAAGCCGTGCGCGAGCCCGCGGATCGGCAGCCGTCGAGGCGCTGGTGCGCAAGCCGGCGCGTGCGCCGCCTTATGGTTAAGACTTTTTATACATCTGTCCCACATCATGACACTCAACAAAGCATGCCAGAAACAGCGGGCGCACCGACCCTCGCCCGCCGGGGACAGTCACACCTATGGTCCGCAACCACTCTCCGCGACATTCACTGCTGATAGCGCTGCTGGCCACATCCGCCGCAGCGGTACTTCTTGGCGGCTGCGGTCACGCCGGCGGAGGCATGGGCGGCGGACTCGCCAGTAGCGGGCTCGGCCTCTTCAAGAAGAAACCGCCCGAAGTGCAGATGACCGCCGCCGAGGCGTTCGAGGCCACGACCAAGTGGAACGACGCCTACAACAAGGACACCACCAACGCGCGCAACGCGCTCGGCTACTCCGCGGCGCTGCGGACACTGGGCAACAAGAAGCGCGCCTTCGAAGTGTTGCAGACCGCCTACGCGGCCAATCCGAACAATCCGGAACTTGCCGCCGAAATCGGCAAGGTCGCGCTAGAGACCGGCCAGGTCAGCGTCGCCACTAAGGCGCTCCAGACCGCCGAGGAGAAAGGCGTCAAAGACTGGAAGACGCTTTCGGCTCAGGGCACGCTCGCCGCCAAGAGGGGCGACCATGCCAAGGCCCAGCAATACTATCAGGCAGCCCTGCGGCAGAAGCCTGACTCGACATCCGTGATCAACAACCTGGCGCTGTCCTACACGCTGGACGGCAAGGCCAAGCAGGCCGAGACCCTTCTTCGCAAAGCCGAGAAAGATGGTCGCAGCGACAAGCGCCTGCGCCAGAACCTCGCGCTCGTTCTCGGTGTCCAGGGCAAATACAACGAGGCCAAGGACGTGGCCGCCGTCGACGTCGGCGAGACCCAGGCCAAAAGGAGCGTGGCTTACTTGAAGAACATGCTCTCCAAGCCGACCGCGGTTGCCGCCGCCGAACCGCAAGCCCCGGCGCAGGCCGACCAAGGCTGGTCGCCCTTCGGCCCCAGCACCCCCGCCAAGCCGGCCGCGCCTAGCGTCGCGGCGGCGAGCCCCCTGCAGGCGCGCCCGCTGCCGACGGTCCAGATGGTCAAGCCGGTCGAGGAAGTGGTCTCCGCACCGCCGAAGGTCGCGCAAGCATCGAGCCCCGGCACCTCGACGTTCTCCAAGTCGTCGTCGCGATAGAGCCCCCTGGGGACCGCCGCAGGCCTAGCGAAAGTTTTGAGGGAAACGAGGGAAGGCGCTCTTCGGAGCGCCTTTCTTGTGGGCGCCCTTCTGTCCCGCCCGGTGCGGTGCCCGCTCCGGAAGGCAGACCCGTCCAGGCGCCGCGTCGCGGTCTACTGGCGGAAGTTGTCCATGACCTGAATGCCGGCCGGTCCGAGAATGACGACGAACAGCACCGGCAGGAAGAATACGATCATGGGCACGGTAAGCATCGGCGGCAACGCCGCGGCCTTCTTTTCGGCAAGAGACATGCGCATGTCCCGGCTTTCCTGCGCCAGAACGCGCAAGGCCTCGCTCACGGCCGTTCCGTATCGTTCCGCCTGGATCAGGCTCGTACCGACGGCCTTCACGGCCGCAAGGCCCGTGCGCTTGCCAAGGTTCTCATAGGCAAGGCGCCGCTCCGGCAGATAGGACAGTTCGGCCGTGGTGAGGCTGAACTCCTCGGCCAGTTCGATGGAGCGCGTGCCGATCTCGCCAGCGACCTTGTTCATGGCCGCTTCCACGGACATGCCGGCCTGAACGCAGATCAGCAGCAGATCCAGCGAGTCCGGGAACACGCTCGTGATGGATTTCTGCCGGCGCTGAATGAGATTGCTGATGAAGATGTCCGGGAAATAGAAGCCGAGATACGCCCCGCCGATCGAGATCCCAAGCCGCGCCATCATGGGCAGACCGAAATCGTTCACAAAGAACAGATAGGCGAACGCGACCGTGAAGCCGGCGAAGGGCAACGCCGCCCGGAAGAACAGGAACGCGACGACCGGCGCTTGACCGCGAAAGCCGGCCATCTTCAACCGGTCCCGCGTCGAGTCCGTTTCGAGCGCCTTGCTGAGATTGAAGTTCTCCACGACCTGCTTCATGAAGCTCTTCGGCTCGCGGCGCAGCCTGGCCTGACGGCTCTCGTCGGCCATCGCTGCCACGCGCTCGGCCCGAAGTTTGTCACGCTCGCTTGAGACATATTTCATGCGCGCACCGAACCGGTCGCCGGCAAAGTACGGCATGATCAGCGAGGCAACCGTGGCGAAGGCCGCGATCGCGGTGAGGAGCACCACGACAGCCTTCGGGTCGGTCACGAAATCCATAATGATCGACATGGCTTGTCCGTTCGTCAGATCTCGAAGTTGATCATCTTGCGCATGACCAGAATGCCGATGAGCATCCATACGACCGCCGCGATCAGCATGACCTGCCCCATCTTCCGGGTCCAAAGCAGGGCGATGTAGTCAGGCGAAATGAAATAGACAGCCGCCATCACGAGCGGCGGCAGAGCGCCGATGATCATGGCGGACGCCTTGGCCTCGGCACTGAGCGCCTTGACCTTGGCCTGCATCTTGTAGCGGTCCCGCAGCACACCCGACAGATTCGACAGGGCCTCGGCCAAATTGCCGCCGGTCTGCGACTGGATGGCGATGACGATCGAGAAGAAGCTCACCTCCTGGAGCGGCACACGCTCATACAGGCGTTCGAACGCCCGCGGCAGCGGAATGCCGATGCGCTGCTGTTCCACGAGTTCCACGAACTCGCTGCGAACCGGTTCGGGCGATTCCGACGCGATCACCTCCATGCAATCCGTTAGCGGAAGACCGGACCGGATGCCGCGCACGATGATGTCGATCGCATTGGCGAACTCGGTCAGGAACTTGGCCTGGCGCGAGCGGATACGGCGGGACAGCAGCCACCGCGGCAAGCCGATCCCACAAACCACCATGCCGAGCAGCGACACGATCGGCGAAAGTCCGGACAGGAGAAAGACCAGCCCACCGAGAAGCGCCATGATTGCGCAGAAGATGTAATAGACCCGTGGCTTGACGTTCAGCCCGGCCTGCATCAGCCGCACCCGCAGCGACGGTCGCTTTTGCTTCTTCTGCTTGGCTTCAATGTCCTTGAGTGTGTCCTGAACCTGCCGGCGTCGGGTTTGCAGCTGCTGCGGCACGGCGGCCCGTTGACGCAGCGATGTCTGCCCTTTGGCGGCGACTTCGAAGCGCTTGTCCACATTGCGTTCGCCGCTGAGGTACGGCATCACCAAAACATAGACCACACCGCCGACGGCGAGCGCGGCCAGAGCGATGGCAGCGAACTGAATGAGCTCAGGCGGTAACAAATTTCTCTCCCAGCGGGCGGCCGTTCTCGTCGGCGACCTCGGCCGAAGCCAAACACTCAGTTAGGCGCTGATGCTCGCCGAAATAGACGGCCTTGTCGTAGAACATCGGGCGCGCGATTCCGGTCGAGCGGTGACGACCGACAATGCGGCCGTTGGCGTCCTCGCCCATGAGGTCGTAGACGAACAGATCCTGGAGAGTCACCACGTCGCCCTCGAGACCGACGACCTCGGTGATGTGCGTGATCTTGCGGCTGCCGTCGCGCATCCGCGAGGCCTGCACAATAATGTCGATCGACGACGTGATCATTTCGCGAATGGTCCTGGCCGGGAGGTTGAACCCGCCCATGAGAATCATGCTCTCCAAACGGCTCAGGCATTCGCGTGGACTGTTGGAGTGCAACGTTCCCATCGAGCCGTCATGACCCGTGTTCATGGCCTGGAGCAAATCGAAAGACTCCGGGCCGCGCACCTCGCCGACGACGATGCGGTCGGGGCGCATGCGAAGGCAGTTCTTGACGAGATCGCGCATCGTGACCTCGCCCTCGCCTTCCAGGTTTGGCGGGCGTGTCTCGAGCCGGACCACGTGCGGCTGCTGCAATTGAAGCTCCGCCGAGTCTTCGCAGGTGATGACGCGCTCGTCCTGGTCGATATAGGCGGTGAGGCAGTTGAGCAGGGTCGTCTTACCGGAGCCCGTGCCGCCGGAGATGACGACGTTGCAGCGCACCCGCCCGATAATCGATAGAAGCGTCTGGCCTTCCGGACTGATCGAGCCAAACCGCGCCAGTTGGTCGAGGGTCAGCCGGTCCTTCTTGAACTTGCGGATGGTTAGGGTCGGACCATCGATCGCCAGCGGCGGCGCGATCACGTTCACGCGACTACCGTCGGGCAGCCGCGCGTCGCAGATCGGGCTCGACTCGTCGACGCGTCGGCCGACCTGACTGACGATCCGCTGACAGATATTCATGAGCTGCGCATTACTGGCAAAGCGGACGGACGCCGCCTCGACCTTGCCGCTCACTTCGATGTAGGTCGTCTCCGCGCCGTTGACCATGATGTCAGCAATGTCATCGCGGATGAGCAGTGGCTCAAGCGGGCCATAGCCCAGCACGTCATTGCAAATGTCCTGGAGCAGTTCTTCCTGCTCGGCGATGGACATGACGACATTCTTGATCGCCACGATCTCGCTGACGATGTCGCGGATTTCCTCACGGGCCGCCTCGGCGTCCAGCTTTCCGAGCTGGGTAAGATCGATCGTATCGATCAGCGCGTTGAAGACCGTCGTCTTGACGTCGTAATACTCCTCGGACCGCTTGGACTCCGGCGCCTTGCGCGGCGCCGGCGCGGCCTCCACGGGCACCTTCTGGGCCGGCGCTGCAGGGGACGGCGCTTCACTCCGCTCGGTTGGCGGAGGGGGGACGTCGGGCGCGGCCACTGGTGGCGCCTTGGGAACCGCGGTGGGTCCCTGCTGGGGCGCTGGCGTGGAGCTGACCTGTGCCCCGGTGCTGTTTCTCTTTCCGAACATGGGTACGTACTAGCTGCGCGCTTTCTTGAGGTTGAGCCGCTCGAGCAGCGGCGCGAGAAGCGATGAGCCTTCGTTCTTGTGCTCGACCCGGTTCGTCAGAAGGTTCGCAAGGCTCCGGAACGCGTCCGCCGCCTTCGCCTTGTCGGAGACTTCCTCGATCATCTGACCGTTGTTCGCAGCCGTGCCGAAGAGCTGGGCGTCGAACTCGATGACCACGCGCGGCTCGAGCTCGATGGCATGGCCGAAATCCTTGACCGGGATCTCGGGGCGCTTGGGCACACCGACCTGGTTGAGCACGAGCATCGGCGGGCGGTCGTTCGGCCGGGCGGCTTTGAGCTGGTCGGCGAGATTCTTGGTGTTCCGCAGGCTTGCCAGATCGGGCATCGCGGTCATCACCACATGGTCGGCCTTCAGAACCACGTCCTTTGCCCAGGCTGTCCACATGTGCGGGACGTCGATCGCGACCCATGGCACGCTCTCACGGACAATATCGAGCACGGATTCGCAGGCGTGCGCATCGATGTCATAAGGCCGATCGAGGGCGATGGGGCCGCAAAAAGGCTCAGGTGTTCCGAGCACCGCGACAGCAAACGATCCAGAAGAACCTCGTCCAGGCGTTCCGGCGCGGACAATGCGTCGCCAATCCCTTGGAGCGGGTCTTGGTTGAAGTCGAGCCCAGCCGTACCGAAGGGAAGATCCATGTCGGCGATGACGACATCGCTTTCCAGCGCGCCCGCGATGGCAAACGCGGTGTTGTGGCAAACGGTGCTGGACCCGGCGCCGCCCTTCGTGCCGACGAAAGCAATGGACTGTCCGACCGGCCCGGTCGACGGATCCGTATAGATCGAAGAGATGCTTTCGATTAGCTGGGCAACGCCCGTGGGCGCAACGACGTACTCGCTTACACCACGGCGCAGGAGCTCGCGGTAGAGCACCACGTCGTTGACGTGTCCGACCGCGATGACCTTGGTGCCCGCGTCGCAGACTTCCGCGAGACGCTCCAGATCGGCAAGCATCTCGGTCCTGTCCAAGAGAGACTCGATGACGATGAGATTGGGGGTGGACGCATCTCGGTAGAAAGCAACCGCCGCTTCGACGCCTCCCATCTGCACCGTGACATGCGCCTTGGACAGGCGCCGATCTTCCGACGCCTTCTGAATGACAGAAGCGGTGTCCTGGTCCTCGCAGAACGCTTGGATATTGACCCGTGGAATCGGGCGCGCACGCGGCTCTTCAGGCGCGTCCGGCGTGGACGGCGGTGGTGATTCCAGGGAATAGGCGACGTTGCTCGACATTCGCTAGTTTCCTACGGCGGATTCACTCGTGAGCGCGCGCTCAGGCAAAGGCTGATTCTGAGGAGCCCACTTGGCGCCCGTCGGATCGCCCTTCACGTACTTTCTCCAGACCGTGTCACGCCGTTCGCCCGGACGCGGGGCCTCCGGCCTCGGCGAGAGAAGGTCCTGCGGGTCGGCGATCATGGCCGCCAGGTTCTTCTGCGTGGCGCAGCCCATATTCGGCGAGGGCAGATTGGCGGGATTTCGTGCAAGGTTCTCCGACCAATCAGGGCAATCAGGTCCCTTCGCGCGGAATTCCATGTAGGACAGGCGCACCGGTGCCGAAGGGTCGCCATTCGCATAGTAGGGCTCCACGCGGACATCCCGCGGGCTGATGCCGCTTCGGCGCATGGCGTGGCGAACATCCCCGTAGACGCGCTTGGCTTCGGCCTGATTGCCGCTGCCAGAAGGCGTCCGCACGATCAGACCGCCCGTTCCGCTTTCGTGGTAGTTGGCGAGATAGCCGTACAGCCGGTTCCACTGCGTGCCGCTCAGGCCACGCGTCCCGCGCGGCGCGGCGATATCCAGCATCGCCTCGCCCTCTCCGACTTGGATCGGATGGCGCTGCGTGGGATCGGACAAGGTGAACGGCGCCTGCATGCGCGGACCTTGCGCGCACCCGGCGACCGAGAGCGTCATTGTGGGCGCTGCCACCATGACGGCCGCGAGCAGCGCGAGCTTTGGTCGAGCAAAGCCCGTGAGACCTTGAGCGGTAGACTTCATCTGACTTTCCTCTTCCCTCTACTCGACGATGAATCCGACGTCGCCTGCGTAGTCGCCGACAGGTGCGCGTTCGGGATCACGTCCGTAAATCCGGTTCATTTGGCCAAGGAGATCGCTGTTCACGTCCGATGCCCAGGCGAAGCCGTCGTCGGGCCGCGCCAACTGCTGGCGAGCGGCCGGTTTGACCACATAGGGCGTAACCAGAACGACGAGTTCCGTTTCCTTCGACTGGAAATCGCGGCTGCGGAACAACGTCCCGAGGACGGGCAGGCTTTTCAGGCCGGGGTACCCGCTGATGGCTTGCCGCGACTGGTCCGACAGCAATCCGGCGATCACGATCGAACCCCCGCTCGGCAGCTCGACGGCCGTCTCCGCACGGCGGACCTTTAGGGCCGGGATCGAGATATTTCTCAGGACGACCGCGCCTTCGGTCGACAGTTCGCTGACTTCCGTCGAAATTTTCAGGCTGATCAGCCCCTCGGACATCACCACCGGGGTGAAGGACAGGCCGATACCGAATTTCTTGAACTCGACGGTGATCTGATCCAGCTGCTGCGCGACCGGGATCGGGAACTCACCGCCGGCGAGGAAGTTCGCCGTCTCTCCCGAAATCGCCGTGAGGTTCGGCTCTGCAAGCGTACGGATCAGGCCGTTCTGGTCGAGCGCGCGCAGGACGGCGTCGACCTGGCTCGTTCCGGACTGCCACCCCACGCCTGCAAGCGCGGCACCCGGGCGGCTGTCGACGAGATTGGGCAGGCCGCCGGCGCCGAGCAATCCGCCCGCGGCGGCGCCCACGGCACCGTTGATGGGGTATGGCAACGCGGAGAGCGCAGCGAAACCGAAATTGCCGGAATTGACGATGGCGGCCAAATCGACGCCAAGCTGCTTGACGACGTTCCGCTCCATTTCAACCACGGATACTTTGAGCAGGACCTGCTCGCGGCCTTCGACGGTGATCATATTGATCACCCGGCTGGACCCTTGATCGCCGCCGGAGCCGCCACCACCGCTGCTGTTGTTGATCGTGACCGCGGCACCTCCGCCACCAGCCGACGTGCTGGTCGGCGCGGCCCCGGAATCGAGGAAGCTGTTCACGATCTCGCTCGCGCGGGTCGCGTCGATCGGCGTGGGAACGCTCCCGGTCAGGACCACGTTCTGACCAACGGTCTCGACGTGAACACGCGAGCCGGGAACCAGACGTGCGATCAGATTCTCGAGGGCCCCAAGGTCCCGCTCGATGGTGACTTCGAGCACGGCGACCTGACCGCCGTTGTTGTCGATGAAGAGAATGTTGGCTTCACCGAGATTTTTGCCGATGAGATAGGCGCGGGTGGCGCTTTGCATCACCGCGTCTATCTGTTCGGGATTGGAAACCATGACCTCCCGCACCGGACGCGGCAGCTCAACAATCATCGACTTGTTGAGTCCGAGCTTGATCTGGCGGACCTGGCCGTCTCCGACGCGCAGGAGCGACTGGTGATAGGACTGAGCGTAGCCTGTTTGCGGCGCCATCGTCATCGCGGCCGCAGCGAAGGCCGCCGCAATCGCGGCCGGCAGGAACAGGGCAGCAAAGAGAGAGCGACGCATCCTGTGAGCTTTTTTTGTTGTATTCGTCATGCGCTTTCTCAGTTGATCCCGAAGGCGCGCGACGGCACGCCGTATTTCAAAAGCTTCACTGTGCTTGAACCGTCGTCGCCAATCGGCGCCGCGGACTCTCCGTTCGTCTGTGCGTCGGCAAGACTGCGCAGCGACAAGGAGATCTCCCCTATCGACTGCGCGAGCATCAGCACCTCCGCCTGGCGCGGAGTAAGTTCGAGCGTGGCCGTCTTTCCAGAGACGGACTTCTCACCATCGTTGTTTTCCAGGGCCTGGCCGATGGCGAGCACGCGAACGTTGCGGAGAATGGCCTCGCTGACCATCTGGTCCTTCCGGCCGACTTGCTGCTTGTGCGACAGGATCACGTCCACCCGGTCGTTCGGCAGGATGAAGCCGCCGGCGGCTGTTTCCTCTTGGATCGGCGTCGACACCGCCCGCATGCCGCGCGGCAGAATGGCGGCCATGACGCCGCCTTCGGAAATCTTGATGAGCTTTTGATCTTTGATGGGTTCGCCCGCGATAAAGGGCGCGCGCGCGACAGCGCCGGAAAGATCCGATGGCGCATCGGGCTGCGACTCCCGGGTGATCAATCCCGGCGTCACGCCCTCGACGGGCCATTGCTGCCATTTGAAGTCGGCTGCATCCACGCTGTCGCCGAGGTTAATGTCCTTCGACGCAACGAGCACATCCGTGGCGCCCACGGTCTTCTCGACCTCCTGCACCTCGGGAGGCCGGGAAACAATGGAATTCGCCATCCACGCCGCAGCGATTGCTGCAGTCGCGGCAATCACCAGAACAACGGCCCTTCCCTTTTTCATTGTCAGCCCTTCCCCTTCGGCGCTTTGAACATCGCGCCAGTTAAGGCCGACTGTGCCGCATCAAACCTCAACGCGAAGTTAATGCCTGTGCCAAATTGGGCGCAGGAACCCTTGGGGTTGGGGGCCGAGGTGGTGCCAGGGTCGAGGCCTGAGCGGGGCCTAAATAGAGGCCCGGCCACGCGGCATCGCGGCGCCAGAGCCCTGGTGCCGTGACTTGACGTCGATCGGGAGATGCGTAGGTGCGCTAGGGCGCGCTACCCGCCAAACGCGGCCATGAACGCCGTATGGGGGTAGACCAGAAGGCCGGCGGCCGCGAGAGCGATGCCGTAGGGAACCCCCTCTTTGGAATCGTGCAGCCGCGTGATCCACTGCTGCGAGTACAGCGCCGCCGGGAGCGGCATGGACCGCATCACGAGCAAAAACAGCGTCAGAACGCCGCCAAAGACTGCGGCATAGATCGCGAAGGCCAGGGCGTGTTCGGGCCCCATCCATAGGCACGTGGCCGCGAAGAACTTCGCATCGCCGCCGCCGATCCACCCCATAGAGAACATCGCGAAGGTGATCACGAGTGCGCCCATGGCCAGGGCGACGCTAAGGCCCGCGGTCTCCCAGCCGATGCCGACCAGCGGCGCGAGCAAGGCGAACCCGGCGATCAAGGCCAGCGAGATCCAGTTGGGCAGCGTCATCGAGAACAGGTCGTAGGCAGCCGCGAAAAGCCATCGCCAACGGAAAGATCGAGATGATGAGTAGGTCGGTTACCATGTGCCGTTCTGCCTCTACGGGACGCTTTGGGAATCTCGCACGAGAACGGACGGTCCCGTGCAGCGGGGGCAGTCTTGGGGCCAAGGGTTAAAGACCGCGTTAACCGATCGGTGGTGAACAAGGTTTGCCAATCCTTCACCTTTTCCGGGTGAGATCGCCTCAGACATTCAGTCCTCATTAGTAGTTGAGCGTAGGGGATAGGAAGCCAATGGCATTCCGCTTTCGCCCGGGTCTTAAGGCCTGCGGTATCTCAGTTGCCGCGACCGTGGCCATGGCCTCCATTCAGCCTGCGTGGGCCTCGGGCATGCATGCCTCCAGCCGGGACATCGAGGTCCTCATGGACCAAGCGATGATGGTGCGCCTGGAACGTCCCGCCGCGGAAATCGTGGTCGGCAATCCCTCGATCGCCGATGTCGCCGTACAGAGCAGCAATACGCTCGTTCTAACCGGCAAGTCGTTCGGCGAGACCAACCTGATCGTGACCGATCGGGACGGAAGGTCCTCGTGAACCGCCGCATCGTGGTTCAGGAACCCGATGGGGGCTTCGTCACCGTATACCGGGGCGTCAGCCGCGAGACCGTCCATTGCGCGCCCAACTGCGAGACGCCGCTCGTCATCGGCGACAACGCGACCTATTTCGATACGATCGCGAAAGAGGTTCGCGTCAAGCAAGGCATCGGTCAGTCCTCCGCGCAAGGCGAAGCCGGCGGCGAGTAGCCCGCAACACGCTTCCCCGCGTCCAAACGCACCGAAGCCCGGCGCGATTGACACGCCGGGCTCCGAGATACCGCACCCTTTGCCGTCTTGACCCTATTGCGCAATGCGCAGTTCGCTCAAGCCTTGCGCAATATCGGCGAAGATCGCCGCGAGCTGAGAATTGGACGGCGAGTTGTAGTACATGTCCGGCTTCGACGCGCAGTTCCTCAGTAGGGTGTGGGTCGAGGAACTGCTCACGCGAAAGCCGATCGTGTAGATCAGAATGCCCTTCGCCTTGATGTTGTTGCAGACCGTCTCCGTCTTGTCGTCGAGCTCATTCTCCGCGGTCGAGCCGCTGGTGCTGCCCAAATGGCCCTCCGACGGATAGCCAAAGGCGTTGTAGTTGGAACCGTTATGGTTGTAGACGCGGCCCGGGTCGTTCGATCCGTCCGTCAGTAGCACGATCGCCTTGACGCGCTCCTCTTCGTCGTACGCCTCCGCTTCCGTGAAGGGCGCGCTCGGCGACAGCACGCGCCAGCCCCAAAGGAGCCCGGCCGGGATGTTCGTGTAGCCGTTCGCCTGCAGCGCATTGATCGCGTCGGTCACATCGCTCTTGCTGTCGCTCAGAGCCGTGATGGGGCGCGGAGGACAATTCTGGTTCGGACCTTTGGAGCTGCTGTCGATGCTGATGTTGTCGTACTTGCCCGTGTACTTCTGGCATTTCTCGGGCGTGCGATTCTTCTTCTTCCGCTCTCCGCATTTTTGGTCGTCAATATAGCTGTTGGGGTAGCTGTACCCGTCATCATTGTCCGAGTCCGGCTCGTCCGGCGCAAAGTAGGGCGCAAAAAGGGAATCGGGGGCCCAGGGACTCGGCGTTGCATCGGTCAGCTCATAGGCGGAGCCGGCCCGCTCCCGCACACAGCCCTCCCAGTCCCAAGAAGACTTCTTGCGGCGCAGCTTGTCGAAGAAGTCGAACGGTTTCGTACCCGAACCGAAGTCTTCCTTTGCGACTTGAGACTTGGCCTCGGTATCGAGCCAATCAGCGTTCTCGTTGTTGGATCCAACATTGACCGCCGCGGCAAAGGGCACGAGCGCCACGTCCAGCGTGTCCGACGTGTCGCGATCGCCGAACATGTCGTTGACCATCTTCTTGGCCGCGTCCTTCATGGCATTCATCTTGCCGCTGGACCCCATCGAGCCGGTTGTATCCAACACGAGGGCAAGCTCGATGTTGCGCTGACGCTTCGTGATCGTGTTCTCGATGCTCACGCCGATATTGTCGTAGTTGGCAAGCCGCATGAAGGTCGTCGGCACCGAGGCCGTCGCCTTTACGACGATATCGTCGCCGACGAAGCGAACCTCGAAGTTGCTCTTGATATCCGCAGACAGGCTTGATGCGTAGTTGGCCTCGAAGAACTTCTTCGCCTTGTCCTCAAGCTCCGACTCGCTCAGCCCTACCCATGATCCGATCGCCAGTGCCGCGGAGTCGGCCGCATCGGACATCGCGCCCCGAACCGTCATGGCCCTGCCGTAGTCGACGGCCAAGCCGACGAAAAGAACGAGCGGAACGATGGCGAGGCCGAAAAGAATTGCCACGTTGCCACGCTTGTCACGGGAAAAGCGGCGCGCGCGCGCCGTCGAAGCCTGCAGCATTTGACACCCCTGTGTGTTTTGGCCGGCAGGGGCATCATTCGACGTGCCCCCTGTCCAGCGGGCGTCATCTAAGCAGAAACGTCCTTACGGCCCGTCTCTCAATTTGATAAAATTCAAATATACTTAGAATTAAGATGAGTTTCTTCTTCGTTTACCTTCGCCTGCAGCAGAACTTCCCATTTACTCGCCGTTAAACGTACAGCCTCTATTCGTTTCAACATGTTGTTCTTGATTAGAGAGGCGGTCGCTGGGGCGCGGCGCATCGGGGCTCGCGCTCGCTTCGTCCACGACCAGAAGGGCGCCTCCGCCCTCGAATTTGCCATCGTGGCGGCCCCGTTCATCTTCCTCATGCTCGCTATCATGCAGATCGGGTACGTGTTCTTCGCGAACTTTGCGCTCGACGGTGCGGTTGCGAACGGCGCGCGCCTCATCCGGACGGGTCAGGCGCAGATGCAGGGCTTCGATGCGGCGAAGTTCAAAGAAGAACTGTGCAAGGGACTGATCGGCCCACTGTCATGCGGCAAGTTGATGCTCGACGTGCGCAGCTACGACAGCTTCTCGACGGCCGCGTCCGGACTGACACCGCCTCTCGATTCGAAGGGAAGAATAAATACCAAGGTGGCCTTCGATCCCGGCAGCCCGGAGCAGGTTGTCATCGTTCGCGCCTTCTATCCGCTGGAGATAGGCTCGCTTTTCCCATCCGCATACGGTCTCGGCAGCATGGGCAACATGGCCGATGGAGACCGCATGCTCGTATCCACCGCCGCGTTCCGTAACGAACCGTATTTGTAGGGGTCTGCTGCGTGACATCGTTCCGACGCATGGGATCGCGCCTGCAGCGGTCCATGAAGCGCCTCGCGCGTCGTCTCGCCGACGCACGCAGCGGCGCTTCGGCGATTGAGTTCGCGTTCATCCTGCCCGTCATGCTCATCCTGTACACCGGCGCTGTCGAATTGAACAACGCGCTCACAGTCTATCGCCGGACCATGCAGGTCGCGACGACGGCCGCCGACCTCACCGCGCAAGTAAAATCCGTCACCAAGACCGACATCGCCGACATTCAGGCTGCGGCAACGAGCATCCTCACCCCCTACTCGGCCGGGCCTCTCAAGATCGTTTTGACGAGCGTGGTCGCGAACGACAACAATGTGGGCAAAGTTGAATGGAGTTGCGCCAACACAGGCGCGGCGCGCACCAAGGGCTCGACGTACCAGGTTCCCAGTGGACTCACTGAGCCGGACAGTAGCGTGATCGTTGCCGAGGTGACCTACGCCTTCAAGCCGCTGATCGGGCTCACCGAGTTCTTCAGTCCCGGCGCATATAATATGGAACGCACGTTCTATGCGCGGCCGAGGCGGAGCCTGACCGTCAAGAAGACCGACAATTCCTGCTAGGCATCGGTTCCCGCGGGCTGGCGCACAGGGCTCGCCCATAGATCGTATTCGCTCGCGTCCGTCACCGTTGCCAACAGCCGGTCACCGGGCTCGAGCCCCTCGCAATCCTCGATGAAGACGTTTCCGTCGATCTCCGGTGCGTCCCAATGAGATCGTGCGATCGCGCCTTCGGAGTCGACATCGTCGACGATGACCTCGAGCGTTTCGCCGACACGGGCCCCGAGCACTTTGGCACTGATGGCCTGTTGGTGCGCCATGAGACGGGCGTAGCGCTCTTCCTTGACCTCTTCGGGGACTTCGCCCGGCAGCGCATTGGCCGGCGCCCCGTCGACGTCTTCGTATTTGAAGCACCCGACGCGCGCGAGCCGTGCCTCGCTCAACCAGTCGAGCAGTTGAACAAAGTCTTCTTCGGTCTCGCCCGGAAAACCCACGATGAACGTCGACCGCACGGCAAGATCGGGGCACTGCGCCCGCCAGCGTGCGAGCCGTTCCAGCGTCTTCTCCTGATGGGCGGGCCGGCGCATCGCTTTCAGAATACGCGGGCTGGCATGCTGAAACGGAATGTCGAGATAGGGAAGGATGCGCCCCTCGGCCATCAGCGGCAAAACCTGGTCCACATGCGGGTACGGATAGACGTAGTGCATGCGGACCCAAACGCCGAGCGAGCCCAGGGCCGCCGCGAGATCGGCGAAACGGGTCTGCACTTGCCGGCCACCCCACTCGGTCTCCGCATATCCGAGATCGACGCCATAGGCGCTCGTATCCTGCGAGATCACCAGGAGTTCCTGAACGCCGGCAGCGACGAGCCGCTCAGCCTCGCGCATCACGTCTGTGAACGGCCGGCTTTGTAGAGGCCCGCGCAAATGCGGAATGATGCAGAAGCTGCACGAATGATTGCAGCCTTCCGATATCTTCAAATAAGCGTAGTGGCGCGGCGTGAAGCGGACGCCGTCCGGCGGCACGAGATCCAGGAACGGATCGTGAGCGCGCGGCACGGCCTTGTGCACCGCCTCGACCACGGCCTCATAGGCCTGCGGTCCCGTGATCGCGAGCACGTCGGGATACTGATCGCGGATGCGCCCGGCTTCGACGCCGAGACAACCCGTGACAATAACGCGGCCATTCTCTGCCAACGCTTCACCGATGGCCTGGAGCGATTCTTCCTTGGCGCTGTTGAGGAAACCGCATGTGTTGACGACGACGGCGTCGGCGCCCTCGTAGCTTGGCGACAGCACGTAACCTTCCGCGCGCAGGCGCGTGACGATCCTCTCCGAATCCACAAGGGCCTTGGGACAACCAAGGCTCACGAGGCCGATCTTCGGGGCGTGGGCGCTGTTCGGCGCATTTTCGTCGGGTGTGGTTTCAGTCATCGGTCGCACTTATAGGCTTGCCGGTGCCCGAGGCAATAGGGCGTGAGGGGCAAGGCCCCGGCGTCGGCAAGGCCGTTGCATGATACGCCGTTTGGCGTTTATCTCCCGGTAGCTGAGGGCCGCCGGTACGGAGAGACTCTTAAGCTTGCGAAAGGGGCTTGCTCATGCGTCTGCGTCCGATGTTTCTGGCCTTCTTGACCGGGGTCCTGGTTTGCGGCGCGCCGCTCGGCACGGCCTCGGCCCAAACCACATCGGCGAAGAAGACCCCTCCGGCCCAAACCGATCCCAATAAGCCTGCGACACGGGTCGCCGGAAGCTACGGCAACTGGACACTTCTGTGCGGCAAGGAGGGCGACCCGAAGACCGCCGAGGAGCGATGCTCGCTCGTCCTGCCGCTGATCGAGAAGAAGACCCAGAAGCTGATCTTCCGGGTGATTCTGGTCTACGGCCCCAAGGGCCGGCTGGTCCTTCGCGTGGACGGGCCGACAGGCGTTGCGCTCCAGCGCGGCGTGCAGCTCGCGACGGATTCGGAGAAGGTCTACACAATGCCGTATCAAACCTGCCTGCCCATGGGCTGCAAGGCGCTCTATCTCGTGCCCGACGAGATGCGGCAGGACCTACTGAACTCGAAAAAAGGAACGATCGTCGTCTACGCGCTGAACGGCAAGCAAATCCAGACGGTCGCCGAGTTCGATGGGCTCGCGTTGGGGCTTGAGGCCCTCGACAAGAAACGCACCGCAATCGTGAAGAACAACTAGCGCCGCAAAGAACCAAAGGCGCGAAACCTAACGCAGCGATTCCATCCGCAGCGGCGGGGAGCCATCGCCGTCCGCAGGCGCGACGGAGAAGGATGGCGCCAGCGCGCTCGGCTGCGCTTCCTGACCTGCGGCGGGACCACCGCTTGTGATCTGCGTCCGGCGGCGAGCGCCACGCTTCTCACGAAGAGCCACACCGGGAATGACGATCTCCGTGGCGGCTTCGCCGCTTCCGGCCACCAGCGGGTTACCCGCGATGCCGATCCGGGGGTTCGTCAGGGGCCCCGCAATCCGAAGCTGCGGCAGATGTTCGGCCGTCGAGGCCACGCCGCCGCCTTGCGTCTTCTCGACCGGTCCCGGATTCACGACGAGATCGAGACTGTCGCGCGGAAGGTTCACGACGCCGTCGGCATTGATGTTCGCCGACGGGCTCCGCAGTCTGAGGTTCCGGGTGGCCGCCAAGCCGTGATTGATGTCGAAGCTGCCCGCAAGCAGGCTGAACGGCATTGTGGCCCCGGGATCCTGGTGCAGGTCGAGCTTCCCGGCCTCGAGTCCGCTGACGAGCGTGGACGCCGCCATCCCATCGACTGCGCCGTCGGCGATCGCGAAAGCGCCGTTGCCCATGAGCGACAACGCCATTTCCTGCCAGTCTCCGCCAATACCCGAAACGTTGAGTGTCAGCTTGCCCTGGCCGCCGATCCGCTCCGTTCCGAATGCATCCTTCAGCAGCGAGCGGGTGTCGACATCCTCGAGACGAAGATCACCGGCAAAGCTTGGAACGGAATCGTTCAAGGCGGCTGTCAGCGTTCCACGCCCGCTGCCGCCGTAGAATGTCATGTGCCAGAGCGTGGCCGCGAGTGTGCCGTTCGCAAAGTCGAGGCTCACCGCGCTCGGTCCGATCTGCACGCCGTCGAGCCGCGCCCTTCGGATATCCAGGTCCACATCGGCATCGAAGAGCGGCTCGTTGGACTGTGGGACGGCTGCCGTCGCCAGCACCTGGTCAATGGCCTCCTGCGGCATCGAAATCGTGAGGCTGGGCTGCGACACGCCCGGCCCCGGCTTGAGAAGACGCGGGGCGCCCGATGCGGCGTCGGGGTTGGGCGGCGGTGCGATGTCCTGCTCGACATGCGTAGCGGGGCCCGTGTTCGGGTTGGCCGGGCTTGGAGCCGCAAATGCCAACGGCGTCGCGGCTGGAATCGCGGGCAGCGCGCCCCGGCCCGTCATCGCCAGAACCGGGCCGAGATTGAGTTCGTCGACGACGAACGATCCCTCGATGCGCGGCCGGGTAGTGGTCAGCGCGATCTTCGCGCTTCCCTGGCCGCGTGCATTCTCCTGCACAAAACGTATGTCGCTAAGGTCCACCTGCTCGCCGGTCCAGGCCACCGTGCTCTGCATCTCTCCTTCGCCCGTCACCGGGACGGCGCCGGAGACGCCTTTCAGCCAGGCGAGGAATTGGCGGACGGAGCGGGTCTTGGCGGAGAGTGTGCCCTCGCCGGACAGGCGCGGAACCATCGCGATGTCGCCCTCGTAGCGCGCGGACACGGTATCCGCCTCGATGGCCAGCTTCAGCTGTGCGGCGCCTTGGTCTGCGAGAGCAGCCGGGGACGCGAGTTTGAAGTCGAAGCCGACCGACTTGCCTTTCCAGTTGAGGTGTCCGCGCCCGGCCATCGGCGAGGTGAGAGCCGGCATGGTCAGCGCGGCGTTGACGCGCTCGAAGCGATGCGGTTTCGCGCGGCGGGCGCTGTGGACGAGAACCGTGCCATCGCGGATCTCAAGCTCTTCGATGGCGAACGCTTGCGGAGCCGCCGGGTCATCGGCCTGTCCGACAGCCGTCAGGGCCGACGACGCATCATCCGAGCTGCCATCCGCATGCAGCGAAAGCACGGGGCGATCGAGTACGACACGCTCGATCGAGGCGGGGGCCCCAAAGAGATCAAGAAAGCCAAGATCGATTTCGAGCTTCGGGATCGACAGCGCTGCGGCGTCCGGCTGCGCGGTCGGTGCGCTGATGACGGCATCGGTGATCTCGATATGAGGGGTCGGCAAAAACGAAAGCCGCGTGCCGCCGTTGATGGCGAGGTCGCGCCCGGTATGCGCGTTGAGCCAAGAGACGGCCCGCGCTTCGACCCAGCTAGACGGAGCCAATAGGTTGGCGCCGGCGAGAGCCACGGCACACACGGCGGTGACGCCGCCGAAAATCTTCAGTCCGAGACCCCAAATGCGGCGCCGGGGTGCTTGCGGGGGGAGCGCGCCTTCTAACTCGACGCCGCGAAGTCCCACAGATGCGGGCTGCAGCGATCGCGAAACAGGCACGAGTGCGCGCGAACGCTGTCGCGTCTTGTCAGATGTGTGGCGCTGCATTGATCCCCCGGACGAACTGTCCGAATTAGCCCGACAAATGCGGTGAGAATTGGAACGAAACGCAAGACCGCGCGCTTCGTCCACGGACAAACTATCCGGTATGCCGAGTTGCGCCGCTCAGCGCACGAGAATTGCGTGATTATCCCAGTGAAAACGCGTGGAATGGCGCGGGCCGAGGCCGTCCGCACTGCCCGACAGGAGCCAGCCCTCGCCGCTGGTGAGCAAGAATGTCGCACCCTTGTGGGTCGGCGCCAGTCCGCAGCCGTCGCGCAGACTGCACGATCCGAGAAAGCGTCGTGCTTTCGGGTCCCAATAGGTCACGACCCCACCCTTCGGCGCGGACGCCGCCACAACCGAGCCATCCGAATCGGCCGTCACCGACCCGATGTAGTTCTTCAGGGTGAGTTGAGTCTCTTCCGGCGCCGGAATGACGGTCAGCGTTTCACCGCGCCGGTGGAATCCCATCAGCGGCGGCAGGTCGTCGGCATCGCCGCGATACTGGCAGCCGAACGCCACAATATCATCGCCCGCGACCGTCAGATGGCGAATGGACAGACGGCGAAGTTCCTCGGGGTGACCGTGCCGCTCCAGCAGGTCCCCCGTCTCGAGATCCACATAGGTGAGCGACGGCTCCATGACGGCGAGGTTCAGTTCCTCGCGCCTGCGGTCCGGATGGGTCTGAATGCCGCCATTGGCCACGACCAGCGTGCGCTTGTCGGAGAGCAGCGCCAGATCGTGCGGGCCGATGCCGTGGCTCGGAATCTCTCCGATCTGACGATAGCCGGCTCCCGCGTCGCGGACGCCGATCACGCCGCGCCCGCCGTCGTAATCGTTCTCGGTCGTGTACAGCAGCCTGCCGTCGGCGGAGAACACACCATGCCCATAGAAGTGCCGGCCGGGACGGGCCGAGAACCAAACCGGCTTACGCGCATCCATGGGGACGGCGACGCCGAAACGGCCGGGGCGTCGCGCGAATGCCACCCATTCCGAGCCGCCCGGACGCAGCGCGACATCGTGGCCGCGGGCCGGCAGCAGGACTTCGCGAATGTCGCCGCGTTCGAGGTCGAACAGCGCCGCAGAATAGTTGCCTTGGTCGTCCTTGCGCGCGGCGGCGAAGCGCTCCGGCAACGACGCGGCGGCAAGCTCTGCGGGAACGGTCAGCGCCAGCGAGGATCCGGCCAGCGCCGTGAGAAACGTGCGGCGGTTGAGCGTCATGGCTAGTCTCCATCACCTGCGTTGAAACCGAAGCTGAGCCCCGCACCCTCGGCAATCAATACGGATGCGGTGGTGTTCGCGCTCTTCAAACCGACGCGCAGGGCCTCGAGCTTACCGCGCTGTTCGGGGTCGGTGACCACCTCGGCTACCGGCTCGGTTTCGGCGCCAAGAACGTCGATACTGCGCTTGAGGTCGAACACGACCGAGTCTTCGACGCCCGGCGACTGGTCGGCAACGATCCCCGCAAAGCCGCCCTCGACGAACAGGGCCTGCACGAACTGAAGATTGACGGTCATGTTCGGAAAGGTCTGCCCGCTCCGCCAGAACGCTGCGAGGCGCGGGCGTGCGCGCTCGGCGGACTCGCTCAGCACCCGGCCGAGCTTTTGATCGCGCACCCGTTCGATGCCGCTGCTGAAGGCCTTGAAGAGTTCGAGCGTGACGTCTTTCGGCGCGCGGTAGAGCACGCCGTCGGGCTCGGGTTCCAGGAAGCTCTTGGTGAACGGCGCATCGGGCGCCCACGCCTCGACAAGGTCTTTGGAGAGTTGCGCAATATTGTCAGTCACTGCCGCGGCGAAGCGGCAGCGAAACACCGCATCGTCTCCGGGGCTCGCAAGGGCGTCGGATCCCTTGCCGTAAAGAAGAATTTCGAGGGCCGGCAAGCCCTGCAGTGCGACACTCTTCTTGGCGAGCGTCCCCACACTCGTGACACTCTCGTCCTTATCCAAGAGGACCCGCTGGACCTGCCGGTAGCCGAGGCCCTTCCGGTCCGGCCAAAAGAACAGCCGCTCGTAGCGATGCTCGTGATTGACCGGTCCGAACTGAAAGATCTCGACCGCGCTCCAACCCTCGACGGCCGCAACGAACGCCGCGCGGGCATCTGCCAAAGCCTTGTCGGAGGGATCCCTACAGAGCATGGCGGTCACGGCCGCCAAGGTCGCGGCATCGTCCGCGAATGCCTCGTAACCCGGCCGTATGACTTTCGTCAGCGCGGCCTCGGCAACGGCGCCATGATCCGCCTCCGCCCGCGCCGCGGGCCCGGCCGAACCAAGAGCAAGAAACAGAATCCCGAGGGACAGGGCCGAATGGAGGAAACGGGTCATTGGCATATGTCTAACATCTGATGCGCAGCTTGGCGTGGGGCCCGGTTGTCGCGACTAGAGCGAGTTCAAAAACGCCAGGAGGCGTTCCCGATCCTCCTTGTCCAGCGAGGCAAAACGGTCGCGGGCCGCTTGGCCCTCGCCGCCGTGCCACAGGATGGCCTCCGTGAGATTACGGGCCCTGCCGTCATGAAGGAACTGGGTGTGGCCGCTCACCGTCTCGGTCAGACCGATACCCCAGAGCGGCGGCGTACGCCATTCGCTCCCAGTTGCCTTGCCGTCCGGCCGATCGTCCGCCAGCCCCTCGCCCATGTCGTGGAGCAGCATGTCCGTGTACGGCCAGATGAGCTGGTTCGACAGGTGGGTCTGCTCAGGCATATCGCCGGTCGTGAAGTTGGGCTGGTGACATTGAGCGCAGCCGACCTTGTAGAAAAGCTCTTTGCCCTTCAGCACCTCGGGCGCATCCACGTTCCGGCGCGGCGGAACCGCCAGGTTCTGCGTGTAGAACGTCATCAGATCGAACAGCTCGTCGCCCACTTCCACGTTCTGGTACTTGGGCGAGTTGCCCGACGGCGCGTCGATGCACGACGTCTGCCTCTCGGTGCATTCGCCGGCGCCGCTCGGATGCAGCGTCGTCGAGATGCCGATGTCACCGGAAAACGCATCGGCGTTCTGTTCGACGATGGTCGGCACATTCGCCTTCCAGCCGAAACGGCCCAGCATCTCCTTGTCATGCAGCTTGGACCACATCCGGTTCGGACGGCCTGAAATACCGTCCCCGTTCGCATCGTCCGGGTCGGCGTTGGCCATGATTTGCTCTTCCGGAACCGCCTCGAGCAGTCCGAGCCCGATCATTGGCGGGGCGATGCGCGGGCCCACCATCACGTCCGGGCTGATGGGACCGTAGTTGAGTCCGGTCAGTTCGTAGTGCGGCGCGCGCAACGAGACTGTCTCGCCGTCCCCGAGCGAAACTTCTTTCTCCTCGTAGGACACTTTGACGGCGCCCTCGGCGTCGTGGCCCTGGATCGACATGTCCTGCAATTGCCCGCCGTAGACAGGCTCAGGCAGCACCGTCACCTTGCCGGAGGCGAGGAGAGCCTTCTCGTCATCGGTCTTGGGGGGCACGGAAAGACGGAACAGGAGCGAGGCCGTCGGTCCCGGCGTGTTCGAGGCGAGCGGAGGATGGCCGCGTCCGTCCTTGAGGTGGCAGTCCTGGCAGCCACGCACATTGAAGAGCGGCCCCAGGCCGTCCGAGGCATCGGTCGAGGCGGGCGCCGAAACCCAATGCCGCCGGAAAATGCTGTTCCCGATTTTGAAGTCGAGTTCCTTGCGGAACCCCATATTGCCGGATGATTGCGAGAACGCGTTGGCGGTGTCGGTCGCGGCACGGGATGTGGCGCCGCCGCCCGGCCGGTCTTCGCCCGGCTCGGCTTTCGTGAAATCGATCGCCGGCACCGGCACGTCGGGCGCGCCCGCTCCGCCGGCGGAGCGCGCGTACAATACGAGACCCGCCAGCAGAGGTACGCAGGCCCCAACAAGAAGGACACCGCCAAGCCATGCTTTCGCGTGACTTGACGGTGCTGTCGGGTCGACTGACTCTGAGAAGGCGTGAACCGTACTGTGTTCACGCGCCCACCTTTCTAGAACGCGAACGTGCTGCGAGCGCCAATGACCGTTGCATTGTCGGCTTCTACGCCGCCATCCGGGTTCATGATGTACTGGAAGTCCGGCTGCAACGTCCAGCCGTCGATGACCTCCATGGTGTAAGCGATCTCGATCAAGGCCTCGTAGCCCTCGCCGGCCGGATCGCCGTTGGTAACATTGAACGCCTGCGCCTGATCGGAAATGCTCGAATAGGCATAACCGATGGCCAGTGCGTCGTTCGGACGGCCCGGGATCATGCCCGTCATGGTCACACCCACGTCGAAGTAGAAATCGACATAGTTTCGATCGTCCGGCGCTCCGGCGAAGCGGGTGAAGAAGCCGAGGCCCTGCCCCTCTTCCGTACCCGGCGCGTGCCACAGAAGCTGATCCAAGATCACATAGAGAGCGTAATCGTTGTCCAGCGGCTTGCCGTCCTTGCCGGAGATCGCGATGGGGTTGCCGCCTACATCGGTATAGATGTGGTTGAAGTCCCCGAAGTGGTTCCAACCACCGATCTTGATCGAACCCGGCAGTTCACCGCCCGCCAGCGAATAGCTGTAGGCGCCTTCCGCCATCAAGAGCGTCCGATCGCGCAGACCGAAATCCAGTCCGTCGTTGTTGCACACTTGCGGATCGTCCGCGGCGCAGTCCGGAGCCGGATTACCGTTGTAGACACCGACCATCAGGCTGGTTTGCTCCGTCGGCGTGACGGCGACACGAACGCCGGGCGTGGCCAGCGGGTAGGCCGGACCGCCGCCGGGGTTGTTTTCGGCCGCGATCGGCGCCCACCCCCACGTGCCGTTGATGAAGTAGCCACCGCCTTCAGCGAAGAAGAACTCGGCGTCCGCCGCGAGCTGACCGACCTTGACCGACACCGTGTCGTTGAACAGGAACTGCTCGAACCAGATCTCGAACAGGCGCGTCGCGTCGTTCGCCTCGAAGCTGGTGACCGGCATCAGGGACCCGATATTGGAGCCCGTGATGGAGTTGCCGTGGATCTGGTAGCCATTGGCGTGGAAGCAAAGACCGTCCCACAGACCGAGCTTCTTCATGTCGGCGTTGACGTAGAGCTCGAGCACACCTTGATACTCGCCGCCCTCGTCGGTGCCGCCCCAATTGTAGAACGGCTCGGCGACATAGGCGCCGCCGATGTCGATGCCCGTGTTGTTCAGCGACCCGGTCATGCCGCCCTTCGCGCCGTCGATGAAGTCGAGCTTTCCGTTGGCCCCTGAGGCAAACCGATCGTACGGATCTTCCGGGATCTCGCAGGCGGCGTTGGCCGCGGCCGGTGCAAGGACGAGTGCGAGCGCACCGAACGCCGCAGCGCGCAGCCCCTTGCCGATTTGAAAGCCTGTAGGAACGCGCAACGCGCGTGGAGAATTCTGTGTGTCGGACATTCTTCCCTCCGAAGCCGAGTGACTAAAAAATCGCGTCAGCGCTTTCGGAGAATTCCGGCGGAAGATCCCGACAATGTGCGAACACCCCCGTTCGCCCATCAGCCCTGTCACGGTTGAAGGCAGGTCTCCTGGCTCACGGTTCATCGCTTTCTGCCCGACCTTCCCGGTTGCCCAGTGGTCACATTTGGCAGCGAGCTCACCGCTCACAGTTGCGGGGGCAGCCACGGCTTCGGCGCCATAGAGGCACACACCGTGTTCCCTTTTCATCCTCTCGGAACGAGTCTTCGAGGAACCTTCAACAGCCACAAGCTGTCCTCTGGCGCTCATACTGTCAATGGGTCGAGCACCCGACCCTCTGCGATCTTTTGTCATTCTTTCAGCCCCCCAACGGCTTCAGGTTCTATTCTGCTAATCGTCTTCGGCTGTTTTTCGCCGTTGATCCGACTCGGAATGCGTAAAATACAACATTCCGAGTCATCTTTTCTCAAGGTCGATTGTCGTCGCAGTAGCTGATTTCTCTTCAACTATTGCCGACCGTACTGTTTGGTCTATTCAGCTCCCACCTTCTCGGGCGCATCGAGACTGTCCGATCCCTCGAACTCGATGGCTTTCAGATCCAGCGTTGCCACGGCCCGCTCGATCGCCTTGGTCTGAACGAGCAGAGCGTCGACCACGTCCTGGACGACCTTGTTGCCCTCGTCGTTCCCCTCACCAATCATCTGGTCGTAGTTCTCGGTGGTCAGAGCACGCAGATAGAGCGTGTTCATCGCGTCCATGGTGGCATCGAGCGCGGCGATGACTTCGGCGTCTACTTTCGGATCCTTGGCCTTGACCACATCCGAGACACTCGGGCCCGAAACGACGGAGCCGTCGGCGCGGCGATAGCGGCCCGTGTAGACATTGTGGATGCCGAGCGCGTCGAAGAAGTGTGCGGCATGGGTGTTGTCGGAGAAGCAGTCATGCTCCTCTTCCGGGTCGTGCACCATCAGGCCGAGTTTGATGCGCTCGCCGGCCAGCTCGCCATAAGACAGGCTGCCGAGACCGGTCATGATGACGGTCAGGCCGCCTTCATCGCCCGCGTCCATGACGGCCTTGCGCGCATCGCCGCCTTCTTTCCACTGATCGGCCATCCACTGCAGATCGTCGATCAGGAGTTGGGTGACGGTGCTCAGGTACTCGGCGCGCCGTTGGCAATTGCCGTTGGAGCAGTTCTTCAGATCGTAGTCGGACGCGGGACGCTCGCCGGCGCCGGGCTCCGTGCCGTTCAGGTCTTGTCCCCAAAGTAGGAACTCGACCGCGTGATACCCCGTCGCCACGTTCGCCTCGACACCGCCCGCTTCCTGCAGCGTGTCGGCAAGCAGCGCTTTCGTGATCTTCGAGGTATCGATCTTCTTGCCGCCGAGCGACAGGGAGACGTTCTTGATCACGTCGGCCACGTAGAGTTCGTTCTCGGGCGACTCGTCACCATAGACCTCGGCGACGTAGTCGATCAGACCTTCGTCCAGCGGCCAGGCATTCACCTTGCCTTCCCAATCATCGACGATCGGATTGCCGAAACGGTAGGCCTCGGTCTGCATGTAGGAGGGGCGCGCGGCGATCCAGGCGGCGCGGGCGGCGCGCAGGTTCGACTCCGTCGGGCTCTCCAGGAACTCGTCGATCGCGAGCTGCATGGTCTTGGCAGTCTCAAGCGAATCTTCGTATCCGGCCTGCGCGATGTCGGCGTAATTCTTCAAAACGTCCTTAGGGCTATCGGCCAGCGCGGGCGAGACGTAACAGCCAAACGCCAGGACAGCCGCCGGCACCATCGTCTTTAGTCCTCGAAACATCGAACTCCCTCTCAAGTTGCTACGACTCGCCGGTCGTTTTCTATCTAAAATCACCAATTTCGATCGCTTTTGTCTATGACAAGGGCGAAAGATGCGACGGCCCAGCGGCCAGGGACCGTGGGCCGCCGCAAGGCTGAGATGAGGAAGCGTTTCGGCTCGGGCTGAAACACTTCAGACACTCGGGCTGGGCGGCCGAATGTCTTGCCAGAACCCTACGGGGGCCCTATCATGAATGAAGTGAACAGTTTTCATGATAATAGTTGAATGATATGCATCTTAAGGAAGTCGACGCCAATCTGCTCGTGACGCTCGATGCACTGCTGGTCGACGCCAGCGTCACACGTGCCGCCGAACGGCTCGGGCGCAGCGCCTCCGCCATCAGCCATGCCTTGGCTAAGTTGCGGGAATTGTTTGACGATGAGCTTTTCGTGCGCGCCGGGCAGAGGCTTGTTCCAACCGCCCGGGCTCAGGAACTAGCGCCGACGGTCCACGTGATCCTCGCGGGCATGGAGAGCCTGCTTCGTCCCAACAAGCCGTTCGACCCGTCGCTGACGATGCGCGCGTTTGCCGCAGCCTCCAGCGAGGCCGGCGAATTGATCCTCATCGAGCCACTGCGCAAGCGGTTGCAGGAGGGCGCGCCGAGCGTCCGGGTCGATTGGACGTCGTCCAATATGGAGTCGATTATCGACGAGTTGCGCAACGCGCGCTGCCACTTCGTCATCGACATCATGGGCGAGAGCGCCCAGGCGCCGGACGTACGCGCCGCCAAGCTTTTCGACGACGAACTCGCAACCCTGGCGCGGCCGGGGCACCCGTTCTCCAAGCGGCGCCCGAACGGCGAAGCCTTCGCCGGTGCGGAGCACGTGGCCGTTCACTCCCTCCCAGGGTTCCAAGGTCTCGCCGACCGGCTGGCGCAGGCGGGGCACGACATCCGGCGAACGTCGCAGGTCTCCTCCGCGCTTGTGGGCGTCATGGCCACGCTCAACAGCGATGCCCTGCTTACGCTCCCGGCCTCACTCGCAAGCTTGCTGGAACGGCAGTTCGGCCTCTCGCGGATCAAGCAACCCGTCGAGCCCGTGACGTTTCCCGTGCGCCTCCTGTGGCACACGAGCTACGACCGCGACGAGTGCCATCAATGGCTGCGCGGCGAGTTCTCGCTTCTAGCCCAAGAGCTCCTGGCTCAGGACGTGGCGGGCTAGCGTCAAATCATTGGCAATGGCCCGTCCGTCGGGCGTTTGCGGCGCGGTCACGTTGCGGCCGACCGGCCCACAACCGCTCAATTGTTTCCGTCATGATGCTCCGCTACCATGGCCTCCTCGCCCGCTCGCCGCCGAGGGCCGGGCGTCTGGAGGACACCCATGGTTGTGTGGTTTCGCACCGGCTTTGCCGCTGTGCTTTTCGCCTGCGTCTCCCTATCCGCTTTCGCCGCCGACAAGACCTATCAAGACGACGCGCTGGACGAAGCGGCCATCACGCTCAAAGTCGACCTCAAGAACGAGTCCGGCACCATCGAGCGGCCCGTGCCGATGCTGAAGGAGCAGGCCGCCGTGCAGCTGCGGAAGCAGTCTCTCGGGAACGCCGCCTTTATCTATGGGCAGATCGTTACCGCCGCGCCGAACGACTCCGAGGCTTGGCGGCGCCTTGCCGACATCTGGCTGGCCATCCCGCCGGACGAAGACGACGATGGCAGCGAGCGCTACCGCGAAGCCAGAACTGCCGCCTATATCGCCTACACACAGGCGAAGACACCGAAGGGCCAAGCCGCCGCACTCGGGTCTCTCGCCAACGCGTTCGCCAAGGGCAGCGAGTGGCGTCCGGCGCTGAACGCGCTGCGGCTTGCCACCACGCTCGACGACGATCCGGGCCTGGCGGCCACCTACGCTCAGCTTCGCGAGAAATACGGATTCCGGGTCGCCGATTTCAGCGTGGATTCCGACGCGACCTCACCCCGGGCATGTTTCCAGTTCACCGAGCCTCTGCTTGCGCGCGCGGACTACGCTCCATTCGTCGCCGTCGCCGGCGAGGACAAACCGGCCCTGTCGCTCGATGACAAGCAGCTTTGCGTGGAGGGCCTGAAGCACGGCGAGTCCTATAATGTGACCTTGCGTGCGGGGCTGCCCTCGTCCGTCCACGAGGATCTCATCAAGAACGCCCCGTTCACGATCTATGTGCGCGATCGCACGCCGTCGGTACGGCCCGTGGGCAAGGCGTACGTACTGCCCAGCACCGGGCAGCAGGGCATTCCGCTCCAGTCGGTCAATACCGGCGCACTCGACGTCACGCTGTATCGCATCGGCGACCGCAATCTGCTGGGGACCGTGCTCGGCTACGACTTTCAGCGCAATCTCTACGGTTACAGCCTCGAAAACATCGCGGATGAAAGCGGCGAGGAAGTTTGGAGCGGTTCGCTCAAGGTCAAGAAGGACCTGAACAAGGACGTGACGACGGCCTTCCCGATCAGCGAGGCCGTGCCCCACTTGGCGCCCGGCATCTATATCCTCGCCGCGCGGCCCTCCGACGTTCCGGGCGACGACTACGGCGAGCGCGCGACCCAATGGTTCGTTGTCTCGGACTACGGGCTGACGGCCTATTCCGGCTCGGACGGTATTCATGCCTTCGTCAACTCGCTCGCCACGACGGAGCCGATCTCCGGCATCGAACTGCGGCTGATCGCCCGCAACAACGAGGTTCTCGGCACAGCAACGACCGATGCGGACGGCGCAGTGACGTTCGCGCCGGGTCTCGCGCGCGGTAAGGGCGGCCTTGCGCCTGCGCTGCTGGTGACGGGCGCCACGGAAGGCGATTACGCCTTCCTCAACCTGAAGACACCGGGCTTTGATCTGACCGACCGGGGCGTGGCGGGGCGGGATGCGCCGAAGGGCCTCGACTCCTTCGTCTTCACCGAGCGTGGCGTCTACCGCACCGGCGAGACCGTGCACATCACGGCTCTGCTCCGGAACGCTGCGGGGATCGCCGTGCCGGACCTAAACGCGACACTCGTTGTCGACCGGCCGGACGGCATCGAGTATCGCCGCATAGTCGCGCAGGACGCAGGGGTCGGCGGCCTGTCCGTCGATCTGCCGCTCATCGCCGCCGCCCAGACCGGCACGTACCGGGTCAAGGTCTATTCGGATCCGAAGGCGGCGCCGATCGGCGAGACGAGCTTCCTCGTCGAAGACTATGTGCCAGAGCGGCTCGAATTCGACATCTCCACCGATGCGAAAAGCCTGTCGCAAGCTGCCCCCGCCAAGATCGCCCTCGACGGCCGCTTCCTGTACGGGGCGCCGGCATCGGGACTTCCGGTCGACGGCGAATTGAAGGTCACGGCCACCAGCGCCCGGCCCGGATACGACGGCTTTGTGTTCGGCACCAAGGACGCCGACAGCGGCGAGAATTTCACCGTCGAGACGCTGCCGCTCGCGGATCTCCCTGAAACGGACGCCAATGGCCAAGCTACGTTCGACGTGGCGCTCGGCGCCTTGCCCGCCGCATCGCGCCCGCTTCAAGCCAAGATCGTGGTGCGCCTCGCGGAGCCCGGCGGCCGCGCGGTCGAGCACGATCTGACGCTGCCGATCGAGCCGAAGGCGGACATGATCGGCGTGAAGCCTCTCTTTAAGGGCACGGCCCTGAGCGACAACGACATCGCCAAGTTCGACGTGGTGATGGTCGCGCCCGACGGCACGCAACTGGCGAGCAAAGGCCTGAAATGGCAGCTGCTGCGCATTGAGCGGAAGTACCAGTGGTACCGCCAATACGGCAGCTGGAACTACGAGCCCATCAAGGTCACGCGCCGTGTCGCGAACGGCGTGATCGACGCAGGCGCGGACGCGCCCGCATCGATCGAGATGCCTGCTTCCTGGGGCCGCTACCGGCTCGAGGTCGAAAGCCCCGACCCGCTCGGTCCCGTCACGACCTACGGCTTCGACTCCGGCTGGTACGCTGAGGCCAGCGCCGATACGCCCGACCGCCTCGAGATCGCGCTGGATAAGTCCGGCTATGCGGAAGGCGACACGATGAACGTCGCCGTGACCGCGCGCGCCGCCGGCACCGTCACGCTTTCTGTGATCGGCGACAGGCTCCTCACCCAGAGCACGGCCGATGTCGAACCCGGCCTCACGACGATCCCGCTCACCGTCGGTTCGGACTGGGGGACGGGCGCCTATGTGCTGGCGACGCTCCGCCGTCCGCTCGATGCGGCGGCCAAGCGCATGCCGGGCCGGGCCATCGGCACGCAATGGTTCAGCATCGACAAGGCGCAGAACACGATCGGCGTCGCGATGGACCTGCCCGATCTCATCCGCCCCAACTCGAAGCTGCTCGTGCCGGTTAAGCTCACGAACCTCGTGCCGGGCGAGCAGGCGCACATCGTCGTTTCGGCGGTCGACGTGGGCATCCTCAATCTCACCGGCTACGAGCCGCCGAACCCGGACGAATACTATCTCGGCCAACGCAAGCTTTCTTCCGAGGTCCGCGACCTCTACGGGCAGTTGATCGACGGCATGCAAGGAACGCGCGGCCAGATCAGGACCGGCGGCGATGGCGGCGCCGGAACGCTCCAGGGCAGCCCCCCGTCCGGGCCGCCGCTTGCGCTCTACTCGGGCATCGTCACTGTCGGCGACGACGGCACCGCGGAGATCGAATTCGACATTCCCGCCTTCACGGGAACGGCGCGGGTCATGGCCGTCGCCTGGAACAAGACCCAAGTTGGACACGGGTCGGGCGACGTGATCGTGCGCGACCCCGTGGTGGTGACGACCACGCTTCCGCGCTTCCTGCTCATGGGCGACCGCTCGACGCTGCGCCTTGACCTCGACAATGTCGAAGGCGCGAGCGGCGACTACACAATCGCGCTGGCCGCGACAGGTCCCATTGCGCTGCCCAAGACGGAGAGCGTGCTCGGCATTGACGCCAAGACGCGCAAGGCCGCGTCCTTCGAGCTTGCGGCACTCGGCGTCGGCGAAGGCAGCGTCGACATCACCGTGAGCGGCCCCGAGAGCTTCGAGGTCGCGCGGCGCTACACGATCGAGGTGCAACCGGCCACGCAGATCTTTGCGCGCCGTACGGTGACACCGCTTGCACCCGGCAAGAGCATCACGCTCTCCAATGATGTGTTCGCCAATCTCGTGCCGGGAACGGGCAGCCTCGCACTCTCCGTGACGCCGACCGCGGCGCTCGACGTCACCGGCCGGCTGGCGGCGCTCGACCGCTACCCGCTGGGGTGCACCGAGCAGATCGTGAGCCGCGCGCTCCCGCTCCTTTACTTGAGCGAGCTGGAGACGGAACAAACGCCAGACCCGGATACGGCCAAGCGCATCGATACCGCCATCGAGACCGTGCTGGCCCGTCAGGGCTACGAAGGCGGCTTCGGCCTGTGGTCGCCCGGCGGCGGCGATGCTTGGCTCGATGCCTATGTCGCCGACTTCCTGACGCGCGCGCGGGCCCAAGGCCACGCCATCCCCGACGAGCGCTTCAAGCTCGCGATCAACCGCTTGCGCAATTATGTGAGCACCGCGCCGGACGTCTCCAATGACGGCGGTCTAGCCCTGTCTTACGCGCTCTATGTGTTGGCGCGGAACGGGGCGGCGCCGGTGGGCGATCTGCGTTACGTGGCCGACGTGAAGATGAGCCAGCTGGGTTCGCCTGCGGCGCAGGCCGAAATCGGCGCGGCGCTCGCCATGCTCGGCGACCGCGTGCGTGCCGAGAAAGCGTTCCGCGTCGCCGCAAGTGCGCTTCCCGATGAGATCGTGACGACGAACGGCCGTGTCGACTTCGGATCGCGGCTGCGGGACGCGGCCACGGTGGTGACCCTCGCCGCCGAAGGCAAAGCGGCGGAGCCGATCCTCGTCAGTGCCACGAAAGAGATCGGCGTTGCCCGCAAGGCCGTGACCCGCACATCGACGCAGGAAGACGCCTGGCTCATCCTGGCCGCGCGCGCTCTCGGGAACCAGGGCGTCGAGCTCGACGTCGCATCGGGCGCGGCCGAGCCTATCCCGCAGAGCGGCCCGCTCTATCGGGACTACAGCGAAGAGGACCTCGGCATCAGTCCGGTCGCGGTGACCAATCGCGGCAGCGCGCCCGTCGACGTGGTGTTCTCTGTTTCCGGCGCACCGACATCGCCCGAGCCCGCAACCGACAGCGGCTTTGCGCTCGAGCGCACCTTCCACACGCTGGACGGCCAGGAGGTCGACATCGCCGAGGCCAAGCAGAACGAACGCTATGTGGTTCTGCTCTCCGTGACGGAAGCCAAGCCGCAATTCGCGCGGGTCGCCCTGACCGACCACGTGCCCGCGGGCTTCGAGATCGACAATCCGAAGCTGGTCTCGTCGGCGGACACGGGCGGACTGCCCTGGATCACCCATGCGGCACGTCCGGTGCACACGGCGTTCCGTGACGACCGCTTCGTGGCGGCGTTCGACCGCACCGCGAAGAGCCCGGTCGTCTACCGCGTCGCCTATATCGTGCGCGCCGTCTCGCCGGGCACTTATGTGCTGCCGCAGGCAAGTGTCGAAGATATGTATCAGCCCGACCGCTTCGGCCGGACGGCGACGGGCACGGTGAAGGTAACGGCGCGCTGATGGGGACTCCGCAGAGACGCAACTGGCGCCGCCGCCTCGCTTACGCGGCGGTCGGCGCGTTGTGGTGCACCGCCATCGTCGCGGGCGCGCTTGTCGGCCTTGCCGACACGTTCGGGCCGCCGCCGCTCGGCAAGAACCTCACCTATTCCAAGACCGTGCTCGGCAGCGACGGCGACCTGTTGCGCGCTTATCTCGCGCCCGACGGCCGCTGGCGTCTCCCTGCTTCACGAACGGATGTGGACCCGCGCTTCCTGGATGCGCTTCTCGCCTATGAGGACAAACGCTTCTACGACCATCACGGCGTCGATCCGCTTTCCATGACGCGCGCTTTCTTCCAGTTCGCGACGCGTGGAGAGATCGTCTCCGGCGGGTCGACGATCACGATGCAGGTCGCCCGCCTCTTGGAGCCGCGGCGCAAGCGCTCGCTCTATGCGAAGTACCGCCAGATGGTGCGGGCGCTGCAACTCGAGCAGGCCTACAGCAAGAACGAGATCCTCGCGCTCTATCTCACGCTCGCGCCCTATGGCGGCAACCTCGAAGGAATTCGCGCCGCGTCGTTCGCCTATTTCGGGAAGGAACCGCGGCGCCTGACGCTCGGCGAGACGGCGCTGCTGGTCGCTTTACCGCAATCGCCGGAATATCGCCGCCCCGATCGCCACCCGGATCACGCGCGCGCCGCCCGGAATCGCGTTCTCGATCGCATCTCGGACAGCGGCATCTTCAGCCCTGCGGAACTGGAAGCCGCGAAAGCCGAGCCGGTGCCGGACGCGCGCCGGCCCATGCCGCTCGGCGCGCCCCACGCCGCGGACGACGCCAAGGCCGCGTCCTCCGGGCAATCGATCATACGGCTGACGATCCGCGCACGGCTGCAACGGCGCCTGGAGCGGCTGGCCCGCGACCGCGCCATCGCTCTTGGCGATGCCATGTCCGTGGCCATCGTGGTCGTTGAGAACGACACGGGCCGCGTCCTCGCCCGTGTCGGCACACCCGACTATTTCGATCTCGACCGCGCCGGTCAGGTGGACCTCACCCGCGCGGTGCGCTCGCCGGGCTCCACGCTGAAGCCCTTCATCTATGGGCTCGGTTTCGAGGATGGCCTGATCCATCCGGAGTCGCTGATCGAGGACCGGCCCATTCGATTTGGCGACTACGCGCCGGAGAATTTCGACCAGACCTTCCAGGGCACCGTCACGGTGCGCCGGGCGCTGCAACAGTCCCTCAACGTGCCGGCAGTGTCGCTGCTCGATGCGGTCGGCCCCAGCCGCCTTCTGGCGCGTCTCGACGAGGCGGGCGCGCGGCTGAAACTGCCTGAGCACGAAACGGCCGGACTTGCTTTGGGCCTCGGCGGTATCGGCATTCGGCTTGTCGATCTTACCGCGCTCTATGCGGGCCTGGCGCGTCAGGGGACGGTCCTGCCGCTCTACGAACGGGAGGCAGAGCCGCGCTGGCCTGAACGGCGGCTGATGGAGCCGGTGGCGGCCTGGTATGTGGGCGACGTCTTGCGCGACGCCCCGCCGCCGCCGAACGCGCTCGGCGGACGAATCGCCTTCAAGACGGGCACGAGCTACGGCTATCGCGACGCTTGGGCCGTCGGCTTCGACGGGCGCTACACGGTCGGGGTCTGGACGGGACGTCCCGACGGGGCCCCGGTGCCCGGTCTTTTGGGGCGCACCGCGGCGGCGCCGATCCTGTTCGACGTGTTCGCGCGTCTCATCAAGCAGCCGCGTCCGTTGCGCCCCGCGCCCAATGGGGTCCTGCTTGCCCGCACCGCGCACTTGCCGCCGCCGCTCCGGCGCTTCGGCGCGAACACACTTGCCGGCACGACGCGCGCACCGGACGTGCGCATCCTGTTCCCACCGGACGGCGCCTCATTGGCGCTCGAGGCCGACGGCGACGCCATCGATCCCGTCGCCATCAAGTTCACCGGCGGCACGGCCCCGCTGAACATCCTGGTGGACGGGCTGCCGCTGCAATCGGCGCGTGGCGCCGGCACCGTGTTCTTCTCACCCCAAGGCCCAGGCTTCGTGCGGCTAACCGTGACCGACGCGCTCGGCGCGGCCGACAGCGTGCTCGTGCGCCTGCAGCAATAGGGCTCGCGCGCGCCTCTTGACGAATGTCAGGGGCTTGCTCACAACAGCGCATGACCCAGAGCCGCAAAAAGCTCCATATCAAGACCTTCGGCTGCCAGATGAATGCGTACGATTCAGAGCGCATGGCCGAAGCGCTGGCGCCTGCCGGTTACGACGTGACCGAGGCCATGGACGATGCGGATCTCGTGATCCTCAACACGTGCCATATCCGTGAGAAGGCCGCCGAGAAGGTTTACTCGGAACTCGGCCGCGTGCGGGTCAACAAGGAAGCGCGCAAAGGCCAAGGGCGCAACACCATGGTCGCCGTGGCCGGATGCGTGGCGCAGGCCGAAGGCGAGGAGATCATCGCCCGCGCGTCCGTGGTCGATATCGTGGTCGGACCGCAAAGCCTGCACAGGCTCGCCGACCTCGTGGCCAAGGCCGAGACCGGCGAACGCTCGGTCGAGACCGAATTCCCGGCCGACGACAAATTCACCGCGCTTCCCACACGTGCCGGCGGCAAACGCCAGGTTTCCGCTTTCGTGACGGTGCAGGAGGGCTGCGACAAGTTCTGTACGTTCTGCGTCGTGCCCTATACGCGCGGCGCCGAATACTCGCGGCCCGTGACGGACATCGTCGCCGAGGTGGAACGGCTCGCCGCCGCCGGGGTGCGCGAGGTGACGCTGCTCGGCCAGAACGTCAACGCCTATCACGGCGACGGCGAGGACGGTTCGGCTTGGTCCCTGGCGCGACTGCTGCGGCGGCTCGCGGAGATCCCGGACATCGCCCGCATGCGCTTCACCACCAGCCATCCGCGCGACATGGACGAGGACCTCATCGCCCTGTTCGGGGACGAAGAGAAGCTGATGCCGTATCTGCACCTGCCCTATCAGGCGGGATCGGACCGGATCCTGGCGGCCATGAACCGCAAACATACGGCCGAGGAGTACGAGCGCCTCATCGAGCGCATCCGGGCCGCGCGGCCCGACCTTGCCCTGTCAACGGACATCATCGTCGGCTTTCCCGGCGAAACGGATGAAGACTTCCAGGCCACGCTCGACGTGGCCAAGCGCGTGGGCTTCGCCCAAGCCTTTTCGTTCAAATACAGCGCCCGTCCGGGCACGCCCGGCGCCTCGCTCGAGGGACAAGTTCCGGACATGGTTAAGAAGGAACGGCTCGCCATCCTCCAGGCGCAGATCGAAGAAAGCCGCCGCGCCTTCGACCGTGCGACAGTCGGCCGCCGGATTCCGGTGCTCTTCGAGGGCAAGGGCAGGAAACCCGGACAGATCGCCGGGCGTTCTCCTTACCTTCAGGCCGTGTATGTGGACGGTCCGGAACGGTTGATAGGTCGCATCGCCAAGGTTGACATCTCGGCCGCGGGGCCGAACAGTCTTACCGGTGTCATGAACGCGGGATTTGAATGGCGCGAGCCGATTCGAACAGCCGTTTGAGCTGCAAGGCAGTTTTCGGAAAGCACTTTTGACGCGCGGGCGAGTAGCAACGGCAAAGCGCCTAGATACGGCGCAGGCAAATGGGGTCCAAGAGCCCCTGGTCGTCTATTTTGACGATATGGCCCTTGTGCGCGACCTTCTTGGCCATTTCGACGCAAACTTAGCGGTTCTCGAAGAACGGCTCGGCATCGAGGCCGTGGTCAACGGCACGGCGATCGCCCTGCGCGGCCCGGTTGAGGCCTGCGCCGCCGCAAAGGTCATCCTCGAGCACCTCTACAATCGCCTCGCCGCGGGAGAGACCATCGGCGTCGGAGACGTGGCCGGTGCAGTCCGTCACGCCACCGCAGCCGACGTGGCCGAGAGCGGCGTTCGCCCCAAGGCACAGCAGATCAAGACCCGCAAGCGCGTCATCACCGCAAGGACGCCCGCGCAGAGCGCCTATCTCGAATGCCTGCAGAACAACGACCTCGTGTTCGCCACGGGACCGGCCGGCACGGGCAAGACGTATCTCGCCGTGGCGTTCGCCGCAGCCGCCTTGGAGAGCGGTCTTTGCGACCGGCTGATCCTGTCGCGCCCGGCCGTGGAGGCCGGCGAGCGCCTGGGCTTCCTGCCCGGCGACATGCGCGAGAAGGTCGATCCATATTTGCGCCCGCTTTATGATGCCCTTTACGACACGCTGGGCTCCGAGCGGGTGGAACGCGGGCTCGAGACCGGCATGATCGAAATCGCCCCACTCGCGTTCATGCGCGGGCGCACGCTTTCCAATGCCATGGTCATTCTCGACGAGGCGCAAAACTGCACGGCGGTTCAACTGAAGATGTTTCTCACGCGCCTCGGTGAAGGCAGCAAGATGATCGTGACCGGCGATCCGACCCAGGTCGACCTGCCCAAGGGGCAGGATTCGGGCCTGTTCCAGGCCATCGAGATCCTGCGCGGGATCGATGAGATCGGCCACATCGCGTTCGCCAATGCGGACGTGGTCCGGCGCGAACTGGTCGGGCGCATCGTCGCGGCTTACGATGCCGCCAGCCAGTCCGAGCGTCCGGACGCAAAGCCCCTCGTGGAGCCCTCGCCTGCGGAGCGGACGACCGATGCTCCCGGCGCCGGGGAAGACTGATGAGCGACGACGGCCCTAGACCGAGTACCAGGCAGACATCGGCCGCGTGCGCGCTGGACGTCGATGTCGTGCGCCACGACGGCGCGTGGACCGAACGCGGTATCAGCGACGCCATGGTGGAGCTTGCAGCCCACGCCGCACTTGCCTGCGCACCGCCTACGAAGACTGCGCATTGCGAAGTGACCGTCGTGCTGACGGACGACGCCGAGATCCGCGATCTCAATCGAACCTGGCGCGGCAAGGACGAGCCGACAAACGTGCTTTCATTTCCGTCGGGAGACATGCCCGACGCGGCCGGCGCGATCGAGGACGACGCCCCGGATGGCGTCCCTGTGCTCCTCGGCGATATCGTCATCGCACTCGAGACCACGACCGCTGAAGCGGTGGACAAAGGCATTCCCCTGCCCGACCACGTGTCGCATCTGGTGGTGCACGGCGCCCTGCACTTGCTGGGCTTCGACCATCTTTACGACAAAGAAGCCGAACAGATGGAAGACTTGGAACGACAGGCCCTGGCATCGTTGGGCATTGCCGACCCTTACGCGGACGATGTTCCCGCCCGGGACAGCAATGCGGGCCTAGCGGAGATCGCATAGATGAGTACCCCCGCGCCAGAGCGCGATCGTGAAATAGAGTCGGCCCGCACGGCCGACGACGAGTCCTCCTGGTTCGAACGGCTGCTGCAGACGTTCGGGCTCAACGACGAACGAGACCTGCGCACCCTCATCGAGAGCGCCCTCGTCAAGAGCACCAGCGATGCGCTGAGCCCGCAGGAACGCAGCATGATGCTGCGTATACTGCGTTTCGGCACGCTGACCGTGGAGGACGTCATGGTCCCGCGCGCGGACATCGTCTCCGTGGACGACAGCGTGAGCATCGAGGATCTGTTGCGGGTGTTCCGGAAGTCCGAGCACAGCCGCGTTCCGGTCTATCGTGAGACCTTGGATGACCCGCGCGGCATGATTCATATCCGCGACCTGATGTCGTGGATCACCGAGGAAGCGAACGGCAACGATGACGGCCGCATCGACCTCGGCAAGGTCGACCTAACGCGCACCGTCGGCTCGATCGAAATCGCACGCGAGTTGATCTACGTGCCGCCGTCCATGTCCGTGCTCGACCTCCTGCTCAAGATGCAGACGGCGCAGCTTCATCTCGCGCTTGTCGTCGACGAGTACGGCGGCACGGACGGCCTCGTCTCGATCGAGGACCTGGTGGAAGAGGTCGTGGGCGACATCGCCGATGAGCACGACGTCGAAGACGAACCCATGCTGGAGAACGATCCGGTGCTTGGGCTTGTCGCGGACGCCCGGTTGCCAATCGAAGAGCTGGACGAGTATCTGGGCGTCGACCTCGTCACCGACGAACAGGAAGAGGATATCGACACGCTGGGCGGCGTGGTGTTTGCGCTCGCCGGCCGGATCCCCGCTCGCGGCGAGGTGGTGAGCCATCCGTGCGGCGTCGAGTTTGAGGTTCTGGACGCCGACCCGCGACGGATCAAACGCGTGCGCATCCATCTGCCCAAGGGGCATGTCATCCCCGTCGAGAAGAGCGGCGCAACGCCAAGCGAGTCTTGAGCGGCGCCGTGGCAGGGCCCGCGCGCATCGCGGCCTGGACGGCGGGGTTGACCGGCCTGAAACGCGCCGCCACGGGCATCGCGCTCGGGGCAATTTCAGTTCTCGCCTTCGCGCCGTTTCATCTGTGGCCCATCCTGTTCGTGAGCCTTGGCGGGCTCGTTTGGCTGCTCGACGGCAGCTACCGCAGCGGAGAAACGCGCACCGCACGCGTGCTTGCCGCCGGCCTGACGGGCGTCTGGTTCGGCTTCGGGTTCTTCCTCACGGGGCTCTATTGGATCGCCGAAGCTTTCCTGGTCGAGCCCTGGCGCCACGGCTGGTTGATCCCCTTCGTCATGACGGCATTCCCGGCCGGCATGGCCTTGTTCTTCGCGGGCGGCTGCGCGTTCGCCATGGTGCTGTGGCGCGAAGGCCCGGCTCGGATCTTCGCCCTGGGACTGGGGCTCGGACTTTCGGAACTCGCGCGCGGATACGTGCTGACGGGTCTTCCCTGGAACCTGATCGGTTACGGGCTCCTCGCTGACCCCTCTCTGATGCAGCTCGCCGCTCTCTTCGGCGTCTACGCCGCGACCGTGTTCGCGGTTCTGGTGTTCGCGTCCCCTGCGGCCATTTGGAGCGGTGGCGGCAAACCCAGCCGCGGGTCGGCCGCTCTGGCCACCCTCCTCCTGGCACTGGTCGCTGCATCCTATGTCTGGGGCGCATTGCGCCTCGCAGACGCGACCGACACGCCTACGAACTTTCGCGTCCGCCTCGTACAGGCCAATATCGACCAAGCCGAGAAATGGCGGCCCGAGAACGCCACCCGGATCTTCGAGACCTATCTCGAAATGACCGACCGGCCGGGACTCGAGGACGTCGACGTCGTGGTCTGGCCGGAAACGGCCCTGCCTTTCGCGCTCGACAAATCTCCAGACGCACTCGCCGCGATCGGAGACATGCTGCCCGACGGGACGGTCCTGCTGGTTGGAAGCGCACGCTGGACGGAACGGCGCAACGACAACGGAATTCTTCTCGCCCGCCACGCCTACAACAGCCTCATGGCCGTGGACGATGAGGGGCAGGTCGTCGCCGTTTACGACAAGATCCACCTGGTCCCCTTCGGCGAATATCTGCCTTACCAGGACTTCCTGGAGAGCCTCGGCGTCATGCAAATGACCGGTGTGCGCGGGGGCTTCAGCGTGGGAACAGGTCCCCGCCTAATGACGGTCCCCGGCGCGCCGCCGGCACTGCCGTTGATCTGCTATGAGATCATTTTTCCGAACGAGGTCCGTGCCGAAGCTTCCCCTCCTGGCGGCGCCGAACGTCCGGGCTGGATGCTCAACGTCACCAACGATGCGTGGTTCGGGTCGAGCGCGGGACCTTATCAGCACTTCTATCAGGCGCGCGTGCGCGCGGTGGAACTCGGGCTGCCTTTGGTGCGTGTCGCCAATACGGGCGTGTCGGCGGTCGTGGATCCTCACGGCCGCGTTCTTGCGAAGATCGATCTGGATAAGAGGGCCATCCGCGACGTCGACGTGCCCACTTTGGGCCTCATCACGCCCTATGCCGTATGGGGGTTGTGGGCGGAGTTTCTTGCCCTCGGAATCGCCTTATTGGGATGGCTTGTATGCCGCATCTGGACCGGGCCGCCGCGCTTGACGGGCTGACCTGGGCCAACCTATGTACTTGCCTAACCTAGAAACTTTGGCGGGAGAGCCCGGCGGCCTCTTTCGCAATCAGCCCCAAACGAGAACGATTCAATGGCAGGGAAAAAACCCAATCCCATCGACGCCCATGTTGGCAGCCGAGTCCGGTTAAGGCGCATGCTTCTCGGCATGAGCCAGGAGCGCCTCGGCGATAGCATGGGGCTGACCTTTCAGCAGGTGCAAAAGTACGAGAAGGGCGCAAACCGTATCGGGGCGAGCCGCCTTTACCACATCTCGAAAATACTCGGCGTGCCCGTGGGGTTCTTCTTCGAGGAAGCTCCCAACATCGAAGAGAACGCGGCTACGCCCGGCATGGCGGAACCGGAATCCGAGGCCTTCATCCTCGACTTTCTGAATACGCGCGAAGGACTTGAGCTCAATCGCGCCTTCACCAAGATTCCCGATCCAAAGGTTCGCAAGAGCATCGTCGACCTCGTCCGGGCCCTGATCGAGCCGAAGGATCAGAAGTAGGGTCCGCAGCACTCTCTCAACGTAAGGGGCTTGACCTCGGGTCGCGCCGTTGCCAGAACCGGCCCCGCACGTCGGCCTGTGCCGACGATCTCACACGAAGGGAAGCCCAGTGGCCCGAGGAAACTACCTCTTTACGAGCGAATCCGTGTCCGAAGGACATCCGGACAAGGTTTGCGACCGCATCTCCGACGCCGTGGTCGATTTGTATCTTGCTGCCGATCCGCTCTCGCGGGTGGCCTGCGAGACACTTGTCACCACCAATCATATCGTCCTTGCGGGCGAGGTCCGGGGCCCGGAGAGCGTGACCAGCGAAGCCATCGAAGCGGCGGCGCGGCGCGCAGTTCGGGAGATCGGCTACGAGCAGAAAGGCTTCCACTGGGACCTCGCCACGTTCGAAAACCTCCTGCACGAGCAGTCCGCCGATATCGCCATGGGCGTGGACGCCGATGCCGATAAGGAAAAGGACGAGGGCGCCGGCGACCAGGGCATCATGTTCGGCTATGCCTGCCGCGAGACGGACGCGCTGATGCCCGCGCCGATCTTCTATTCCCATCGCATCCTTCACGAGATGGCCAAAGCCCGTCACGCGGGCCGCACGCCGGAACTCGGTCCCGATGCCAAGAGCCAGGTGACGCTGGTCTATGAGAACGGCATGCCTGTCCGCGCCGATTCCGTCGTGGTCTCCACTCAGCACGACGAGAAAGCCACAACGGAACAGGTCGAAGCGATCGTCCGCGGCGTGGTGGACGAAGTCCTTCCCAAGGGCTGGGTCGACGGCAAGACGAAGTTCTACGTGAACCCGACCGGCCGTTTCGTCATCGGCGGCCCCGACGGCGATGCCGGACTGACCGGCCGCAAGATCATTGTCGACACGTATGGCGGTGCGGCCCCGCATGGCGGCGGCGCCTTTTCCGGCAAGGACCCGACCAAGGTCGACCGTTCGGCGGCTTACGCCTCCCGGTACCTCGCCAAGAACGTTGTCGCGGCGGGACTTGCCGACAAGTGCACCTTGCAGGTGTCCTACGCCATCGGCGTGTCGCAGCCTTTGTCGCTCTATGCGGATCTGCATGGGACGGGAAAGGTCGCCGAAGACAAGCTCGAGAACGCCCTGCGCGAGGTGATGGATCTCAGCCCGCGCGGTATCCGCGAGCATCTCGGCCTCAGCCGGCCGATCTACGAGCGCACCGCCGCCTACGGCCATTTCGGCCGGACGCCGGAAAACGACGGCGGCTTCTCCTGGGAGCGCGTCGACCTGGCCGACCCGATTCGCGGCGCGCTCAGCTAAGCCGCAAGGACACGCAACGAACTCGCTTGATGGCCGGGCATCGCCCCGGCCATCGGCTTTTTGGGGGTAGACAGGCGACCCCATGCTTGGCACGCAGCGTGAGATGACGACGGAGACACGAGACGGCGGCGACGCGCGCCCGCTCCGCTCCTATGGACGGCGCAAGGGCAAACGGCTGACCGCCCGCAAGGCAACGCTCGTCGCCGATCTTCTGCCGCAGCTGCGTCCTGACCTCTCACACCCGGCCCCCAACGATGTGCGGACGTTGTTCGATCGCCCGTTGCGCGAGGCCTGGCTCGAAATAGGCTTTGGCGGCGGGGAGCACCTCCTCTGGCAGGCGCGCGCGAACCCGGACATCGGCCTTATCGGCTGCGAGCCCTTCCTCAACGGCGTTGCCAGCCTACTCGGGGGCATCGACGATCACGGCATCAACACGATCCGCATCCATGACGGCGACGCGCGCGACCTCATCGCCTGGCTGCCCGACGCGTCGATCTCCCGCGCCTTCATTCTGTTCCCGGACCCCTGGCCGAAGAAACGCCAGGCCAAACGGCGGCTGCTGACGCCGCCACTCGTCCGGTCCCTCGCCCGCATCCTCCGTGCCGGGGGAGAGCTGCGGTTTGCCAGCGACGATATGAACTATGTGCGCGCGGCGCTGGCCACGATCGGCCGCGATGGGGATTTTGCTTGGACCGCGCGCCGCGCCAACGACTGGCGGGAGCGGCCCGCGGACTGGCCGGAAACCCGCTACGAGCGCAAGGCATTGAGCGAGGGCCGGAAGCCGTCCTATCTTTGCTTTCGCCGTCGCTGACCTTGGAACAACCCCTTGGAGCACGCCATGCGGACCGTCCTTCTCATCGTGCTGGCACTCGTGCTGCCGAGCCTTGCCGCGGCATTGCCCGCGCACGCGGCCGACATCGAATCCACCTGCTACACGGACTGCGAATCCCAGACGACCTCGAACCCGGAATACAAGGCGTGCCTGTCCCGCAAAGCCGATGCTTCGGATACTGCTCTCAACGAGGCCTACGGCACGCTCAAATCGGCCATTCGGCGGCACGCGGATGTCATGGGGCAGAAACCCGACCTCCAACTAGAGGCGCTCACGGCGGCCCAGATGAAGTGGATGGCCTATCGCGACTCCAACTGCACCTTCGAGGACGAACTCGCGTTCGGTGCCACGTCGATCGGGGGAAACTACTCGGCCTGCCTGTGCTCCTTGAGTCTGGCGCGCGCGGCCGATTTTGCCCGCATCAAGCGCCAGCTCCTGTCCGAATAATCGGAACCGACTGAAAAATATCGAATTTCCGCAGCGTGGCGCGCTTGAATCGTTCGAAAAAGACCGTATATTAGCGCCAGAAACTCATGATTGATTTGATCAGGGGTGGGCCTTGGCCCGCTCCTTTTTGTTATGGGCTTCGGCCGCACGCGGTGCGCATAGCCGTTTCTCGCTATCGCAGACCCTGATCGATCGAAACCCTTGAGTGCGGACATCAATGTCGAGCGTTGCTGCAGACGAGGATCGCCGCTTTGTCCGGGAGACCGGGCAGGAGCGCGCTGTTGCGGACCTCGCCGAACCTGTCCTGGACGAACTTGGTTTCCGTCTTGTGCGGATCAAGATTTCGGGGCGTGACGGCGGCACGGTGCAGATTATGGCCGAGCGGCCGGACGGACAGATGAGTGTGGACGATTGCGCGACGATCAGCCGGCGCCTGTCTCCCGTACTCGATGCCTACGACCCGATGCCTGAGACATACCACCTGGAGGTTTCCTCGCCCGGTATCGATCGGCCTCTGGTCCGCCCGAGCGATTTCGCCACCTGGGTGGGGCATGACGCGAAGGTCGAGCTGAAAGAGGCCGTCGACGGCCGCAAACGGTTCAAAGGCCGGATCGAGGATGTGGTCGACGACGAAGTGCATTTGAAGGTCGAGCTGGAAGGCAATCCGGAGCCGATGATCATCGGCCTGCCCTTCTCGCTCATCGGCGAAGCGAAGCTGACCATCGACGCGGACACGCTTCGTGCAGATCTTTCGGGTGGCGACGCCGCCCATTGAATTTTGCGGCAATCCGTTGGGGCTTGCCGGATACGAACGTAACTTTGTTTGGAGGCTAAGGAATGTCTCAGGCAGGTGTGAGCGCCAACAGGTTGGAGCTCCTGCAAATCGCCGATGCGGTCGCGCGTGAGAAGTCGATCGACCGCGAAGTCGTCATCACCGCCATGGAAGACGCGATCCAGAAGGCGGCTAAGTCGCGCTACGGTAGCGAGAACGAAATCAAGGCGGAAGTCGACCCGAAGACCGGCGAGATCTCGCTGGCCCGTTTGCTGGAAGTGGTCGAGGACGTCACGCTCGAGGCCACGCAGATTGCGCTGGCCGAGGCCCGGCGCAAGAACCCCGCAGCCCAGGTCGGCGACTTCATCGCTGAGCCTCTGCCGCCGCTCGATTTCGGGCGCGTGGCCGCGCAGAACGCCAAGCAGGTGATCGTGCAGAAGGTGCGCGAGGCCGAGCGCGAGCGTCAGTACGACGAGTACAAGGACCGCGTGGGCGAGATCGTCAACGGCATCGTCAAGCGTGTCGAATACGGCAATGTGATCGTGGATCTCGGCCGCGCCGAAGCGGTCGTGCGCCGCGACGAGACCCTGCCTCGCGAAAACTTCCGCTATGGCGACCGCATACGCGCCTATGTCTACGACGTGCGGCGCGAACAGCGCGGACCGCAGATCTTCCTGTCGCGGACTCACCCGGAATTCATGGCCAAGCTCTTCGCGCAGGAAGTACCCGAAGTCTACGAAGGCATCGTCACCATTCAATCCGTCGCCCGCGACCCAGGCAGCCGCGCCAAGATCGCCGTCATCTCCCGCGACAGTTCGATCGATCCCGTGGGCGCGTGCGTGGGTATGCGCGGCTCCCGCGTGCAGGCTGTCGTCAACGAGCTTCAGGGCGAGAAGATCGACATCATTCAATGGTCGCCGGACGCCGCGACCTTCATCGTGAACGCACTGGCTCCAGCAGAAGTCGTCAAGGTCGTGCTCGATGAAGATGCCGAGCGCATCGAGGTGGTGGTACCGGACCAGCAATTGTCGCTCGCCATCGGCCGCAAGGGCCAGAATGTGCGCCTCGCCTCCCAGCTCACCGGTTGGGATATCGACATCATGACCGAGGCGTCCGAATCCGAGCGCCGTCAGGCGGAGTTCGCCGAGCGTTCGGCACGGTTCATGGAAGCCCTCGACGTGGACGAGGTCATCGCCCAGCTGCTGGCTTCGGAAGGCTTCTCCTCGGTGGAGGAAGTGGCCTTTGTGGACACGGACGAAATTTCCTCCATCGAAGGCTTCGACGAGGAAACCGCAGGCGAGATTCAGGCGCGTGCGCGCGAGCATCTCGAGAAGCTCGAGGCCGAACTCGATGCCAAGCGCAAGGAACTCGGCGTTGCGGACGATCTGCTGCAGCTCGAGGGCCTGAACACCGCGATGCTGGTGGCACTTGGCGAGAACGAGGTTAAGTCGGTCGAAGATCTGGCCGACTGCGCCACCGACGATCTCGCGGGCTGGACCGAGCGGCAGGACAAGGAGACGACCCGTCATTCCGGGTTCCTCGACGGTTTCGGCATGACCCGGGCCCAATGCGAGGACCTGATCCTGGCCGCCCGCGTGAAGGCGGGCTGGATCGACGAGGCGGATTTGATCCCTGACGAGCCCGAGGAGACCGAAGAAGACGGTTCCGAGGACACCGAGGGCGCCGCGGACAAGGACGAAACTTCCGGCGAAGACGCAACAGCGTCATGAGGCGGCTAGAACACAAGGCGATTGCAGTTGGAAACGGCAGTGCATGGCAAGACGCGGCGGTCCCCGTCGCGACAGGCCTCTGGGGATACCCAGCGGCGCTGTGCGCTGACGCGTGCCCACCGGGCCAAATCTGACCTTATCCGCTTTGTGCTGGGGCCAGACGGCACCGTCGTCCCGGACCTCAAGGAGCGCCTCCCCGGCCGGGGGGTTTGGCTCACCGCCGCATATGATACGATAGCGGAGGCTGCGAAGCGTCGCGCCTTCGGCCGCGCGCTCAAGACCGATGCTCGCGCGCCGGACGGCTTGGCCGAGCAGGTTGACGGCCTCCTGGCGGAGTCTGCTCTCGGAGCGCTGGCCTTGGCCAACAAGGCTGGCGAACTGGTTTTCGGCCATACCAAGGTTGAAGAGGCCCTGCGATCAGGCCGGACCATCGCCTTGGTTCACGCCGCCGATGCGGCGGCGGACGGCGTCCGGAAACTGGACGGCAAGGCCCGCGCCGTCACCAGCGGCCAAGGCCTTCCGGCGATCTGCGTCTTTACCGCAGATGAATTGGGTTTGGCATCGGGCCGGACAAATGTGATACATGCTGCCCTCATCCAGGGCGGTGCGGCTCAAAAGTTTCTTGCGGCGGCCTTGCGTGTCGAGCGCTACCGCAAGGGAATTTCTGCATTCGCAGACACACACGGATTGGATACGGAACAAGAATGAGCGAGACCAACGAGACTGAAGGCAAGAGCGGCGGGCGCAAGATGACGCTTAATTTGCGCCGGACGGTGGAGTCGGGCCATGTGCGCCAGAGCTTCAGCCATGGGCGCTCCAAGTCCGTCCTGGTCGAGAAGAAAAAGCGCCGGTCCATCGGATCTGGCGGCGCGGCCGACGAGGCCAAAGAGAAGCCGCAGGCCAAGTCCGCCGCACAAGAGGCGCCTGCGAGAGAGCCTGCACCCAAGCCGGCAGCCAGCAAGCAGCGCCGTTCCGGCGTCGTTCTGAAACAGCTCTCCGAAGAGGAGAAGGGCGCGCGCGCCAAGGCGCTTGCCGACGCCCGGGTCCGCGAGGCCGAAGAGCGCGAGCGGGCCAAGGAGGATGCTGCCAAAGAGGCCGCCCTCGCCGAGCAGCGCGCCAAGGAGGCCGCAGAGGCCGAGGCGCGGGAGCGCGAGGAAGCGGCCCAAAAGGCCGCCGAGGCGGAAGCCGAGGCCAAGGCGAAGCCCAAGGCTGCGCCGAAGGCCGCCGAGGCGCCGCGCCGGCCGATGGAGCCCGATCAGGAGGGCCCGAAGCGCCAGGCCGATGCCCGGCATAAGAAAGCCACGCCGACACCGCGCCGTGGCGAAGAGCGCCGCGTTCGCGGACGCCTCACGATTACCAACGCGCTCGACGAAGAGCAGCGGCAGCGGAGCCTTGCCTCGCTGAAGCGCCATCGCGAACGGCAGAAGAAGCAGGGAACCGGGCCTCAGACGGGCCAGAAGATCGCCCGTGAGGTGACGATTCCCGATGTCATCACGATCCAGGAACTGGCCAACCGCATGGCCGAGCGCGGCGTCGAAATCATCAAATACCTGATGAAGGACGGCGCGATGCACAAGATCACCGACGTGATCGATTCCGATACCGCGCAGCTCATCGCCGAGGAGTTCGGCCATACCGTGCGCCGCGTGTCGGAAGCCGACGTGGAAGAAGGCTTCATCGGCGAAAAGGACAACGAAGAGGATCTCGTCCCGCGCGCGCCCGTGGTGACCATCATGGGCCATGTGGACCACGGCAAGACCTCGCTTCTGGACGCCGTCCGGGCCGCCAATGTGGTCAGTCAGGAAGCCGGCGGCATCACCCAGCACATCGGCGCCTATCAGGTCACCATTCCGTCGGGTCAGAAGATCACCTTCATCGACACGCCGGGTCACGCGGCCTTCACCGCCATGCGTGCCCGCGGCGCCAAGGTCACGGACATCGTCATTCTGGTGGTGGCTGCCGATGACGGCGTGAAGCCTCAGACCATCGAGGCGATCAATCACGCCAAGGCGGCGGAAGTGCCGATCATCATCGCCATCAACAAGATCGACAAGCCGGGCGCCGACCCGCAGCGGGTCCGCACGGAACTGCTGAGCCACGAGATCGTGGTGGAGAGCATGGGCGGCGACACGCTCGAGATCGAGGTTTCGGCGCTCAAGAGAACCAATCTCGACGCGCTGCTGGAAGCGGTCGTGCTGCAGGCGGAAGTCCTGGAGCTCAAGGCCAATCCCGACCGCCCCGCCGATGGCGTCATCGTCGAAGCCAAGCTCGAGCGCGGGCGCGGTCCCGTCGGCACGGCCTTGGTTCAGCGCGGCACGCTCAAGCTCGGCGACATCATCGTCGCCGGTTCGGCCTGGGGCCGTGTCCGGGCCCTGATCAACGATCTTGGCGAGCACACGAAGGAGGCCGGTCCGTCGGTTCCGGTCGAGGTTCTGGGCTTCGACACGGCGCCGGAAGCCGGCGATCAGTTCGCCGTCGTCGAGAACGAGTCGCGGGCCCGCGAGATCACCGAATATCGCGAGCGCGAGCGGCGCAAGACGCTTGCCGTCGCCGGTCAGCGCGGCAGCCTCGAGCAGATGATGAATCAGCTCAAGGAAGATGGGATCAAGGAATTCCCGCTCGTCATCAAAGGCGACGTGCAGGGCTCGGTCGAAGCGATCAATGCGGCGCTCAGCCAGCTCGGCGACGACGAGGTCCGGGCCCGTCTCGTCCATGTGGGCGTCGGTGGCATCACCGAGTCCGACATCTCCTTGGCGTCGACGTCCGGCGCCGTGGTGCTGGGCTTCAACGTGCGCGCCAATGCGCAGGCCCGCGCGGCAGCGGAGCGCGACGGCGTGGAAGTGCGCTACTACGCGGTGATCTACGACCTCGTCGACGATATGCGCCAGGCCATGTCGGGCCTTCTGGCCCCGACGCGGCGCGAAACCTTCCTCGGCAATGCCGAGATCCTGGAAGTGTTCAACATTTCCAAGGTCGGCAAGGTGGCGGGCTGCCGCGTGACCGAGGGCAAGGTCGAGCGCGGTGCTCATGTCCGCCTGATCCGCGACAACGTCGTCATTCACGAAGGCGAGCTCTCCACGCTCAAGCGCTTCAAGGACGAGGTCAAAGAAGTCGTGGCCGGCCAGGAATGCGGCATGGCGTTCGAGGGCTATCAGGACATGCGCGAGGGCGACGTGATCGAGTGCTTCCAGGTGGAGCACGTTCAGCGCACGCTTTAGTGCAGCAGTTCTCGCGTGCGCGTGGAGTTCTAGTCAACGCAGACCAGGGACAGCCATGGCATTGCTCCGACGATGTTTGTTGGCAATCAGTCCGTTTCTTTCGCTGATAATCGGCACAATGCCTGCGTTCGCGGAAGTGTGCGACAAGGGAGTTGGAGAGTATTGGCGTCTAGCAGATGGTCCGGCGTGGCTCTTGAATCCTGCCGCCACGTCTTTCAACCCGATTGGCTTCCCAATTACTCTCTCGCTTCTAGCTATTGGTCTCGTTTGCGTGGCTTACTTCCGACTGTGGTGGCTCGCCTTTCCGATCTCAGCTTGGTGCATATTGGTCAGCCTGCTGCTGGTGGCCAACGCGGTCGAACCTGGTCCATTTTATGAAGATTCACTTCGGGAAGGTTGCCTGTCCCCCCTTACCAACGCTGCTGACATAGCTATTTGGGTAGCTTTTGCAGCGACTTACTTTTTGTTCGGATACCGGGCAAGTCGCATCCGCACGACCTGATATCCACTTCTCATTTGAATGGAACGTTCGAGATGAACAGAAACCATGGTGGCCCCAAAGCGCCGAGCCAGCGCCAGTTGAAGGTGGGCGAACTCGTCCGCCACGCGCTTGCGGAGATTTTCGCACGCGGCGAGGTGCTGGACGACGTGATCGCGCGCCATTCCCTGACCGTTCCGGAAGTGCGCATGTCGCCCGATCTCAAGGTCGCGACCTGCTATGTCATGCCGCTGGGCGGCGGCGAAGCCGGCGATGTCGTCAAGCATCTGGAACAGCACAAGCGCTTCCTGCGCGGCGAGGTCGCGAAACGGGTCGACCTCCGCTATATGCCGGAACTGCGGTTCCGGGTGGACACCTCGTTCGAGGCCTCTTCGCGGATCGACGAGCTTCTGGCCTCTCCCCAAGTGGCCCGCGACGTGGGGCGCGACGCGCCACGTGACCTCGACGACTAGCAAGAACGCGTAGAGGGCTTCTCGATGGCACGGCGGCGCAAGGGCCAAGCGGTCAGTGGCTGGCTTATTCTGGACAAGCCCGAGGGCCTGACCTCCACGAAAGCGGTGGGACGGACGCGCTGGCTCTTCGACGCACAAAAGGCCGGTCACGCCGGAACGCTCGATCCTTTGGCAACAGGCGTTTTGCCGATCGCTTTCGGTGAAGCCACAAAGACCGTCCCCTTTGCGGTGGACGGCGCCAAAACCTACCGCTTCACGGTCCGCTTCGGGGCCGAAACGGACACGGACGACACCGAAGGCTCAGTAACCGCGACCAACGAGATGCGCGCGCCCCGTGGCGCCATCGAGGCCGCGCTGACCCAATTTATCGGCGATATCGAGCAGGTACCGCCCCGGTTCTCGGCTCTGAAGGTCGACGGCGCGCGCGCCTACGATCTGGCGCGCGACCAAGAGGAATTCGAGCTGGCGCCCCGGACGGTCACCATCGACCGTCTGACCTTGGTGGAGCAGCCGGACCCGGATCATTGCGTCCTGGAGGCCGATTGCGGCAAGGGCACCTATGTCCGGGCGCTGGCACGGGACCTCGGCCGGGCCCTTGGGTGCCTGGGGCATATCTCGGCCCTGCGGCGGACGCGGGTCGGCGGCTTCACCGTCGACCAGGCAGTCACTCTCGAAGCGGTGGAGCAGGCCGCGGAGGAGGGCCGGGAGGCGCTCCTGGCCTTGCTGCAGCCCGTGGAGACGGCGCTTTCCGACCTGCCGGCGCTGCCCGTCAGCCCTGCGGATGCCGCCAATATCCGCCTGGGGCGCGCGGTTCTGCTGCGGGGGCGGGATGCGCCGATCATGGCCGGTGCCGCCTATGCGGTATCAAGGGGGGCTCCCGTCGCCATCGGCGAGGTTGCCCAAGGGGAATTCCACCCATCCAGGGTCTTTGTTCTGCCCGAATAGACCCCCAAATAGCGCTGGCTTCGGGGACTTTTATCCCTATAGTGCAGCGGTTGCTTGGGGCCCCTCGCGATATTCGCAGCCTTGCCCCGCAATCAGATCCGACCGCGCTGGACGACATCCCGGCCCGGCCTTGTCAAACACCTCAAATTATAAGGAGAACCCGATGTCGATTAGTGCTGAACGCAAGCAAGAGCTTATCAAGGAATACGCGACGAAGGCGGACGATACCGGATCCCCGGAAGTCCAGGTCGCCATTCTCACCGAGCGCATCAGCAACCTCACCGAGCACTTCAAGACGCACGGTAAGGACAACCATTCGCGTCGCGGGCTGTTGAAAATGGTCAGCCAGCGCCGCCGCCTGCTCGACTACGTGAAAGCGTCAGACGAAGAACGGTACAAGAAGCTCATCGGCCGGCTCGGAATTCGCCGGTAGCATCCGCGCCGCATGCCGCGGCGTGCGTGGGAGCTTCCACACTTATGCACGGGCTCGTCCCATCGCCACCGGGCTTTGGGGCGGCCTAATCTTTCCCTACCGAATGGGACACACACATGTTCGATAAACACACTGTAGAAATTGAATGGGCCCGGCGCCCGCTCAAACTCGAGACCGGGCGCGTGGCGCGCCAGGCCGACGGCGCCGTCCTCGCGACTTATGGCGATACTTGCGTTCTTGCGACGGTTGTCGCCGCAAAAGAAGCACGGCCCGGAATCGACTTCTTTCCTTTGACCGTGAACTACCAAGAGAAGACGTTCGCCGCCGGTAAGATTCCCGGCGGTTATTTTAAGCGCGAAGGGCGTCCGACCGAGAAGGAAACCCTCACCTCGCGCCTGATCGACCGTCCGATCCGCCCGCTTTTCGCCAAGGGCTTCAAGAACGACACCCAGGTCATCACCACCGTGCTCTCGCACGACATGGAGAACGACCCCGACATCGTGGCCATGGTCGCCGCCTCCGCGGCGCTGACCCTCTCGGGTGTTCCGTTCCTCGGCCCCATCGGCGCCGCGCGCGTCGGCTATGTGGACGGCCAGTACATCCTGAACCCGCTCGTCGACGAGATGCCTGAAACCTCGCTCGACCTCGTGGTCGCGGGCACCAAAGACGCCGTTCTGATGGTGGAATCCGAAGCCAGCGAGCTTCCCGAAGACGTCATGCTCGGCGCCGTGATGTACGGCCATGAGCACTTCCAGCCCGTGATCGATGCCATCGTCAAGCTGGCCGAGGTTGCCGCCAAGGAGCCATGGGATCTGAAGACCGAGGACAACTCGGACATGGTCGCCAAGGTCAGCGAACTGGCCGACGCCGGTCTTCGCGACGCCTACGCCATCGTCTCCAAGCAGGAGCGCCGCGACAGCATCGCCCAGGTGAAGGAGACGGTCGTTTCTTCGCTCGTCCCCGAGGACGATGACGGCTCGATCGCCGGCAAGGTCGCCGGTGCCTTCAAGAAGGCCGAGCAGGATGTCGTGCGCGGCAGCATTCTCGACACCAAGAAGCGCATCGACGGCCGCGATCTCGTGACCGTCCGTCCGATCGTCTGCGAGGTCGGCGTTCTGCCCCGCACCCACGGTAGCGCGCTGTTCACACGCGGCGAGACGCAGGCCCTCGTCGTGACGACGCTGGGCACGGGCGACGACGAGCAGTTCGTCGATGCCCTGCAGGGAACCTACAAAGAGAAGTTCCTGCTGCACTACAACTTCCCGCCCTACTCCGTCGGCGAGACCGGCCGCATGGGCTCACCGGGGCGCCGCGAAATCGGCCACGGCAAGCTGGCCTGGCGGGCTGTTCATCCGATCCTGCCGGATCACGAGCAGTTCCCCTACACGCTGCGCGTCGTTTCCGAGATCACCGAGTCGAACGGCTCGTCCTCGATGGCGACGGTGTGCGGCTCCTCGCTGGCCTTGATGGACGCCGGCGTGCCGCTCAAGCGGCCTGTCGCCGGTATCGCCATGGGCCTCATCAAGGAAGGCGAGAAGTTCGCCGTCCTGTCCGACATTCTGGGCGATGAGGATCATCTCGGCGACATGGACTTCAAGGTGGCCGGTACGTCCGAGGGCGTGACGTCGCTCCAGATGGACATCAAGATCACCGGCATCACCGAGGAGATCATGAAGATCGCGCTCGATCAGGCCAAGGATGGGCGCCTGCACATCCTTGGTGAGATGGACAAGGCGCTGAACGAGGCCCGTCCCGAGCTCGGCGAATACGCCCCGCGCATCGAGACGATCCAGATCCCGACCGACAAGATCCGTGAGGTCATCGGTTCCGGCGGTTCCGTCATCCGCGAGATCGTCGCGGAATCGGGCGCCAAGATCGATATCTCCGACGACGGTACAGTCAAGATCGCGTCCGCCAACGCGGAATCGATCCGCCAAGCCATCGCCCGGATCAAGTCGATCGCGGCCGAACCCGAGGTCGGCGAGATCTATCGGGGCAAGGTCGTCAAGTGCATGGAGTTCGGCGCGTTCGTGAACTTCTTCGGCCCGCGTGATGGCCTCGTGCACATCTCTCAGCTTGCCGAAGGCCGCCCCAAGACCGTTGGGGACGTGGTCAAGGAAGGCGACGAGGTCTGGGTCAAGCTGCTCGGCTTCGACGAGCGCGGCAAGGTCCGCCTGTCGATGAAGGTGGTGGACCAGGAGACCGGTCAGGAAAAAGAGGTTGCGGAGGCCGGCTAGGCCAGACGCACCGCCGGCATCACACCGGCATCCAAACGTACGAAAGGGGCGCTTCGGCGCCCCTTTTATTTTGCATCTCGTTCAGTGTGAGGCCCGGCCGCGCTAGTCCTTCGGCACGTCCGGGACTTTGGCATCCTTGGCGCAGCGCGTTCCGATGATGGTGTACTTCTCGTTCTCGCTTTGCCAATCGTAGGCCTTGCCATGGCTTTCGCGGATGCACGAAACCGCGTCCTCGAATTGCGTGTCGGGCATCTTGTACTCGCGGCAATCCTCGCCTGTGGCGGCAAGGCAAACCATCACGATGATTTCGAACATGGCTACTCCCTAGCGATCCATCCGCAGCGGCAAAGCTGTCGATTGATTATTGCGCGGCTTCCCGCGGCGCGGCCTTGGCCATCGCGTTGCCGATTTCCTCGGCCCGTTCGATCTCCTTCAGCGACTCGAGGTCGGGCATGAAGGTCGTTGCGTAACCGCAATCGACGAAATGCACCTCGCCCGTGACCGCGCCGGAAAGATCGGACAGGAGATACAGCGCGGAGCCGCCGACCTCGTCCAGCGTCGGCGAGCGGCGCATGGGCGCATGCTGCTGCTGGTAGTGGAGCAACGTCCGCGCATCGGAGATACCCGCACCCGCCAGCGTCCGCATGGGCCCGGCGGACAGCGCATTCACGCGGATGCCTTGCGGCCCGAGATCGGAGGCCAGATAGCGCACCGACGCTTCCAGGGCCGCCTTGGCGACGCCCATGACGTTGTAGCAGGGCACGACGCGGGTCGAGCCGCCATAGGTCAACGTCAGTAGCGAGCCGCCTTCGTTCATGATGTCGGAGGCGCGCTTGCAGATCTCCGTGAAGGAAAAGCAGGAGATGACCATCGTGTGCTCGAAGTTCTTCCGCGTCGTGTCGCAGTAGCGGCCTTTGAGCTCGGTCCGGTCAGAGAAGGCCAGCGCGTGGACCACGAAGTCCAGCTTGCCCCACTTTTTCCGGATCACGTCGAGCATGCGGTCGACGCTATCCAAATCCTCGACGTCGACTTCTTCGATGATCTCCGCACCGATCGATTCGGCCAGGGGTACCGCGCGCCGGCCAAAGGCCCCGCCCTGATAGCTGAACGCCAGCTCGGCGCCCTGTCCGTGCAGGACGCGGGCAATGCCCCAAGCGATCGATCGATCGTTGGCGACGCCCATCACCAAGCCGCGCTTGCCCGCCATCAGCGGTCCAGGTTCTGCAATATCTTTCGTCATCGTGCTTACTCTGCTCAAAGTTGCCTAAAGTCCCGTTCCGTCGGCCTCAGCCATCCAACCGGCGGAAAACGAGGGAGGCGTTCGTGCCCCCAAAACCAAAACTGTTGGACATTACCGTGTTCATCACAATGCCGTCCTGACGTTCACGGACAATTGGGACGTCCGCAACCTCCGGGTCAAGATTTTCGATATTCGCGGATTCGCAGATGAAGCCGTTCTTCATCATCAGCAACGAATAGATCGCCTCGTGCGCCCCGGCCGCGCCGAGCGAGTGGCCCGTCAGCGATTTGGTGGCGCTGATCGGCGGACAGTCCTTGCCGAACACGTCGCGAATGGCCTGGATCTCCAAGACGTCGCCCTGCGGCGTGGATGTCGCATGCGGATTGATATAGTCGATCTTGTCATCGCCGAGGCCCTGCATGGCCATCCGCATACAGCGCACCGCGCCCTCGCCCGACGGCAGCACCATGTCGTGGCCGTCCGAAGTCGCGCCATAGCCGACAAGCTCCGCATAGATCTTCGCGCCTCGCGCCTTGGCATGCTCCAGCTCCTCGAGCACAAGCACGCCGGCGCCGCCGGCGATCACGAAACCGTCGCGCGCAGCGTCGTAGGCGCGGCTGGCTTTTTCCGGCTGGTCGTTGAAGTCGGACGACATCGCGTTCATCGCATCAAACAGTACCGAGAGCGTCCAATCGAGCTCCTCGCCCCGCCCGCGAAGACAACGTCCTGCTTGCCGAGCTGGATCAGCTCGGCTGCGTTGCCGATGCAGTGCGCGCTCGTGGAGCAGGCCGAGGAAATGGAATAGCTCACGCCCTTGATGTGATAGGGCGTCGACAGCGTGGCCGAATTTGTCGAGCTCATGGATTTGGGGACCTCGAAAGGTCCGACCTTTTTCGGCCCGCGCTCGCGCGTCGTGTCGGCGGCCTGGACGATGGCCCGGGTCGAGGGGCCGCCAGAGCCCATGATCAGCCCGGTGCGCTCGTTGGAGATATCGCTCTCCTCGAGCCCCGCGTCCTGGATGGCCTGTTCCATGGCCACGTAGTTCCAGCCCGCACCCGCGCCCATGAAGCGGCGAACCTTCCGGTCGATCGCCTCCTCCCAATCGAGCGACGGAGCGCCGTGAACCTGGCAGCGGAATCCAAGCTCGGCATATTTGTCGGCCTTGACGATGCCGGACTTGGCCTCCCGGAGAGAGGCCACGACTTCCTGAGCGTTGTTTCCGATCGAGGAAACGATGCCCATGCCGGTTACGACCACGCGTTTCATTGGCTCAACGTCCTTGCGGCCTGTGCCGCGACATAGCGTCTATGCACCGGCGGGTGCGGCCTCTTCCGCCTGGAACAGCCCGACCCTGAGGTCCTTGGCCGTGTAAATCGTCTCGCCGTCGGCCTTGAGCAAGCCATTGCCGGTCCCAAGGGTGAACTTGCGGCTGATGACCCGCTGCACGTCGACGACATATTCCAGCTTTTTTACCGTCGGCACCACCATGCCAGAGAACTTCACCTCGCCAACCCCGAGCGCCCGCCCTTTACCGGGTGCGCCCGTGCAGCCGAGGAAGAACCCGAGCATCTGCCAGAGTGCGTCCAGACCAAGGCAGCCGGGCATGACCGGATCGCCCTGGAAGTGACAGGCGAAGAACCACAGATCGGGCTTCACGTCCAATTCCGCCACGATCCGGCCGCGGCCAAATTCGCCGCCGGCCGGCTCCAGCAGCGGAATCCGGTCGAACATCAACATGGGCGGCAGGGGCAACTGCGCATTGCCAGGGCCGAACAGTTCGCCCCGGCCGCAGGCGAGCAGATCCTCATAGTCGAAGCTGGACTGCCGTTCCGCCAGTGGTTCTTGCACGCTCATTTGTCCTTCGTTGGAAATGTGGTCCATTCGGTGGGCAGGTTTCCTAACACATGCCCGGGCCCACCAAAACCCCGCCCGGCCCCCCCCGGCCGAGGGAGTTTTTTCGGGCGGTTAGATGACCCAGGTCAAGGTACTAAAATGCCCACTGGGACATAGCATTGCGGTTGCCGTGGGTTCCCACTATATTCCCAGCTTCAATGACTTATTCGAATGAGACGATGACAGAGATCACGACCGCAGACGATCCCAAGATGGCTCCGGCCGGCGACGCAGCAAGGCTGCTGCGCGGTGCCGGACTTCGGCCCACGCGTCAGCGTCTCGCCCTCGCCCGTCTGCTCTTCGCCGAAGGCGACCGGCACGTGACGGCCGAACGCCTGCACGAGGAAGCCGTCGCTTCACAGGTCCCTGTCTCGCTGGCGACCGTCTACAACACGCTCCACCAGTTCACCGAGGCCGGCCTGTTGCGCGCCGTGGCCGTGGAAGGTGCGAAGACGTATTTCGACACCAACACGTCGAACCATTTCCACTTCTTCTGCGAGGACAGCTCGGACCTGCTCGATATCGACACGAGCGCGATCCGCATCGAAGGCCTGCCCGAAGCGCCGGACGGCAAGGTGATCAGCCGCGTGGACGTGCTGGTCCGTCTCGTCGACAAGGACGGCTAGACGGTCCCTCGAACGCCTGCGGTCGTTTTGAACCAGGCGGACTTCCCGCTACTCGAACTTCTCATCCCGGTACACGCCCCACAGCTTCTCCTGTTGGACGTAGCCGGAGTAATTGCCGACCGACAGCTCACACCAGGAGCCGTCGCATTCGACGAGGTCGCCCAAGACCCCCGGTTGAAGCTGCGCGACCACACCCGACCCGGCGGACCGGCTGCTGTGAAGCGGGATCGAAACCGGGGTCTGCTTCCCCTTGCTCCAGGGGCTGACGAGGACGGTACGCCGTCCACTGAGGAGGCTGTGGAAGACCCAGCCATCGGCACCTTCGCTGTCCCGGACCCGGCGCCAGTTCTCGAACTCGGCGATGACCTCCACCGGAAGACCGGCCCGCGAGAATACCCAGACGATCGACTGATCGGTGCTGGGACCGCGCCGGACATTGACCTTGTCGGATTTGAGGCTGACGAAGCGCGGCACGCGCAGGCCCGAGCTCTTGCCGTTCGCGGCGATGGGGACGACGACGTCCGCAGCCGCGACCGGCGCGGGAGACCCGTGCAGAACCAGCCCCGCCAGAAGAGCGCCTCCGGCCAGTGCCAGCGCCGTTCCCAGCCGTGCAGTCCTGCGATTGCCCATCAATTCACCCCTCAGAAACCGAATCTTACCTTCTGAATGGCGGAGAAAAGTGAACGGATCGTGGCTCCGCGGGCCAGAGGGGCCATCTTGGGGGCCCGTGCGGCACAGTTGGGCCAAGTTGACGCTTTATCTCTCGGAGTCGCTTCTGTTAGACAGGGCGCAGAATTCTACGAAAACTAGGGCTCGGGACCGCCCAGCCTTCTGACGGGACATGACTTATGGCTACTGAACGACCGCTCGTTATCGTCACGCGTAAGCTACCGGATGTCGTAGAGACACGGCTTCGGGAGTTGTTCGACGCGCGGCTCAACCTCGAGGACAGGCCCTTTACGCGGGACGAGCTGATCGCCGCCGTGAAGGAAGCCAACGTGCTCGTGCCGACCGTCACCGATCGCATCGACCGCACCGTGCTGAGCCAGGCCGGACCGGACCTCAAGCTCATCGCCCAGTTCGGAACCGGCGTCGACAATATCGATCTCGACACGGCGCGTAACCGCGCCATCATCGTGACGAACACGCCGGGCGTCCTCACCGAGGACACGGCCGACATGACCATGGCCTTGATCCTCTCCGTCCCGCGGCGGCTGACCGAGGGCGCGGCACTGCTGAAATCCGGCAGCGACGAATGGCAAGGCTGGTCGCCCACCTGGATGCTGGGTCACCGCATCTACGGCAAGCGCCTCGGCATCGTGGGCATGGGCCGGATCGGTCAGGCCGTCGCGCGGCGCGCCAAGGCGTTCGGCCTTCAGATCCACTATCACAACCGTCGCCGGGTGCCTTCCGATGTCGAGAAGTCGCTCGAGGCCACGTATTGGGACAGCCTCGATCAGATGCTGGCGCGGATGGACATCATCTCCATCAACTGCCCGCACACGCCGGCGACCTATCATCTGCTGTCGGCGCGCCGCCTCGCGCTGCTCAAGCCGTCGGCCTATATCGTCAACACGGCACGCGGCGAGGTCATCGACGAGAACGCCCTTGCCCGCATGATCGAAAACCATGAACTGGCCGGTGCCGGGCTCGACGTGTTCGAGCACGAGCCTGCGGTAAACCCCAAGCTTCTGCGGAACGAGAAAGTCGTGGTGCTCCCCCACATGGGATCGGCCACGCTCGAAGGCCGCGTCGATATGGGCGAGAAGGTCATCGTGAATATCAAGACGTTCCTCGACGGCCATGCGCCGCCGGATCGCGTCCACCCGGCTATGTTCTAGGCGGGATCAGGTTCTAGGCAGGATCAGGCGCGGGTCATCCGCGCCACTTCCGGCAGGGCGACGTGCTCGGGCCGAAAGCCGAGGCCGATAATCCGGCCCGGAATGCGCCGGAGCAACGGAAAGTCATTCAAGATCCGCACCGGGAATGGGATGTCCGTAATCTCCTTCGCCGTCAGGACGCTGGTGACCACCCGGTCCTGCAGGAAGACCTGTAGCCGTTGCGTGAGCTTCATGGGCAAGGTTCGGCGCTTCTGGACCCGCGCGAGATCGGCCTCGGAGACATTCCGCTCGAGCAAGGGCAGCGCCAGGATATTGGCGGCCGCAACGGCGTCCTGGACGGCGAGATTGACACCGACACCGCCGATCGGGGACATGGCGTGGGCCGCATCGCCGATGCACAGAAGCCCCGGCCGGTACCATTTCTTCAGCCGATCGACGCGGACCGACAGCAGTTTCACGTCGTCCCAGGTTTCGAGTTCACGCACACGCGCGCCAAGAGACGGTTTCAGCCCCATGATAATCTGCCGGAAGGCTTCGAGGCCGTCGCGCCGCAACTGGTTGAACCCGCCTTTGGGAATGACATAGGCGCACTGCCAATAGTCGCCGCGGTTGATCATGATGAAGAACCGGCCCGGCTCGACCCGGCCGAAGGTTGCATCGCCATCCTCGGGCTTGCGCGACACACGCATCCACAGCACGTCCATCGGCGCGCCGATATCCTCGACCTCCATGCGGGCAAGCGACCGCACCGTCGAGTGACGGCCGTCCGCGCCGACGACGAGATCAGCCCTCACCTCCAGATCGCCTTCATGGGTTGCCGCTTTCAGGCCGACGACCTTGCCGTTGTCGGTCAGGAGTTCGTCTACGTCGGCGCCGAGGCGCAGATCGAAGTTCGGATACCCCTTCCCCCGCGCGGCGAGAAAATCGAGAAAGTCCCATTGCGGCATCATCGCAATGAATTTCGCCGCCGTCGGAAGGTGCGAGAAGTCGGCAACCTTCAGCGTCCGATCGCCGATCTCGACGCTGAGCTCGTCCACGTTCTGATGCGGCAGTTCGAGAAAGGCATCGAGCAGGCCGAGCTCGTCCATCACTTCGAGTGTGGAGGGATGGATCGTGTCGCCGCGAAAATCGCGAAAGAAATCGGCGTGCTTCTCGAGGACGACCACTTTCACGCCGGCGCGTGCAAGCAGGAACCCCATCATCACGCCCGCCGGCCCACCGCCGGCAATGGCGCACTGGGCGGTGATCGTCTGTTGCCTTGGCTCGTCGGACATCGCACAGCCCCATTCGCGGGGCCCCGGCATGACAGCCAGGCGATCCCACAATTGATATTCACACGATCAATTTAGAGTTTCACGGGGAAATCGTGCCGTCAAAAGGTTGAGAAATCCTGTTCCGGAGGGTGACGCCAGGGCTCCAGCAGGCCACGTCGAGGCTCCAGCAGCCGCGCCTGGGCCTCAGCCGATATGGTGCGACAGGTCTTTGAGGCTGGGGTTTCTGCCATTCAGGGGGTTCTCGGGATCCCAGGCATAGCCCACTTGCGAGAAACGGGCCTGGAGGGCGTCATAGAGCATGAGCCGGCCCACGAGCCCCTCGCCGATACCGAGAAGTTCCTTGACGACCTCCACGGCCTGAAGGCAGCCCAGCACGCCCGCCACAGCCCCCAGGATGCCGGCTTCCGAACAGGCAGGCACCGTCCCGTCCGGCGGCGGGGCCGGAAACAGGCAACGATAGTTGGGATTGGGCTGGCCGTCCGCATTGGTCTCGAAGGCGCGGAAGGTGGTCAGTTGTCCGTCGAACGGTCCGAGCGCGGCGGCGACCAGAGGCCGCTTGGCGAGATAGCAGGCATCGTTGACGAGATAGCGCGTGGCGAAATTGTCGGAGCCGTCGGCGACGATGTCGAAGGCGCCGACAATGCTCAGCGCGTTCTCCGCCACGAGCCGTGTGGTGAAGAGCTTCACGTCCACATGAGGGTTGAGGCTCCAGACGGTGTTGGCGGCACTGCGCGTCTTCGGCATGCCGACGGACTCGGTGCCATGCAGAACCTGGCGCTGGAGATTGTCCAGACTGACGCGGTCGTCGTCGATGATCCCGATCTGGCCGACACCCGCCGCCGCCAGATAGAGGATCAGCGGCGACCCGAGACCACCCGCGCCCACCACGAGTACCCGGGCCGCCTTCAAGCGCTGCTGGCCCTCGCCGCCGATCTCCTTCAGCACGAGATGGCGGCGGTAGCGGGCGATTTCCTGGTCTGTCAGCATGGTATTGATCGAAGCATCTCCTTGGCCGAACAACGTCGGCGGCGCTGAAGTGCGCCCGTTGTCGGCAACGCTCAGCCGGTCGAGCCGAAGCCGCCCGCGCCGCGCGCTGTATCACCCACATCCGAGACCTCGGCGATCTCCACGCATGTGACCGGCGCGATGACGACTTGGGCGATGCGATCGCCGCGCGCGATGCGGAACGGCTCATCGCTGTGATTGATCAGCACGACCTGCACCTCGCCGCGATAATCCGCATCGATCGTGCCGGGGCTGTTGAGCACCGTCACGCCGTGCTTCAACGCAAGCCCAGAGCGCGGCCGCACCTGCGCCTCATAGCCTTCCGGCAATTCGAACACGAGCCCCGTGGGCACGGCCCCACGCGCACCGGCACTCAAGACGACGGGCTCGTTTTCGCCGATCGCCGCGACAAGGTCGAACCCGGCCGCGTGCTCGGTCTGATAGGCCGGCAGCGGCAGACCTTCTCCATGCGGGAGCCGCAGGACGCGCAGGCGAGGCTTCATGCCGCCCCCTTATTCCGCCGCGAGCTGCATGGCATGCAGCGCTTCGGCGGCGCGGCCGAGAAGCTTCACGGCCATCTCGTCCTTGCCCATGGCCGGCCAATCCTCGACGCCCGAGGCCGAGACGAGATGGACCTCGGTACGGTCGCCGCCCATGATGCCGGTATCCGGCGACACGTCGTTGGCGACGATCCAATCAGCGCCCTTCCGGCTCAGTTTCTCCTGGGCATGGGTGATGATGGTTTCGGTCTCGGCCGCGAAGCCGATAACGAGCGTCGGCCGCCGCGCGCCCGGCGCCGCGAGGGTCGCGAGAATGTCCGGGTTGCGGGCGAGCGCGAGACTGAGCGCGGTCTGGCCCTCTTCCTTCTTCAGCTTCTCCAACGCTTGGGTGGCCGCGCGCCAATCGGCGACGGCAGCGGCGCAGATCGCGACATCGGCGGGAAGCGCGCCAAGCGCCGCGTCGAGCATGTCCGCGGCGGTTTCGACCTTGACCGTGGTCACGCCCGGAATATCGGGCAGATGCGTCGGGCCCGAGATCAGCGTGACGCGCGCGCCCATGTCCTTGGCGGCCCGCGCCAACGCATGGCCCTGTTTCCCCGAGGAGCGGTTCGCGATGTAGCGCACGGGATCGATCGGCTCGTAAGTCGGCCCGGACGTAATCAGGACATGGCGGCCCACAAGCGATGCGCCGCGCGCGCCCGGAAGCACGCGCTCGATCGCATCGGCAATGTCCTCGGGCTCGGCCATGCGGCCGGGACCGAACTCGCCGCACGCCATGTCGCCAGCCTCGGGGCCGACGAAGCGCACGCCGTCGGCGCGCAATGTCGCGACGTTGCGCATGGTCGCGGGATGCTCCCACATGCGCACGTTCATGGCCGGCGCCACGAGCACCGTCTTGTCGGTCGCCATGAGCACGGTGGAGGCGAGATCGTTGGCAAGCCCGTTCGCCATCTTGGCGAGGAGGTCCGCGGTCGCCGGCGCCACCACGACGAGATCGGCCTCGCGGCTGAGTTGGATGTGGCCGATCTCCGCCTCGTCCTTGAGGTCGAAAAGATCGGTGAAGGCCTCCTCGCCCGACAGGACGGCAAAAGAGAGCGGCGTCACGAACTGCGCCCCGCCTTCTGTCAGCACGACCCGCACGGAGGCGCCCCGCTCGCGCAGACGGCGGACGAGTTCAAGAGCCTTGTAGGCGGCGATGCCGCCGCCGACGATCAGGAGGATGCGCTTGCCGCTCAGCATCGGATCAGTCCTTGGGTTCTTGAGCGATAGTCTATCACAGCCAAGCCCTTCGGTTGGGCTTCAGAAGATCTGCGAGACGGCGATGGCGAGGAGCGCGAGCGCGCCCACCCAGATGCCTAGCCGCGTCCAGCGGTCTTGGGATTTCTGCGCTTGGGCCAGCCGCGCCACGCTCTCATCGTCCAGGCGCAACCCGTCTTCGGCCATGGCCCCGAACGAATCCGCCGTCCGCTCGGCCTGGCGCAGGAGCTTCGGCAGATCGCCGACGAAGCGGCCGACGGACGCGGCCCCTTCGGCGGCCTGCTCGATCCGCGCGCCCGCGCCGAGCTGGCTCTCGAGCCACTCCTTCACGATCGGCTCGGACACGACCCACATATTCAGCTCGGGATCGAGCGTCCGGCCCACGCCTTCGACCACGACCATGGTCTTTTGCAGCATGATCAGCTCGGGCCGGGTCTGCATGTCGAACACTTCCGTGTACTGCAAAAGCTGGCCCAAGAGTTGCGCCATGGAAATCTCGTTGGCGGGACGGTCCATGATGGGTTCGCCGATCGCGCGCAGCGCCTGGGCGAACTGCGCCACCGAATGTTTGCGCGGCACGTAACCCGCGTCGAAATGCACCTCGGCGACACGGCGATAGTCGCGCGTGATGAAGCCGTAGAGGATCTCGGCAAGGAAGCGGCGCTCCTTCATGCCGAGGCGTCCCATGATGCCGAAATCGACCGCAACGATCCGGCCTTCGGCATCGACGAAGAGATTGCCTTGGTGCATGTCGGCGTGGAAGAAGCCGTCCCGCAGCGCATGGCGCAGGAAGGTCTGCATCAGCGTCGCGCCCAGCGCCTTGAGGTCATGGCCCTTGGCCTTCAGCGTCTCAAGGTCCCCCATGGGCGTGCCCTCGATCCACTCGAGCGTGAGCACGCGGCGGGCGCTGCGCTTCCAATCAACGGTGGGGACGCGGAAACCTTCGTCGCCGGCGATATTGTCGGCCATCTCCGAAATGGCCGCCGCCTCCATGCGCAAATCCATCTCGATCGCGACCGACTTCGCCAGCGTGTCCACGACGGCGATGGGGCGGAGGCGCCGCGAGGGCGCATGGAACCGTTCGATCATGCGCGCGGCAAAGAAATACGAATCGAGATCCTTCTTGAAGCGCTGCTCGATACCGGGGCGCAGCACCTTCACGGCCATGTCCTTGAGACTACCGTCGGGGTCTTTGACCTTGGCCTTGTGCACCTGGGCGATGGACGCCGCGGCCACCGGCGGGCCGAACTCGACGAAGAGTTCGGTAATCGGCGCATCGAGCTCGGATTCGACCAGCTTGACCGCTTGTCCTTGCGAGAACGGCGGCAGGCGGTCCTGCAGGGTCGACAGATCCCGCGCGAGCTCCCGGCCGACAATGTCGTCCCGCGTGGCGAGGAACTGGCCGAGCTTGATGTAGGACGGACCAAGCGACGTGAGCGCCGACGAGAGACGCGCCTCGTTCTCCGTGGCGCCCTTTTTGCGCAAGGGTGCGGTGACCCGGCCGAACACGGCCAGCGGGCCGGACACGCGCGCATCGTCGGGCAGAACCCGCGCGCCGCTCCAGGCGAGCGTCGCGCCTGCCTTCGTCAGCCGCGCCATATTCGCAATGGCGTTCACGTCTATCGCCTCACTTCAGGCTCAATGGGTTCCGATGGAACCAGAACGTATTGAGCCCTGTTTTTTTGGTGCCGCATCGTTTCTCGCGAAAAACCGGTATCCACTTTTTCGCACGATGCTCTAAAGCCGCCAGCCCGAGTGGATGGCGGCGATGCCGCCAGTCAGGTTCCGGTAGCGCACACGCTCGAACCCGGCATCTTGTATCATCTCGGCGAAGCGTTCCTGAGTGGGAAAGCGTCTTATGCTTTCCACGAGATAGCGATAGGACTCCGCGTCCCCGGCGACAAGGCGGCCGAGCGCGGGAATCGCGTTGAACGAATAGGCGTCGTAGACCCGGTCCAGCAGCGGCATCTCGACGCTCGAAAACTCCAAACACAGAAACCGGCTGCCCGGCTTCAGAACGCGATAGGCTTCCGCGAGCGCCGTGTCGATATGGGTGACGTTGCGAATCCCGAAGGCAATCGTATAGGCGTCGAAACGGCGGTCCTCGAAGGGCAGACTTTCGGCGTTGCCCTGAACGAAGGAGAGCCGCTCCCGCCCCTTCGCGCGCCGCTTGCCCTCCTCCATCATCTCCTTGGAGATGTCGCAGATCGTGGCCGAGCTGCCTTTGCCTGCCGCATCGAGGAAACGCGAGGCCACGTCGCCCGTCCCGCCCGCCACGTCGATCAGCGCGAAGGGCACGTCCGACTTCGGCGGGGCGAGCGCGGTCACGAGGTCCGCCTTCCACAGGCGGTGCAGCCCGCCCGACATCAGATCGTTCATCAGGTCGTAGCGGCTGGCGACCTTGGAGAAGACCTCGTTGACGAGGCCCTGGCGAGCGGTCTCCGAAACGCGGGCGAAGCCGAAGCTCGTCTCGGTCCCGGAATCGTCTGGATTTTTCACGTCATCTGGCATGGCAGCGGACAATAGCCTAAGCCCTGAGTTCACGCTATTGTTGCGGTGCAATGATGGTGACCTTGCACTGCAGCGTACCGGCGCAGCCTTGGAAACTGTCATTTTCCGACACTCGTTCTGCCCCTGAGGACTTTCGAGGCCCATGCCAGAACTGCCTGAAGTCGAGACCGTGCGCCGGGGATTGGAGCCCGTGCTTGTAGGCAACGCGTTCGCGCGCGTGGAGCAGCGCCGGCCGGACTTGCGCTTTCCCCTGCCCCAGCGGTTCAGCGAGCGGCTGACCGGCCGCGCCATCGAGGGGCTGGACCGCCGCGCGAAATATCTCCTGGCGCGCTTGGACGACGGCCAGGTGCTAATCATGCATTTGGGCATGACCGGCCGCTTCGCCATCGAGAAGGCGGGCGCCAAAAGAACCGCGCTGGGCGACTTCGCACACGACCCCAGCCCATCGGCCGCGTTCGGTTTTCCCAAGCACGAGCACATCGTCTTCCATTTGGGCGACGGATCGACCGTCCGTTATTCCGACGTGCGCCGCTTCGGGATCATGGATCTCGCGGATGCCGGCGAACTTGAGTCCCATGCACTCTTCAAAGACCTCGGCATCGAACCGCTCGGTGACGAACTGACGCCCGCCTGGCTCGCCGGCCGGCTGAAGGGCAAGACCACGCCGATCAAATCGGCGCTTCTGGACCAGCGGCTCATCGCCGGTCTCGGCAACATCTATGTTTGCGAAGCGCTCCACCGCGCGGGGCTCTCGCCGACCCGGGCAGCCGGCACGCTCGCCACGAAGACAGGCCGCCCGACCGCCAAGACGAGCGCGCTGGTCGAGGCCATCACCTCCGTCCTGCACGACGCTATTCGCGCGGGCGGCTCCTCTTTGCGCGACTACCGCCATACGGACGGGCGGCTGGGCCGGTTCCAGCACCGCTTCCGCACCTATGGCCGGGAGGATGCGCGCTGTATGCGAGAGGCCTGCAACGGCACGATCCACCGGATCGCGCAAGCCGGGCGCTCGACCTTCTACTGTCCAATCTGCCAGAGATAAGGGAACTGACACACATGTATATGGATCAGACCACGGTCGGCGGAGAACCAGCCACCAAGGAATACGCAACGCTGATCGTGACGCGCGAGGGCAAAGTCGGGGTCATCACCCTCAACCGCCCGAAGGCGCTCAACGCGCTCAACTCCCAGCTCGTCGGCGAGCTGTGCGAAGTGCTCAACATCTTCGACAAGGATCCCGAGATCGGCTGCATCGTCATTACCGGCGGCGAGAAGTCCTTCGCGGCCGGCGCCGATATCAAGGAGATGCAGAGCAAGACGTCCGTGGAGGCGTACAGCACCGCGTTCCTCGCGCCCTACGACACGATCGCCGCGACCCGTAAGCCGATCATCGCCGCGGTTGCCGGCTACGCGCTCGGCGGCGGCTGCGAACTGGCGATGTCGTGCGACATCATCCTGGCCGCGGAGAATGCGGTGTTCGGTCAGCCGGAGATCAATCTCGGGATCATGCCGGGCGCCGGCGGCACCCAGCGCCTGACCCGCGCCGTGGGCAAGGCCAAGGCCATGGAGTTGTGCCTGACCGGCCGGCAGATGCGCGCCGACGAGGCCGAGCGCTCAAACCTCGTGAGCCGCGTCGTCCCGGTGGAGTCGCTCCACGACGAGGCGATGAAGGCGGCCACCAAGATCGCCGACTTCCCGATCCACGTCGTCATGATGATCAAGGAGTCGATCAACCGGGGCTTCGTCACGACCCTGTCGGAGGGCGTTCGCTTCGAGCGGAACCAGTTCTACTCGCTGTTCGCCACCGAAGATCAGAAAGAGGGAATGGCCGCCTTCATCGAAAAGCGGAAACCCCAGTTCAAGAACCGCTAACTCCAGCCCTGGTTGACGCCTCGGAGGGCGCTCTGTATAGAGCATGCCAAATTCGTATTTACGGCGCTTCCTGAGAGCCGCCCCAGGCGGACCGGAAGCCCTCAAGGATCCTGAACATGGCCAATACCAAGTCGGCGAAGAAAGCCGTTCGCCAGATTACCCGTCGTACCGCCGTCAATAAGACCCGGCGGAGCAACATGCGCAGCTACCTCCGCAAGGTCGAGGAGGCGATCGCCTCCGGCGACAAAGACGCAGCCCAGGCAGCCCTGCGCAGCGCTGAGCCGGTTGTCGCCCGCACGGCCCAGCTTGGCATCCTCCACCGCCGCGCGGCGTCGCGGAAGGTTTCGCGTCTTGCCAAGCGCGTCGGCGCCATGGGTGCGTAGCAGGCGCGTTTCGTCGCCTCTTTATCTGATGACATGACGGACCGGCCGGTTCCGCTTTCACGCGGCGCCGGGCGGTCTTTTTGCGTCTTGGCCTAGGGGCCGCAATGCGCGCCATCGGCGGTGTGCCGGCCATGGGGATCGAGGCTTTCCGGCTGCGCCTGCGCGCGGCTCCAATTCGCTTCCGACGGACGTTTGGAACGGCGCTTCCTCCCGCACATTTGTGCTTGCATCGGGCGACGCTGACACTGCACCCGACGTGCTGCCCGTTTGTCTCAATTGCTTGACACTGAGATATCAATTGCTTGACGGCTCTGTCATGGAATTGCCGCCTGCCAGTTGTGGCCCTGGCGCCTCACTTTTCCACCGAATGTCCCTGGAAAAAAAATTTTCGCCCCTCGGAGGCGCAAAAAAGCTTTGGCGCGTAAGGCCGGTCTCGGTGACTCAGCCGATTCAGGCTTTTTGCACAGAGGCTTGAGGGGCGCCGATCAACAGTGAGTCTACTGACGAATACTGACCTGAGCCAGAATCTCGTTTGCTTGATCGGTGGGAAGGGCGTGTGTATAGTCTAGTTATCCGAACGGGGAAGTCCCCTCCTTACAATCGAGTACCTTGATCTTGGCCGTTGCCGAGACAGGATTTCTTTGTCTTGAGCGTGGGGCTTCATGAACATCTTGTGGAATGCTTATGCGTAAGTTGTGAATATTACGTGCGTAAACCGCACAAGATCACCACGGATAGTGGGTGGCACGAATTCTGTACTTGTACCGTGCTCATGAATTTGGGGAGGAGGCTCGATAATTGGGCGCGCGCATGGACAATTACACGGTCGATGAGGTTGATGTGGCGTCGACCTGGAGCGCTCTCCAGGGGAATCCTCGATCGCAGTTAGTCGATGTGCGTACACGCGCGGAGTGGACTTATGTGGGCATCCCGGATCTGGGGGCCCTCGGCAAACGGGCTGTCCTTGTTGAGTGGCAGACCTTTCCCGACCAGTCCGTCGACCCGCGCTTTGCCGATCGCCTTGCACACGAGTTGCAGGCTCTCGGTGTCCAAGTAGACGACGATCTTTTCTTCATTTGCCGTTCTGGTAGCCGGAGCTTGGCCGCGGCCAACGCGATGGCGTCGGCGGGGTATCGCGCTTGTCACAACGTCTCGGAGGGGTTCGAAGGACCGCTCGACGACGATAGGCATCGGGGCATCCTGTCTGGTTGGAAAGCGACTGGGCTCCCCTGGCTACAGGGCTAGGAAGCCAGTCATTGGAACTGTCGGGATGGTCTGCGTCCAAGATTGTTGGCCGCTTCAGTAGCTGCGTACGGTGCGTGTTGGCGCGACAAAAAATGATTAGGGAAAGAACAATATCGTGGCAGAGGCACAAGCACGGGCTCACGACCATGGAGTCCATCAAGAGCAACAATGCGGCCCAGGCGAAGCTTGGACGCGCGTCAAATCCCGGCTGCGCGGCGAGGTGGGAGAGGACGTTTACGCAAGCTGGTTTCGGGGCGTCGAAGTCGACGACATCGCCGGCGGCGTCATCCATCTGACGGTCGCGACGCGCTTCCTGCGCAACTGGCTCAGAACCCATTATTACGACACCGTGCTGCGGCAGGTTCAGGGCGAGTGGCCCGATGCGGAACGCTTGGAGTTCTCCGTGCGGACACCGCATTTCACGGCCGAACCGCCGAAGGATGCGTGCATCCCGCGCCCGGTGTCGCCGCAGGTCTTGTCGGAACGCTCGGCCCTGCCGATGCCCTTGCGCACGGGCTATGACGGCTTCGAGGGGTCGCCGTTGGACCCGCGCCTGAGCTTCGGCAGCTTTGTCGTCGGCAACACCAACAAGCTCGCTCACGCGGCGGCCCATCAGGTGGCGCTGTCGTCGTCGAGCCCGCAGTCTCCATTCAACCCGTTGTTTCTTCACGGCAACGTTGGGCTGGGCAAGACCCACCTCCTGCATGCCATCGCCTGGGAGGTGAAGCGGCAGAAGCCGGAGGCCGAGGTTCTCTATCTCACCGCCGAGCGCTTCATGTCAGGCTTCGTACAGGCCTTGCGGGCACGCGACGCCCTCGCCTTCAAGGAGAAGCTCCGCAATATCGATATTCTCCTGATTGACGACATGGAGTTCCTGCAGGGCCCGACCATCCAGCAGGAGTTTTGCCACACGCTGAATTCGCTGATCGATGGCGGACGGCAGGTGGTCGTGGCCGCGGACCGGGCGCCGACCCATCTCGACAAGCTCGATATGCGGATGCGCTCCCGCCTCGGCGGCGGTCTCGTGGCCGAAATGAAGGCCATGGACTACGACCTGCGCCACAAGATTCTCGAGAAGCGGGCGCTGGAAGCGTGCGCGGAGACGAATGGCCTCGAAGTGTCGGACACGGTCCTCGCCTTCCTGGCGGAGCGGTTGACCGAGAGCGGGCGCGAGCTTGAAGGCGCCGTCCACCGTCTGCGGGCGAGCTACCAGCTCACCGACGAGCCGGTCACCATCGCCGTGGCGGAACAGATCGTGCGCGATCTCATGCGCGGCGCCGAACCCCGCCGGGTGCGCATCGACGACATCCTGCGGACGGTGTCCAAGCACTACGGCGTCAATCGCAGCGACCTTCTTTCCGGGCGCCGGAACCGCTCCATCGTGCGGCCCCGGCAGATCGGAATGTATCTGGCCAAGCTGCTGACGTCCCGGTCGCTGCCCGAGATCGGACGCCGCTTCGGCAACCGCGACCACACGACGGTGCTGCATGCGATCCGCAAGATCGAGCAGTTGATGGGTGACGACACGCAGCTCCGCGAGGAGATTGAGCTGCTGAAACGGCTCCTGCGCGACTAGGGCTTGAGGCTCGCGGGGCCCGGAGTTCGCTGCTCCGGGCCCCGCCGCCTATTGTAGCCGCCATCGCGCCGCGCCAAGGCCCCTATCCACGTGGCCCTTGAACGCGTGGCGCACTTGCAAATTCCGCCGCATCACTGCAAGTTCACTGGGGTTTTTTGACGCGGGTTTTTCGCCCGCCTCCCCAAGGCTCCATCGGGAGCGCGGTGGCTCCAAGGGGAGCCCTGGCTCAGCCGGAATGCGGGTCTTGGACGGGGGACCGTTCAGCGGAAAAGACGCTAGATTTCGGGATACTCTCCAACCATGCGCCTTACTATCGAGAAGCCGAAACTCGCCCGAGCCCTCGCCCATATGGCGAGCGTGGTCGAGCGCCGGAACACGATACCGATCCTGTCCAATGTGTTGCTCACGGCCGGCGACAATGCCTTGAAGCTGACCGCCACCGATCTCGACATGGAAGTGGTCGAGACGGTGGACTGCACCATCGCCGCCGACGGCGCCGTCACGGTGCCCGCGCATATGTTCAACGACATCGTGCGCAAACTCCCGGACGGAGACATCGCGATCGATCGCGACGCGGAGCAGGAACGCCTCACCATCACGTCCGGCCCCGCGCAATTCTCGCTGCAGACGCTGCCTGCCGACGATTTCCCGACCCTGTCGGTCGAGGATCTCGACCATGCCTTCACGGTGCCGGCGGCCGATCTCAAGCGCCTCATCGAAAAGACCCGCTTTGCGATCTCGACCGAAGAGACCCGGTACTATCTGAACGGCATCTATCTGCATGCCGCCGAGACCGACGGCAAAGAGACGTTGCGGGCGGTCGCCACGGACGGCCACCGGCTGGCGCAGGTGGAGATCGCTCTGCCGGCCGGCGCCAAGGGCATGCCGGGCGTGATCGTGCCGCGCAAAACGGTGGCGGACCTGCTGCGTCTGACGGAAGCGGGCGACGAGGATATCCGCATCGAGCTGTCGCCCTCCAAGATCCGCGTGTCCGCCGGTCAGATCGTTCTGACCTCGAAGCTGATCGACGGCACGTTCCCGGACTATGAGCGCGTGATCCCGCAAGGCAACGACAAGCGCCTCGAACTGGACAACGTGACCTTCGAGCAGGCTGTGGACCGGGTCTCGACCCTCTCGAACGACAAGGGCCGGGCGGTGAAACTTGCCCTCGCCGGCGACACGCTCACCCTCACGGTCAATAATCCGGAGTCCGGCAGCGCCACGGAGGAGTTGCCGGTCAGCTATGACGCCGATCCGCTGGAGATCGGCTTCAACGCCCGCTACCTGCTCGACATCGCGCAGCAGCTGGAAAGCGAGACGGCCGAGTTCCTTTTCGCCGATCCCGGCTCGCCGACGATGGTCCGCGACGTGAAAGATACATCGACCCTCTACGTGCTGATGCCGATGCGGGTATGACCGCGAGCCCAAACGAACACACGATAAAGATCGACCAGACCGACCCGGCCGAGACCGGCACAACGACCCTTTCCGTCCGCACCCTGAAGCTTTCGGACTTTCGCAACTACGCGTCCGCCCGGCTGGACCTCGACGCGCGCCCGGTGGTCCTTGTCGGCGAGAACGGATCGGGCAAGACCAATCTCCTCGAAGCGGTGTCACTGCTCGGGCCCGGCCACGGCTTGCGCGGACGTCCCTATGCCGAGCTCGCGCGCAAGGACGGCCAGGGCGGCTTTGCGATCGCCGCCACCATTCGGACGTGCCACGGCGAACTCGATATCGGAACGGGCTACACGCCGCGTCCGGGCGAGGACGGCACGGGGCGCACCGTCCGCATCGCGGGCAAGGACGCGAGCGCCGGCGCACTCGGCGACTACGTGAAACAGGTTTTCCTCATCCCGGCCATGGATGGGCTCTTCACCGGCGGCGGGTCGGACCGGCGGCGCTTCCTCGACCGTCTCGTTGTCGCGATCGCGCCCGGCCTTCGAACATCGCTCAGCCGCTATGAGCGGGCCATGCGCCAGCGCAATCGGCTGTTCCAGATGCGCGAGTACGGGAGGAGCCTATTCGAGGGGCTGGAAGAGCAGATGGCCGAAGCCGGCGTCGCCATCGCCGCGGCGCGGCTCGACGCGGTGGAACGGCTCTCCGCCCTCATCGACGAGCGGCGCGAAGCCCAAGACCAAACGCCTTTCCCCCATGCGGTGCTGGCGCTGCACGGCACGGTGGAGGCCGACCTCGCGGAACGGTCGGCAACCGAGGCCGAAGATGCCTTTCGGATCCTGTTGGAGGAAGGCCGGGAGCGGGACCGGGCCGCGTCCCGCACCCTCGAAGGCCCGCATCGGAGCGATCTCCTGGTGGTGCATGGGCCCAAAAACGCCCCTGCCGCCATCTGCTCCTCGGGCGAGCAAAAGGCCCTGTTGCTGGGGCTCGTCCTGGCCAAAGCCGAGCTCATCAAGACCATGGAAGGGATCGCCCCGCTCGTGCTCCTAGACGAGGTCGCGGCCCACCTGGACGGCGTCCGCCGCGAGGCCCTTTTTGCCGAGATTCTAAGGCTAAAAGTCCAGGCCTGGATGACCGGAACGGACAAGGAACTTTTTTCACCTTTGGCACAAAGTGCTCAGATTCTGGACGTGAATCGGGGTATAATATCTCCATGATTCACACGTTCGCCGGCACCCCCGCTTGGGACCCTTGCCTGGCCCTCGAACGACCCTCGAAACCGTTTCCAAAAGTACATTCGTAGACCATGACACCTGCTGCCAAACGCAAGGCTGAAGCCGCGGCCGATTACGGCGCCGAGTCCATCAAAGTTCTGAAGGGCCTCGATGCCGTGCGCAAACGTCCCGGCATGTATATCGGCGACACCGACGACGGCTCGGGCCTCCATCACATGGTCTATGAGGTGGTGGACAATGCGATCGACGAGTCGCTCGCCGGCTATTGCGACCTGATCAACGTAGTGCTGAACGCGGACGGGTCCGTCACGGTCAACGACAATGGCCGCGGCATTCCGATCGAGATCCATCAGGGCGAAGGCGTTTCGGCCGCCGAGGTCATCATGACCCAGCTCCATGCGGGCGGTAAGTTCGATCAGAACTCCTACAAGGTTTCGGGCGGTCTGCACGGCGTCGGTGTCTCCGTGGTCAACGCGCTCTCCAGCCGGCTCGAACTCACTGTTTGGCGGGCCGGTAAGGAACATGCGATGCGTTTCGCGAACGGCGTGCCCGAAGGGCCGCTTGAGGTCGTGGGCGACTCCGGCGGCAAGACAGGCACGCAGATTACCTTCGTGCCGTCGACCGAGACGTTCACCATGGTCGATTTCGACTATGCGACGCTCGAACACCGGCTGCGTGAACTGGCGTTCCTGAATTCAGGCGTGCGCATCAACCTCACCGACCTGCGCGGAGTCGAGCCGAAGTCGGAAGAGATGCACTACGAAGGCGGCCTGCGGGCGTTCGTGCAGTTCCTGGACCGGACGAAACACCCGCTGATCTCCGAGCCCGTCGTGGTGGAGAAAACGCAAGACGGCATCACCGTGGAAGCGGCGCTGTGGTGGAACGACAGCTACCACGAGAACGTGATGTGTTTCACGAACAACATCCCGCAGCGTGACGGCGGCACGCATTTGGCCGGTTTCCGCGCGGCGCTCACCCGCACGGTGAACACCTACGCCGCCGAATCCGGCATCGCCAAGAAAGAGCGGGTGTCGCTGACGGGCGACGATGCGCGCGAAGGCCTCACCTGTGTGCTGTCGGTGAAGGTGCCGGATCCGAAATTCTCAAGCCAGACGAAAGACAAGCTCGTCTCCTCGGAAGTGCGCCCCGTGGTGGAAAGCGTCATGTCCGAACGCATGTCGCAATGGTTCGAGGAGAACCCGAACGAAGCGCGCAATATCGTGCAGAAGATCGTGGAGGCCGCGGCGGCCCGCGAAGCGGCGCGCAAGGCACGTGAATTGACGCGGCGCAAGGGCGCACTCGATGTGGCGTCCCTGCCGGGCAAGCTCGCCGACTGCCAGGAGCGCGATCCGGCCAAGTCGGAAATCTTCCTCGTCGAGGGCGACTCGGCCGGCGGCAGCGCCAAGCAGGCGCGCGAGCGGGGCTTCCAAGCAGTGCTGCCCCTGCGCGGCAAGATCCTGAACGTTGAGCGGGCACGCATCGACAAGATGCTGTCGAGCGCCGAGATCGGCACGCTGATCACCGCGCTTGGAACCAGCATTGGCGATGAGTTCGACTTGTCGAAGCTGCGCTATCACAAGATCATCATCATGACGGACGCCGATGTGGACGGCTCGCATATCCGCACACTGCTGCTGACGTTCTTCTACCGGCAAATGCCGGAGATTATCGAGGCGGGCCACCTCTTCATCGCGCAGCCCCCGCTTTACAAGGTGAAGCGCGGACAACAGGAGCGCTATCTCAAGGACGAGGCCAGCCTTCAGGACTATCTGATCGATGAGGGCCTTCATGACGCCGTGCTCATGACGGGTGACGACGCGGCGCGCGGTGGCGCGGACCTGCGCGACATCGTCGAGAAGGCCCGCAAGATCACATCGATCCTCGGCGGCTTGCATAGCCGCTATCCCCGCTTCATCGTCGAGCAGGCGGCGATCGCCGGCGTTCTCAATCCGAAGATGTTGAAGGAAGTCAGCCAGGCTCAAGAGGCCGCCGATTACATCGCGCGCCGGCTGGATGCACTATCGGACGAGACCGAGCAGGGCTGGGAAGGCGAAGCCCTGCCTGAGGGCGGCTTGCGCTTTTGGCGCGAGCTCCGCGGCGTGATGGAATCCCATCTGATCGACGGGCCGTTCATCGCGTCGGCGGACGCGCTCAAGCTCGACCATTACGCCGGGCACCTCCAGGAAGTCTATGCGAAACCCGCCACGCTGAAGCGCAAAGATACGAGCCTCGCCGTGCACGGGCCATCCGATCTGCTCGGCGCCGTGATGGAGACCGGGCAGAAGGGTCTCTCGCTGCAGCGCTACAAGGGCCTCGGCGAAATGAACCCGGAGCAGCTCTGGGAGACCACCCTCGACGTGGAAACGCGGACCATTTTGCAGGTGAAGATCAAGGAAGGCGAAGACGCCGACGACATCTTCTCCCGGCTGATGGGCGACGTGGTGGAGCCCCGGCGCGAGTTCATCCAGGAAAACGCGCTGCAAGTGGCCAATTTGGACGTCTAACCGCGCTGTCAGGCCACATTCCTTAACGGGATGGCAACATGGCTGTCCTAGGGTGCTTGCAGTGGAAGACCCCCAAGGTCTTGACGTGGCCAAGGTTCTGCCGCGGCGGCGGCAAGGCCCATCTCCATCGTTTGCACGGAGTGTAGTTGCGTATGAGCGGCGCGAAGCGCAGGCCCAAACCTCAAGGCACAGGCCAAGGACGCGCGCGATCCCGTTCGTCCACGCCGAAGTCACCCGGGACAAAGACGTCGCGTACGAGTTCGACCGCGCGCCGTAAGCCGTCCACCCGCCGGACGCGCGGCAAGCGCGGCGGTCTTTGGAGCCGCTACAAGCGCTTCTCCCAACGCCATCCCTTTCTGATGGGCACCGCCAAGCTCGGCCTCGTCGCCTCGCTGTTCGGCACGCTCATTCTCGCGGGCGCTGTCCTGTTCTTCATTTCGCGCGTGCCCGACCCGCTGCTCGCGACGCTGGACGACCGGCCGCCGAACGTGACCGTGCTCGCCGCCGACGGCTCGGTGCTCGCCGAACGGGGCCTGCGCCGCGGCCATATCCGCGTCGATGTGCTGCCCGACCATCTCATCAAGGCGGTTCTCGCGACCGAAGACCGCCGCTTCTACGATCATTGGGGCGTCGATGTCGGCGGCCTGATCCGGGCGAGCTATCGGAACTTCCGGGCCGGCAGCGTGGTGCAAGGCGGCTCGACCATCACGCAGCAGCTTGCAAAGAACCTGTTCTTGAAGCCCGAGCGCACCGTGATGCGGAAGCTCGAGGAGCTGGTCTACACGGCCTGGCTCGAGCAGCGCTTCACCAAGGACGAAATCCTCGAGCTCTATCTCAACCGCGTTTATCTCGGCGGCGGGACCTATGGCGTCGAAGCGGCCGCGCGGCACTATTTCGGCCGCTCGGCCCGCGATGTGACGCTCGCGCAGTCCGCGGTGATCGCCGGGTTACTCAAAGCCCCGTCGCGTTATGCACCAACCCGCAGCATCAAGGCGGCGAGCGCCCGCGCCCAGGTCGTGCTCGACAACATGGTCGAGGCCGGCTTCATCACGGCGGCGGAAGCGCAGAAGGCGGGACAACAGCCGCTGCGCCTGCAAGCCAAAGGCGACGCCACGGGCTTTCCCTATGCCGTCGATTGGGTCGCGGAATTGCTGCCGGAATACGTAGGCCATCACGACGACGCCCTGGTCGTACAAACGACGATCGATGCAAGACTGCAGCGGCTATCGCAAGAAGGCCTGCGCAAGCTGCTCGACGGGAAGGGCCGCAAGCTCCGCGCAGGTGAAGGCGCGGTGGTCGTGCTCGATCCGAACACCGGGGCCGTGCGGGCGCTGGTCGGTGGGCGCTCCTACAAGAACAGCCCCTACGACCGCGCGCTCAACGCGCGCCGGCAGCCGGGTTCCGCCTTCAAGCCGTTTGTCTATCTCGCGGCGCTGGAAGCTGGTTACGGGCCGGGCTCCGTTGCGATCGACGGGCCGGTCAACATTCGCGGCTGGACGCCCTCGAACTACACCAACAAATATAAGGGCCGGGTCTCGCTGCGCTACGCGCTGGCCCATTCCATCAACACCGTGGCCGTGAAACTGACCGCCGATGTCGGGCCGGCCCGCGTCGCGCAGACCGCTCAACGTCTCGGCGTCAGTTCGAAGCTCAACGCGCAGCCCTCGCTCGCGCTTGGCACATCCGAAGTGACACTGGTCGAATTGACGGGCGCCTACGCGCCGTTCGCGAACGGGGGGGCGCGCGTGCTTCCCCATGTCGTCACGCACATCCGCACCGAGGACGGCGAAACGCTCTATACGCGCCAGCGCTCGGCCGTCGGGCGCGTCGTGGCGCCGGCCCATGTCGCGGCCATGAACGAGATGATGAGCGCGGTGGTCCGTGACGGCACGGGCAGGCGCGCGGCCATTCCGCGCCACCCGGCGGGTGGCAAGACCGGCACGACGCAGAACTCGCGCGATGCCTGGTTCGTCGGGTACACGGCGCACTACGTCGCCGGAATCTGGATCGGCAACGACGACAATTCTCCGATGCAGAAGGTTACCGGCGGCTCGCTCCCCGCCGAACTGTGGCACGACATCATGCTTGCCGCTCACAAGGACAAGCGCCCCACGGCGCTTCCGAGCCAGCGTGGCCCCGGCATGCCGTGGCAGGGCAGCGGCGCTGTCGCCTCGCGCTTTCCCTTCCTCGGTAACGGGCCCAACGGCGCCGCCCAGAGGGCACGTCCCCTGTTTCAACGTGTCATGGGATTCTTCGGCGGCGGTTGAGCGGCCGCAACTACGCTTCGTTCGAGTCAGTCTTCTTGGTCAAGCGGCGGCGCACCGTCTGCGCCGAACGCGTGCAGATGCGATCCGTGCTCGTGAAGCCAATCACGGGCTTCGCCCTGGCGCGGCATCGTGCGCGCGACCAGAGCCCAGAACTGCGGCCCGTGGTTCATCTCTTCGAGATGGGCAACCTCATGCGCGGCGAGATAGTCCAACACGAAGGGTGGCGCGAGGATAAGGCGCCAGGAGAACGACAGCGTCCCCGTCGAGGAACACGATCCCCAACGGGTGTTTTGATCCCGCACGCTGATCCGCTTCGGAGACAGGCCAAGCCGCTTCGCGTGGATATCGACACGGAGTTTGAGATCGTCATGCGCCTGACGCTTCAGCCAATCGAGCAGGCGCCGCGGGGCGTGCTCCCCTTCCCCCGCCACGTTGAGGAGCGGAAGGACATCATCCGCATCGGTGAGGCCGTCCGGCCATACGGGCGCGATCCGCGCCTCGTCGGAATCTTCGATCCAAACCACGCCGCGGCGCCGGACGGGGCCGACGAAATTCAGCCGGTGAGCGAGGCCGCGCAAAGGGATGACAGCACCGTCCGCGAACGGCACGGGATCGCATAGCCCGTCGAGCCGTTCCCTGAGCCAGTCCATGTGGCGCGACAGGAACTGCTGCGCATCGGCAAGGCTCGAATAGGCCGGCACGGTCAGCACGGCACTCCGGCGCGCTTCGCTGACCTGCAGGCTGAATCGCCGCGCGCGCGCGTTGCGGCGCAGGACCAACGGCACGTCCAGTCCGTTGATCGCGATCTCCGTCGTCCCGGCCCGTCCGAGTTTGAGTCGCTTCAGCATGCGGCGTCCCAAGGCATGCACGATCCCATGGCTGCAGGATCCCCTGGCTGCAGGCCGAATCGGCCTTCCGAATCCGAAGATGTCAGCCTAGCACGGAGCGTGGCGGAAACATGCGCGCTTGCCTCACGCCACGCGCTGCAGAACCCGCTTGAGCAAGTTGCCCTGCCCCTGATGGGACCGCATGAACTTGCGGACCTTCGGCAGGATCTCATTGCGGAAGCGCGATCCGTTGAAGACGCCGTAGTGTCCGACGCCTTCTTGGAGATGATGCGCCTTCATCGAGTCGGGCAGGTTCGTGCACAATTCAAGCGCTGCTTCCGTCTGGCCGATCCCGGTAATGTCGTCCTTGTACCCTTCGACGGTCATCAACGGCACGTGCTTGATCTTCGAGGGATCCACGAGTTCCCCGTGATGGCGCATCTCGCCCTTGGGCAGCTTGTGTTCCATGAACACGCTCTCGATGGTCTGGAGATAATACTCGGCGGACAAATCCATCACGGCGAGAAACTCGTCGTAGAACTCCCGGTGCTTGTCGGCGGAGTCGCCGTCGCCCTGGATCAGATTGTGAAACAGATCGCGGTGCGCGGTCACATGCCGCTCCAGGTTCATGCCCATGAAACCCGAGAGCTGCAAAAAGCCGGGATAGACCAGCCGCATATGGCCGGGATAGGGCCACGGCACCTGGGTGATCACGTTCTGCCGGAACCAGCTCAGGGGCTTGCCCGTCGCGTATTTGTTGACTGCGGTCGGGCTCTTGCGGGCATCGATGGGACCGGCCATGAGCACCATGGACCGGGGCACGTTGGGGTCGCGCCGGGCCTCCATCAGCGAGACGGCCGCGAACACCGGCACAGTCGGCTGACAGACGGCCATGACATGGACGTTGCCGCCAAAGCCTTGAAGAAACTCGATGATGTAGTCGATGTACGTGTCGAGATCGAAAGGCCCCGTCGCGCGCGGCACGAAGCGGGCATCGATCCACTCGGTCACATACACATCGTGGTCCGGCAGGAGGTCCCGCACGGTTCCGCGCAGAAGCGTCGCGAAGTGGCCCGCCATGGGCGCCACCAGCAGCACTTTCGGGTCCTTCTTCTGGACGGCATTCGGCAGTTCGCGCTGAAAATGCACCAGATTGCAGAAAGGCTTGGAGAGGATCGTGACCGGCTTCACCGGCACCGTCATGCCGTGCGCCGTGACCGTATCGATCTCCCACTCGGGCTTGCGGTACCGGCGTGTCGAACGTTCGAAGAGCTCGAGCGCAGCCGCAGCACCTCGCCCAACGACCGTGTGGGAGGCCGGGTTCAGCGGATTTCGCCACATCATCCGGTAGGCTTCCGCCGCCGCCCGGGCCGGATGCAGCGCGGCCTGGTTTAGCTCATAGAGGTGGTACAGCATTTGAGTCTCCGACTCATTTCATCTTAATGCTGCATCGCAAAATGGGATGGTGATATTGTGCTGCTGTACAATGACAGATGGCCGCAGGGCCGACTGTCGCGCGATCACAAATAGCGGCGCAATGTTTCAGCCATTTTTTCCGGGGACGTTCCGTACGGGAAATGCGTCACAAACTTGCCGTCCGGCCCCATGAGATAGAGGAGCGCCGAATGGTCGACGCTGTAGTTGTTGTCGCCCGCACCTTCTTCCTGGAACTTCTGATAGGTCACGCGGTACGCTTTCGCCGCTTCTGCGATCGCCTGCGGCGAACCTGTTAGACCGACAAAGTTCGGTCCGAAATTCTCAACATACGCGGTCACCAGTTCCGGCGTGTCGCGCTCCGGATCGACGGTGATGAAAATCGGGACGACCTTGTCCGCCTTGTCGCCAAGTTCGTCCAGCGCGGCAGACATGACCTGCAACTCCGCGGGACAAATATCCGGGCAGTGTGTGAAGCCGAAAAACACAAGCATGTAGCGCCCGCGAAAATCCTCGTCCGTGACGGTCTTACCGTCCTTGCCGACGAGTTCGAACGGGCCGCCGATCAGTGCCTGCCCGCTCGTGATCACGCGGTTCTTGTTCGGGGATGCCTGATTGAGCATGAGCGCGCCGACGCCGATCAGGGACCCAAGCAGAAAACTGCCGACAATCACGAGAAGCAAACGACGTTTCATTGTCTCACTCACCAAGCTGCAGCAATGAGCCGTTGTCACGGGCGCGGCTCAACAACCAACGGAACACGCCGTACCCCACGGCGAGATAGAACACGTTCAATCCGAACGCCCACCACAGATCGCCGGGATCGAAACGGTGTTCCAACAGAATCGCGCGCATGCCTTCGAAGACATGGGTCGGCGGAAGCGCAAGCGCGACGTATTGGAGCCAGCCCGGGAGTGCGGATAGCGGGTAGTACACACAAGTCAGCGGCAACAGCAAGAAGGCAAGCGACCAGGCCAGTTCCTCCGCGCCGAGGCCGTAGCGCAACATGACGCCCGCCGCGATCAGTCCCAAGGACCAGCTCGTCAGGACAAGCATGGCGAAGAACACCACGAGCCACAGACCGAGGTTGAGCAGGTTGAACTCGAAGATGAGGAACGCGGCCAGCGCCACGGGGATCATACCGACCGAAAGCCGCATGACGCTCCAGATGCAAAGCGCCATGACGAGCTCATGCGGGCGCAAGGGGCTGATCAGCAAATTGCCCAGATTGCGCGACCACATCTCTTCGATGAACGTCGTGAAGAAGCCGAGATTGGACCGGAACAGAATGTCCCAGAGCAGCACCGCCCCGATCAGGACGCCGGCGCCCTTCGCATACGGATTGTTCGTGCTCGCCAGGAACTTCTGCAGGAAGCCCCAGGTCAGCATCTGCAGGAACGGCCAATAGATCAGCTCAACGAGCCGCACGCTCGAACTGCGCAAGAGATAGATGTAGCGCCGCAGCAGCGCGCCGATGCGGCGCACCGACGATCGCACGCCGGTCGGCGCAAGAAGGATGGGACTGACAGTCTCGTCGAGCCGGTGCGCACTCATGAGGCTTCTCTTTGCACACGATCCGGCACGTCGGACGCGCTGCGTCCGCGCACGACGTCCAGGAACACGTCTTCGAGCGTTTCGCGGCCGTAGGCGGCGATGAGGGCCGCGGGCGTTTCGTCTTCGACGATGCGGCCGGCGTGCAGAAGAATGACGCGATCCGCCAGCCGTTCGACCTCGGCCATGTTGTGCGAGGCGATGAGCAGCGTGGCGCCCCGGGCCGATGCGTAGCCCTTGATCGTTTGACGCACCCAATCGGCCGTGTCCGGATCGAGCGATGCGGTGGGCTCGTCCAGGAGCAGAAGGTCCGGCGCGTTCAGCAGCGCCTTGGCAAGTCCCACGCGTGTCTTCTGTCCCGCCGAGAGTTTGCCCGTCGGCCGTTCCAGAAGCGCGTCGATCTGCAATTGCGCGGCGACGCTGGCAATACGTTCGCGCGCGTTGGCGATCCCGTAAAGACCGGCATAGACCATGAGATTCTGACGCACCGTGAGCCGCTGCGGCAGGTCTACGTAGGGACTTTGGAAATTCATGCGCTGCGCGACCGCATAGCGGTTGCTCGTGATGTCGGCGCCGAAGACGTGCACCGTCCCCGCACTTGGCCGGATCAATCCGAGCAGCATGGCGATGGTCGTGGTCTTGCCGGCGCCGTTGCCGCCGAGCAGCGCGACGGTCGATCCCGCTTCCAAGGTGAAGTCGAGATGATCGACGGCGGTCACGGATCCGAATCGTTTGGTGAGACCGCGCACGACAACAGGAGCCAGGTCGGCCGCAGCCGCTCCGCCTTCGTCCTGGTTGATGTCTCGCGCCACGTCGTCTCGATCCTTGCTGCCCCCGCGCTTTTCGGTCGCCTTGCGGTGTTGGGGCGCCTTGCGATACGGAACATCTTTGTCGGAATTATAGCTTCCGGCCCATGCTAGGGTTTCCTCATGAGCCTCACAGAAACGCAGCAGGCGACAATCGATCCCGTGCAGCCGGAATGGTTGCGCGCAGGCGATTCCCGGCTGCGCCTCCATACGATCGTGCGCCTCCGCTGGCTTGCCGTGGTCGGGCAGAGCCTGACCATATTGGCGGTCCAATGGGGACTGGGCATGACCGTCCCGATCGGCTGGTGCTTCGCCGTGATCGCGCTGTCGGCATGGCTCAACGTGGCTTTGCGCATCCGTTTTCCGGAGAGCCAGCGCCTGACCGCCCGCTCGGCGTTTCTGATGCTTGGCTTCGACATTATCCAGCTCGCCGCGCTGCTCTATCTCACCGGCGGGCTGGAAAACCCGTTTGCGTTTCTCCTGGTCGCGCCGGTCGCCGTGTCCGCCTCGGCCCTGCCGCTGCGCACGACCATTGCACTGGGCCTTCTCGCGATCGCTGCGGCGAGCGTCCTCGCATACGTCCACTACCCGCTGCCGTGGTGTCACCACGACAATGCGGGCTCCGAACTCTTTCATCACCCGATTGCTTGGTGCCATTCCCAAACGATCGCGATCCCGCAGCTCTACGTGCTGGGAGTCTGGGCGGCGGTCGTGCTCGGGATCGTCTTCATCGGCTTCTATACGTGGCGAACGGCGCAAGAGAACCGGCGCATGGCCGAGGCGCTGGCCGCGACGGAGATGGTGCTCGCACGCGAGCAGAGACTGTCCGCTCTCGACGGCATGGCCGCAGCCGCCGCTCATGGCCTCGGCACCCCGCTCGCCACGATCGCCGTCGCCACCAAGGAACTCCTGCACGCGGCCAAGGAAGGCGACCCGATCTACGACGATTTGCTTCTCGTCCGGCATCAGGCCGAGCGCTGCCGCGACATCCTGAAGGAATTGAGCGCGCGCGCCGAGGAACTCGATACGATTCTCTCGCGGCTGCCTGTCAGCCACCTCATCGATGAGGTGGTCGAACCCTATCGGCCGCTCGCCGTCCCGATCCACGTGACTGCAGGTCCGCAACCTAGCGTGTCCACGAGCAGCGATGCGGTGCGCGAGCCGGTGACCGATCGCAATCCCGGTGTCCTGTACGGCCTCGGTAATCTGATCGAGAATGCCCTCGACTTCGCCAAGGACGAGGTCAATGTCGACGCGAGCTGGTCGCGCGACGAAGTCCGGATCGTGGTTACCGACGACGGGGACGGGTTCCCCCCGATGTCCTCGAGCAACTCGGCGAGCCGTTCGTGACCACACGGCCCGCCGCGACTGTCGACCACGACGAGCCGGGTCATGCCGGCATGGGATTGGGCTTCTTCATTGCCAAGACGCTGCTCGAGCGGTCTGGTGCGCGCCTTGAACTCGCCAATCGGCCCGAGCCCGAAACAGGGGCCGTCGTAACGGTGATCTGGCCAAGGAAGGCGTTCGAAGAGCCCCAATGTTGCGATCAAGCGGAATTGGCGATTTAGGCTTCCGTGGCCCCCTTTGCCCATCGGCTGCCGTATTCTTCACCATAAGGGTAAAACACAGCCGTGAACGGCCCAGTTTTTCCGTTTTTCCGTTAGAATAGGCCGTGGCGGAAACTGCCAAGACTTGTCATGACTGGTTAAAGACCTTACCTGTCAGCCAAGCTATATAAGGCAAATTGTACTCGCGTCCGGGAGGACACGCCCTTTGGTTGGGTTGTACGACCGCAAAGGGAGCAGACTTATGGATATGCAGCCGGTACTACCGATGTCAGAGGATCTCAGCGGCCCCCTCCAGGACAACACGCTACTGATTGTCGACGACGATCGGGCGTTCCTGCAGCGCTTGGCGCGCGCCATGGAAACCCGGGGCTTTGCCGTCGAGGCCGCAGGCTCGGTGGATGAAGGCTTGGCAATGCTTCGGCAGCGGCCCCCGGCCTTTGCCGTCGTGGACATGCGTCTCGATGACGGCAGCGGCATCGATGTCGTCGCGGCCTTGAAGGAAATCCGGCCCGATTCGCGGGCGGTGATCCTCACCGGCTACGGCAATATCGCGACGGCCGTTTCGGCGGTGAAGATCGGCGCCGTCGATTATCTCGCCAAACCCGCCGATGCCGACGACGTTTACAATGCGCTCGTTGCGGCACCCGACGACAAGGCGTTGCCGCCGGAAAATCCGATGTCGGCGGACCGTGTCCGGTGGGAGCACATTCAGCGCGTCTATGAGCTTTGCAATCGCAATGTCTCGGAGACGGCGCGCCGGCTCAACATGCATCGCCGTACGCTTCAGCGAATCTTGGCGAAGCGCGCCCCCAAATAGCGACAGGGCGCGTTAGCTTCTCAAGCCACACCCCGGATCCAGCTGGTGCTGGAGCCGGAGCGCGGCGGCGCGCGCGAAACACAACATCATCGCTTTGCGCCGCGCGGCATTGAGCCGGTCCTCTTTGGGCTCGCGGACAAGTTCCGCGCCGTAGCGATCGGCGAGAATCAGCCCGGCGTGTTCCGGAATCACCTCACTCGGGAAATCCGCAGACACCGCGAAGTAGAGCCTGTCGCAATAGTCGAGATATTCGTGCCACTTTCCGTCAGTGCGATAATCGGTAAGACAGGACTTGATCTCGACAATCGTGATGTCGCCCGAGGCGGAAAGCCCGACAACGTCCGCACGCCGGCCGTTCGAGAGCGGCAATTCCGTGATCACCGAATGGCCATAGGCGCGCAACGTGCGGCAGACGCCGCGCTGTAGCGCGGCGGCGGCCTCCGACTGGCGCCCGTCGACCACGATCAACGGATCCTGTTCCACGTTGGGCACTGACATTTCCTTCTGAAATTGCCCGATCATCGTCACGGAATTGTGCATGGTGACGTGTTTCGAGATATGGAACAAGCTGTTCGGCGTAGTGTTGCCCCTTAGGGTCCAAACGGTAACCGGGAGGAACCATGAGCCTCACACAGACTATCCTCGCAGACTCACCCCAAGACACACCAACGCGATACGACCGCCTCGGTCAGAGACTGATGGCGACGCGCGCCCTGTCGCACGAACTCGCCGCGCCGTTGAGCGACGAAGATCAAGTCGTTCAAGCCATGGACGACGCCAGTCCGACGAAATGGCACCTCGCCCACACGACCTGGTTCTTCGAGGCGTTTGTCCTGTCGCAATTTCTTCCCGGCTATACCCGCTTCGACGAACGTTTCGAATACTGCTTCAATTCCTATTACGAGAGCGTCGGCGCCCGCCATCCGCGCCCCTTTCGCGGCCTGCTGACGCGCCCCTCGGGCGATGAGGTCCGCGCCTACCGCGCCTATGTGGACGAGGCACTCGACAGCTTGTTTGCCGGCGAGATTCCGGACGAGGCCGCCGCGCTCGTCGAACTCGGCATCAATCACGAACAACAGCATCAGGAATTGCTGCTCACGGACATTTTGAGCCTGTTCGCGTCCCAGCCGCTGAAACCGGCCTATCGCGACGCCGCGCCGGGCGAACCCGCCGGCACGCCCGATCCGCTGACATTCGTCGCGTTCGACGGCGGCGTGTTCGAGGTCGGTCATGACGGCAGCGGCTTCTCTTATGACAACGAGGGACCGCGCCACGAGCAACTCATTCGTCCCTTCAAGCTCGCCAATCGCTGCGTCACCAATGCCGAATGGATCGCCTTCATCGAGGACGGCGGCTACGAGACGTCGGCGCTGTGGCTTGCGGACGGATGGAACCTCATCAACGCTGAGGGCTGGCGCGCGCCGCTCTATTTCGAGCGGGCTCAAGACGGGTACGGTCAGATGGGGCTCCGAGGCTTTCGCCCCGCGAACCCCGCCGCGCCGGTGACCCATGTCAGCTATTTCGAGGCGGATGCCTTCGCCCGGTGGGCCGGTTACCGGCTGCCGTCCGAGTTCGAATGGGAACATGCCTCGGCCGGTCTTGCCGAGAACGGACGAACGCTCGGGAGCGGCTTCTTGAGCCCGCAACCCGCAACAGACGACGCGGGACTGAATCAGATGTTCGGCGATGTGTGGGAATGGACGGCCAGCGCCTACCTGCCCTATCCGGGCTACAAACCGGCCCCGGGCGCCGTCGGCGAGTACAACGGCAAATTCATGTGCAATCAGTTCGTCCTCAAGGGCGGGTCGTGCGCGACGCCCGACGGCCATGTCCGCCGGACCTACCGGAACTTCTTCTATCCCCACCAGCGCTGGCAGTTCACGGGCCTGCGGCTCGCGGCGGACGCGTAATGTCGAGCGCGTTCTCCCTGTCACAGGCGCGCGACGGCAACGTCGCAGAAGCCGACGAGCCGACGCGTGCCGTTCGCGACGCCGAGTTCGCTACAGCCGTCCTGGAAGGTCTTGCGCAAAAGCCCCGCCACATTCCCTCGCGCTTTCTCTACGACGAGGCAGGCTCTGCCCTGTTCGAGGAGATCACGAAGCTCGACGAATATTATCCGACCCGCACGGAGATCGCGTTGCTTCGGGCCTATGGCGACGAGATCGCCGAGTGCGTCGGTCCGGTCGAGACCTTGGTCGAGTTCGGCTCCGGGTCGAGCCGGAAAACGCGCCTCCTGATCGAGGCACTGGACGGCCTCGAGACATACGTGCCGATCGACGTTTCGGAGAGCTTCCTTGCGGAAGCCGCTGAAGGGTTGGAGGCCGACTTCGAGGATCTGACCGTCCGCCCCGTCGTCGGCGATTTCACCAAGCCCCGCGACCTCCATGGCATCGAGGCCGATGAGCCGCTCGGGTTCTTCTCCGGCTCCACGATCGGCAACCTCACCCACGAGGAGGCCACGGACTTTCTCGAGAACGCCACGCGGCTGCTGGGACCGGGAAGCACCTTCCTGATCGGCGTCGATCTTCAGAAGAACCTCGACATCCTGATTCCGGCCTATGACGACGCGCGCGGCGTAACCGCATCGTTCAGCCTCAACCTGCTGGCGCGAATCAATCGGGAGCTCGACGGCGATTTTGATGCGGACCGGTTTGCTCACCGGGCGGTCTACAATCCGCGCCAAGGGCGCATCGAGATCTATCTCGAGAGCCTCGCGGATCAGACCGTTCACGTTTTGGGGCAGCGCTTCGACTTCACGAAAGGCGAGCGCATCCACACCGAGAACTCCCACAAATACTCGATCGAGGGCTTTCAGGATCTCGCCCGGCGCGGCGGCTGGGAGCCGGCAGAGGTCTGGACCGACGAAGCGGCGCTTTTCAGCCTGCACCTTCTGCGAGCGGCCTAGAGCAGCCCGGACGCAGCTTCCCCCGCAGCGGCGCCCAAGGTCTTGCAACGGGTCAAGGCTCCGGGGCATGGTGCCGCCACAACGAGGAGCCAAGAAGGGGTAGCGCGTGTCTGATCTTCCAACCGGGAATGCGGCCATTGGCCAGTCAGGCGGCCCGACCGCCGTCATCAACCAGTCGCTCGTGGGCGTCGTCGAGGGCTTGCAGAAGGGCCTCGTTGCCTCCGGGACGGTGAAGCAGATCCTCGGCATGCGCCATGGCGTGCGCGGCATCGCCAAGGATGGCGGCGACCTCGTCGATCTCACCACGATGCCCGCCAAGACACTCGAGGCCGTCGCCCAGACGCCGTCCGCGGCGCTCGGCTCCACCCGCGACAAGCCCGACGAAGAATACTGCGCGCAGATTCTCCAAGGCTGCCGCCAGAACAACATTCGCTACTTCTTCTATATCGGCGGCAATGATTCCGCCGACACCTGCCGCATCGTGAGCGAGAAAGCGGCAGAGGCGGGCTACGAGATGCGCTGCTTCCACGTACCGAAGACCATCGACAACGACCTCAAAGAGAACGATCACACGCCGGGCTTTGCCTCCGCCGCGCGCTTCGTGACGCTCGCCCACATGGGCGATGCGCTGGACAATGCCAGCCTCGGCGGCATCAAGATCAATGTCGTCATGGGCCGGCAAGCGGGGTTTCTCACGGCTGCCGCGTCGCTCGCACGCGGATGCCGCGAAACCGACAAGGACGCCGCCAAGCGGCCTGCGCCCCATCTGATCTACGTGCCGGAAGTGCCATTCGTGATGGATCACTTCCTCCACGACGTCGATCGGGTCTACTCGGCCTTGGGCCGCTGTCAGATCGCCGTGAGCGAAGGTATCCGGGACGCCGACGGCAACGAGATCGGGCCACAGCTCATGCGCTCGGGCGAAGTGGACGCCCACGGCAATGTGCAGCTTTCGGGCTCGGGCGCCCTCGGTGACGGCCTCGCCGATGCGGTGAAGAAGGCACTGACCCCGGCGGGCGGTAAGGCGCCGCGCGTCCGCGCCGATACGTTCGGATATTTGCAGCGCTGCTGGCCGGTGACGTCATCCATCGATGCCATGGAGGCTCGTGGCGTCGGGCGGCACGCAGCCAAGCTCGCAGCCGACGGCGACGCTGGCGCCTCCATCACCATCATCCGGACCTCGAACGTGCCCGGCGACTACCGAAGCGAGTTCGGCCGGGCGGACTTGTCGGCGGTGGCGCGCCACGCGCGGCATATGCCGGAGGATTTCTCGGACGACGGCAACAACATCAGCGCCGTGTTCTACGACTATTGCCACCCCTTGGTGGGCGAGCTGCCGACCTTCGGAAAACTCTGAGCGGCGCCGCCAAGCTTCGAGCGAACTAGGCTTCGACCAAGTCCAGAACGTAGTTCGGCAGCGCGAACGCGGCGACATGGACGCGCGGATTCCAGTACTTCGTCGGGAACGCGCCTGCCGCGGCGTAACGCCATTCGATCTCGCCAACCGTATACTGCCGCAGGTCGTCGTTGTCGCTCGCCCAGCCATAGGACATGGCATCGCCGAAATAGCTCGGTGTGGTCGCCATGTAAGCGAACGCGTCCTCGAACAACTCGCGGAAATAGCCGACGGACTGCTTGAGCTCGGACGCCTGCAGGAAGGGCAGCCCGTTCTGCGTGACGAGGACGCCGCCCGGCGCCAGCGCGCGCTTGCAGTCCGCATAGAACTCTTTCGTGAAGAGCACAGCCCCCGGCCCGATCGGATCGGTCGAGTCGACGAGGATCACGTCGAAGCGCTCGTCCGTCTCGGCCACGAATTTGGTGCCGTCGGCAATGACGACACGTGTACGCTTATTGTCGAAGGCGCCGTTCGAGATTTCCGGAAAGTGCTCGCGGCACAGGTCGATCACGCTGCGGTCGATCTCGCATAGCGTGGCGCGTTTCACGTCCGGATGCCGCAGCACCTCGCGCAGGACCCCGCCATCACCGCCGCCGATCACGAGCACGTTCTTCGCCTTGCCATGGGCGAAGAGCGGCACGTGCGCCATCATCTCGTGATAGACGAACTCATCCTTCGTGGAGACCTGGACGACGCCATCCAACATCATCACGCGGCCGAAATCTTTGTTCTCGAAGATTATCAGCTGCTGATGTTCGGTCTGGCTGTCGAACAGAACCTTGTCCGCCTTCAGGCGGACGCGGAAGCCGCCATGGAGTGTCTCTTCGACCCAACGGTCCATCGCTCAAGTTCCCTACCGCGAAGTTCGGTTTTCACGACCACGTTGTCCGGAGAAAACGCGCGTTTCATGACCTCGATCGTCGCGTTCGGATCGGCGGCGCCGCACATGAACACGTCGAGCGCCGCATAGCCGTATTCGGGCCAGCTGTGGATCGAGATATGCGACTCGGCAAGAACCGCAACGCCGGACACACCGCCATTCGGCTCGAAGTGATGCAGATGGATGTGCAGGAGAGTGGCGTTCGCCTCCTCCACGCACTGCCTCAGCGTCGCTTCGATGTGCTCCAGGTCGTCGAGCCGTTCCGCCCCGAGAAGATCAATTATGAGATGCGTGCCCGCGTAGCGCACACCATCTCGCTCACAGAAAAAGTCCTTGCGCTCTTCAGCCATCTCGGCCTCGAGGCACAAGGTTTGCGTTTCTTCCGTTTGGGCGGTGCTTGAACCATGATCCAAGTCCATCCCCAATTGGAAGAGGGCGTCACTGGACATGGCGTCCTCCCCAACCAGTAGATAGATCCAGTCGAATAAGGGGCAGTTCTTTGCACCGCGCGAGTCACCCTTGCAAGTGGTTTTTTGGTGGCAAAGGTCACATTGGGACCCCGTGACGCGTGGTATGAACTCACAGACGCGCTCTAACTTCGATTGTGACAGTCGGCGCCCTCCGCCGAGGCTGGCGCACCCTTCCCGAGGAGCCTGTGCGACGATGACCTTCCTGGTGCGAAGCTGGGCCGCGACCCAATCCGCCGCTCTCGGTTCGGTAATGTGCTGTGCGCTCCTCGCGCCCGGACAAGCCGCCGCCGAGGCGCTGCCAAAGCTCGGCGCTGAACTGTCGCAGACCTCCGTATCCGGCCTGTCGTCCGGCGCGTTCATGGCCGGGCAACTGGAGATCGCCCATTCCGAAGACATCGTCGGCGCCGGAATTGTCGCCGGCGGTCCGTTCGCCTGCGCCGAATCAGCAATCGCGCGGCTGTTCCCCTATTGGGCCACCGGGGTGACGCAGAACGCGATACAGGCGGCGCAAAGCTGCATGAAAACCACCCTCGGCGAGCCGGACCCCGAGAAGCTGATCGCGCGCGCTCGCGAGCTGGCCGACGACGGCGAGATCGATCCGCTCTCGGCGCTCGCGACGCACAACATCTATCTCTATTCCGGCGACAAGGATTCCACGGTCAGCCGTCCCGTGGTCGAAGCCGCCAAGAAATTCTACGAACTCGCCGGCGTGCCGGAGGGCAACATTTCCTATGTGGAGGGCGACGGCGGCCACGCGTTCATCACCGAGGAAGGCGGCGCGGCTTGCGGCCTCTCGGAAACGCCTTTCGTCAGCGACTGCGACTACGACCAGGCCCGCGCCATCCTCGGCTGGATCTACGGTCCGCTGACGCCCGCGGCCGGCAAAGCGGAAGGCGACTTCGTCGTGTTCGAACAGGCCGAGTTCACCGAGGCCGGCGAAGGGCTGGCCGATGAAGGCGTCGTCTATATTCCGCCTTCGTGCCGGGAGACTCCCGGCTGCCGGGTGCACGTGGCCTTGCACGGCTGCCAGCAATCGCGCACCCGAGTCGGGGGCACCTTCATCGAGGACACGGGCTACGCAGAGTTGGCCGACACCAACCGGCTGATTATCCTGTTCCCGCAGATCGCCTCCAGCGCCGTGAACCCGCAAGGGTGCTGGGACTGGTGGGGCTATACGGGTCTCGACTATCTTGGCAAGGACGCGCCGCAGATCAGCGCGCTCTGGAAGATGGTGGAGCGTCTCGCGGAACCTCCAGCGGAGGAAACCCCGGTAGAGGCGTCGCCCGAACAGGAGTGACCGTCATGGACCACAGCACGACCGTCCTGATCTTCGAGGCGCCTGTCGGCTCCGGCCTGTACCGCGATGCCTTGCGTTTGCGCGAAGATATCCTGCGCCGGCCCTTGGGCCTCACAGTGAGTTCCGAGGAACTGGCGGACGACAGCATGCGCCAGCACTTCTGCGCCGTGGATTGCGGCGCGGTGGTGGGCACGGTGTCCCTGCGGCCCCTGGACGAGACCACGCTGCATCTGAAACAAATGGCCGTTGTCGAGCCAAAACGGGCCGCGCGTATCGGCTCGCGACTGGTTGCCCACGTGGAGCGTTGGGGCACGTCCGCCGGTTTCCGGCTTATGGTCGCCCATGCACGGGTCGGCGCCGAGGGGTTCTACCTCAAGCACGGCTACGCGCAGGAGGGCGCGGCATTTTTTGAACAGACGATCCCGCATGTGCGGGTTACGAAACGACTCAGATAGGAGGCATTACGGTATGAGCTTAGAGGTCGGCGACAAGGCGCCCAATTTCAAACTGCCGACGGACGGCGGCGGCACCATCTCCCTGAAGGACCTCAAGGGTGAAACCGTCATCCTCTATTTTTACCCCAAGGACGACACGTCGGGCTGCACGGCGGAGGCATGCGCCTTTCGCGACGCGCTGCCGGACTTCTCCAAAGCGAAGGCGAAAGTCATCGGCATCTCCAAGGACCCGGTGAAGAAGCACGACAAGTTCAAGGAGAAGTACGAGCTGACCTTCCCGCTGGCCTCGGATGAGGATGGCGCGGTTTGCGCGGACTACGGCACCTGGGTCGAGAAGAGCATGTACGGCCGCAAATACATGGGCATCGACCGCTCGACCTTCCTCATCGACGGCAAAGGCGTCATTCGCGCGATCTGGCGCAAGGTGAAAGTGCCGGGCCACGTGGACGAGGTGCTAAAGGCGGCACAAGACCTGTAGCGGGCGGAAGGGCGTCCCGTGTCAAAACCCGTCATGCGCTCCGGCAGGATCTGGCTGGCCGCGCTGGTCCTAGTGATCTCGGCGGTCGCGTTCTTCGCCGGGCCGCCGCTGTACCGCATCGCCCTGCTCGGCTCCGGCTACATGGCCCAGCAGCTCTGCGCAGGACTGTTTGTCTCCGGCCGCAGCTTCGACCACGTGATGGCCGAGGATTTGTCGGGTCCGGGCTTTGGCCCATTGGCGCTGTTCACCCCTCACGTGGACGAAACCGCCAAGACCGTACGTGCGTCCGCGTTCGGCATTGCCGGCCAGACGGCGGTCTACAGGCACGGGCTCGGCTGCACGCTCATCCGGCATCGATCGGCGGCCGCCTATGGCGCGGAGAACCCCGATCCGTTCACGGCAGACCTGCCGGCGGCACCGGACGCGGAGTGGCCGCAAGGGTCGCGTGTCGCGGCCGGCGCTTGGGGAAGAGACTTCGAATGGCCCGATGGCGTGGATGGGCAGGCTGCATCCCAGGCCGTCGATGCCGTGTTCGCGGACCCCGACCCGGAACGGCCGCGCGCTACGCGGGCGCTCGTGGTCGTGCACAAGGGCCGCATCGTCGCCGAACGCTATGCCCCCGGTTTCGATGCGCATATGCCGCTCGTCGGGTGGTCCATGAGCAAGACGGGAACGAACGCGCTTATCGGTCTGCGGGTCAAAGATGGAGCGCTTGCTCTCGACGATACGCGCCTGATGCCCGAGTGGCTCGGGCGGGACGACATGCGCAGCGAGATCACGGTCAACACGCTGTTGCGCATGACGTCTGGACTGGCCTTCCACGAGGACCCGGACGACAAGCTGAGCGACGTATCCCAGATGATGTTCGTGCAAGGCAACACGGCGGCGTTCGCGGCGTCCAAACCGCTTGCGTATGCACCCGGCACACACTGGTCGTACTCGACGGGCGCGGCGGCGATCCTGTCGGGCGTGCTGCGCGAGACGTTCGACGACGAGCGGGACTATCTGAGCTACCCCCGCGAACGCCTTTTCGGACCGCTCGGCATGCGCACGGCGCAACTCCCACCCGACCCGTCCGGTACGTTGATGGGCGGGGCGTTTCTCTACGCCTCGGCGCGCGACTGGGCGCGGCTCGGACTCCTGTATCTGCAGGACGGGAAGTGGGGCGGCGAGCAGATCCTCCCCAAGGGCTGGGTCGCCTATACGACGCGGCCGACGGCGCAATCGCCTGAGGACGAGTACGGGGCACAGGTCTGGCTGAAACTGGAGAAGTCCGAAAATCTCGGCGAGCCGCCCATGCCGGCCGACTCGTTCTACATGCTCGGCCACAACGGTCAGGCCGTGGCCATGATCCCCTCCAAGGACCTGGTGGTCGTGCGGCTCGGGCAAACACTGAACGGCGGCGATTGGGACACGGCACGCGACCTCGGTCCGCTCGTGAACGCCTTCCCCGACAAGACGCCGAGAGCCCGGTTTCTAGGCGAATAGCTCTGCTAGCGGCCTCTCCTGTCTCTCCGGACGGGCAAAGTGGAGCAGCAGGCAACCAAAAAGTGGCAATTCAGGCAGGAACTTATGGCACCTATTTGTAGTCGTATTCGCAAAATAACGCCTGTTACGGTGGCGCGCGATTCTGCAACCTTTGGGGGAGGTTGTGTTGCCGAGCTTTGCCGCCATAACAACAACAAGGCCGTTGAGCGACACGGACATCATCAAATACCGAGATGCCACGCTGCGGGCGGCACTTTATCACCCGTCGACCGTTCGGACCTTCATTCACCAGTCACGTCGCTCTGTCGTCTTTGAACTGTGCGGACTTGAGTCTGCGGCCGTCTCGGAAGGACCCCATCGGAGTTTTGCGACCCTCAGCCTTTTCGAGGGGCGCGCGGTAGATGGGACCGAAGGCGAATTTCTCACCACCCAAGCTGTGATACGGCGCAACCCCGACCCGGCACGCATCCAAGGTGCCTTTTACTGGCTGCGTGTGAACCGGGCGGGAGACGTCCTGGTTGATTACGATCCGCTGCTAGCGATCCCACTCTATTACGCCACGGCCACCGGCCTATCCGTGATCTCCGACCGCTCCTCCATTTGCGCCGCGATCGTTGGCGATGAAGCGCCTGACCCCCTTACGGGAACGTGGGTATCGAGCCTCGGCTACGCTGTCGGCGAGCGGACCATGTTCGAGCGGGTACGGCGTGCATCGGTCAATTCCAAATTGCTGTCTCGTCATGGTGAGATCGTTGATGTTCCCTCTGGAGGTTCGCCATTCCACAGAAAGGGCTTTAGCAGCGGCAAGAAGAAGCTGCTCGCCTATCGCGAAGCTGTCGCCTCATTGTTGCAGGCGCACGTCAAGGAGCATGGGGCGATCCGCCTTGGCCTGACCGGTGGAAAAGACTCCAGGCTCGTGCTCTCCTTCCTTCTCGACGCTGGCCTGCACCACCAATCCGAGTTCTTCGTTCACGACTTCGCTGCCGATCGTGGCGGGGGAGCCGATGCGGTCGTCGCGCAACAGATCGCACGCATGTTCGGATTGAACCTTGAGGTGATCCCTCGCCCTTCGGCGGTCAGCGAGCCTCCTTCGGTCGATGCTTTGATCAACCGACTAGAGGCGCATGCTTTCTCTGTCGACGGACTAACCAGTGGCTGGGATGCCATTCGCGTTTCACCACCATCGAGGTCTAGGGACGTGGACGTGAAGGGCCTCTACGGCGAGGTGCTCAAGCACTTCTATAAGAGACGAGCGCCCGAGCTTTCTGGCTACAGCATAGAAACGACCATTCCGACATTAGACCCGTTCGGCGCGTTCTTGGAGCACACCAAAGAGACGCTAAGCGCCGACTTGCTCCCCGTCTTGGCACGCCATGCGCCCAGACGATCCAACAGCCGTGATTTTGCAGATGTCTTCTACTGCACTCAGCGCCTTCCAAACTGGGCAGGGGTCAACTATGGCGCAAAGCGTCACTCAAGCCTGGCATTTTCACCTCTCTACAATAGAGCGCTGCTGGCATTGCCATTCCGGGTTTCCTACAAGGAACGGCAAGCGCAGCGCTTTCATCACGATATCATCAGTCTGGTTTCGCCGGAGCTCGCGGACATAGCCTTCGCGAACGACAAATGGGCACCCCATCTTCGTAGGTCCCCCCCACCCGTCACGGATCCCCCTGGCATTCCGAAGCATGGTGGCTGGCAGTACACCCTTGCGAAGTGCCCCGAGATCACCAGCTACGTGACGGAGGTCATAGCCTCGTCTTCAGCCGCGTGGACTGCCATGATTGACCGTGCCCGGGTTATTCAAACGATTAGAGATGGCTCCCTCACACCGAGGCAGATTTCCTCGATGCTGGGACTGGTCACGACGAGCCTGTTTGAGATGGGCGAGCTTACCGCTCCCAAGACGAGTTTCGTCGGGCACTTTTGCCCGGACTAGTCCCACTTTGCGCTGGAGCCACGTACCGACGCGACCGCGGTTTCGCCCGAGTTCCGCCCCCAGCCATAGAGGCAAATGCTTGTGTTGGCACTGTCGACTGTTTCGTGCGGCACGCGACCTCGGTCCGCTCGTGAACGCCTTCCCCGACAAGACACCGAAAGTCAGGTTTCTAGGCGAATAGCCCCGCCATCGCGCCCGTCATGAAGCAGGCGATCGTACCGGCGATCAGCGCCTTGGGGCCGAGAGCCACGATCTCCGCCCGCCGCTCCGGTACCATGGTGGCGAGGCCACCCAGCATGATGCCGAGACTGCCGAGATTGGCGAAGCCGCACAGCGCATAGGTCAGGATCACGTCGCTGCGCGGCGACAGCGCGCCTTCGGGCAGCTCCGCCATGGAGAGATAAGCGACCAGCTCGTTGAGCACGATCTTGGTGCCCATCAGTTCGCCGGCGAGCCCCGCCTCGTTCCAAGGAATGCCGATGAGCCACGCAACCGGGGCCAGCAGCCAGCCGAGCATGCGCTGGAGGCTCAATCGGAACCCGCCGATCTCGGGCAAGAGGCCCAGCGCCATATTCACGAGATGCACGAGAGCGATGGCCACGATCAGCAAAGCTGCGACGGCAACGACGAGCCGGAGGCCGTTGAGCGTCCCATTGACGATGGCCTCGGCCGCGCTGGTGGCGTCCTCGTCGGGACCGTGCTGCTCAACCGCATCGCCGGTGTAGTCGCCGGGCACCATCAGCGCCGCGATGGCGACGGCGGCCGGCGCGCTGATCACCGAAGCGGTCATGAGCGTTCCGGCGGCATCGGCCAGCACCGGCGACAGGACCGCCGCGTAGAGCACGAACATGTTGCCCGCGATCGTCGCCATACCGGCGGTCATCACCAGGAACAGACCGGCGCGGCTCATGTCGCGCAGATACGGGCGGATCAGCAACGGGGCTTCGATCATGCCGACAAAGACATTGGCGGAGGACGCGACGCCCACGGCGCCGCCGAGACCGATGGTGCGTTCGAGCAGCCACGCGAAGCCCTGGACGATCTTCGGCAAGATGCGCCAGTAGAACAGCACGGCGCTCAGCGCGCTCACGATCAGGATGAGCGGCAGGCCTTGCGTGGCGAGGATGAAGACGTTCTGCGGCTCCGTCGCCTCGAACGGCGTGGGGCCGCCGCCGAGATAACCGAACACGAAGGACGTGCCGGCGAGCGTTGCTTGCCGCACCGCCTCGACGGCCTTGTTGAGCCAGGAAAGCGCGACCGTGACCGGCGGCACGCGCAACAGCAGAAGCGCGAGAACGACCTGGAGCGCCATCGCGCTCGCTACCACCCTCGCGGACACGGCGCGCCTGTCCTCGCTGATAGCCCAAGCGAAGCCCAATAGGACGAGAAGTCCGAGCGCAGATTGAAGCACGCCCTGCCACATAGCGATTGATCCCCCCAACTCCGACGACACCCCGCGTACGCCTTTGCCGTCCGCACCGTCAAGCGCGGCGGTCAACGGGCGTTCTCCCGCCCGTTCGAGCTGGAGATCATTCTCCAAGGCGCACGTGTCAGCCGAAGACCTGTCCCGTTATGGTCTGGAACCAGTCCTGGGCGTAGCCGGCCTCGCTCCGCCGGAATTTCTCTGACGCATGAGTGGGGCTGACGCCGCCGGCGTTCTCGATGGCCTCGATGGTGTCGTCGCCCTGCCTATAAACGCCGGCGACGGAGATGCCATAGTCGGGCGCCACGAGGCTGTAGCAGACATTGTCCAGTTTCGTGCGAATCGGCTCTTCGCCGTTCAGGAGACGGGCGACCTGCATCGCACACACCTTGCCTTGGGCGTTCGCGGAGAACGCGGATTTCGGCATGGCGCCGGCGATCGAAGCATCGCCGAGAACGTGGATTCCCGGCTGCAGGCGCGACTCGAACGTCACCGGATCGATCGGACACCAGCCTGTTGCGTCCGCAAGACCGGTGTCCTGGGCAATCCTAGGCGCCTGTTGGGGCGGGATGACATTGGCCACGTCCACGCGGAACTCCCGCGTCTCCGTCACCAGCACCATCTCCTTCGGCTTGACCGCGATGACGGGTCCGAAATCGAAGATCCCGTGCCATTCGACCCTGTCGCCGTAGAGTTGCTTCCAGGCGCGCCGAAACAGAAGGTCTTTCGAGAACGATTCCTTCGAATCCAGGATGAGTACCTTCGCGCGCGGCTTGCGCGCCTTCAAATAGTGCGCGATCAGGCTTGCACGCTCGTAGGGACCGGGGGGACACCGGAATGGATTGGTGGGGGGCGCGATCGCCACCACGCCGTCGTCGGGCATTTCCTCGATCTGCTTGCGCAGGAGCACGGTCTGCGGTCCCGCTTTCCAGGCATGGGGCATGATTTCCGCCGCCGCTTCGTCGTAGCCCGCGATCGCGTTCCAGATGAAGTCGATGCCCGGCGCCATGATCAGGCGATCGTAGGAGAAGACGAGCCCCCCGTCCGTCCGCACGGTCCTCGCGGCGGGGTCGACACGGGTCGCCTTGTCGAACACGACGCGCACGCCCGCAGCCTCGACGCCGTCATAGCCGAAGCGCAATATCGAGTACGGCTTCAAGCCGGCGATCACGGCATTGCTGAAGGGGCAGGAATAGTAAGCGCGCTTCGGCTCGATCAGCGTCACCTCAAGGCGCGGATCGGCGGCGCGCAAGAAACGGGCGACGGTTGCACCGCCATAGCCACCGCCGATGACCACCACCCGTGCGGATGTGCCCGCCGCCTTCAACCGCGCGGGCAGGCCGGCGGCAATCGCCGCGGTGGCAGCCGTCGCCAAGAACCGGCGGCGTGTCGGCGTGCTGGGGTCAGAGCTCATGCGGTCGGGTGCCCATGCAAGGAAGTGAGACGGTCGTTCAGCATCACTGCGCGGTCCCTTGTGCAGCGATGTAGTCCGACAAAAGCGCGATCTCCCCGTCGTCGTAGCCTTTGGCGAGCCGGCCCATCACCGTGCTTTCGCGCTGTCCTGATCGAAAAGAGAGAAGCAAATCGCGGATCTCGGCCGCCGGGCGCCCGTAGATCGATGGAAACCCCTCGTCGCTTGCGTTTTTGGCATGGCATCCCGAACAGCTCGCGGCCAGCAGGGCGGCCTCGGCGTCGACCGTCTGCGCCGGCGCCTGATCCTGGGCGGCGCACATCAAGGGGGCCGGCAAGAACACCAAGCCGATCGCCAAGAGAAACGATCTCACAATGGCCCTCCTGATCGCGACGACCGTGGCGGCCTTCGGAGGAGTTGGAACGTGTCCCCATTGCGCGCTCAGGACCAGCGCTCGTTGCGGGCGTTCTAGCCCGCGGAGGACCCTGTTTGTGGCGCACCCGACAAGATTCGAACTTGTGACCTCTGCCTTCGGAGGGCAGCGCTCTATCCAGCTGAGCTACGGGTGCTATCGCGGAATCTGTGCGCGAACCTAACCAAACCGTGATCGCGAAGCAACGGCCCCTTAACCCCGCCTGAGGGGTATTGTAACCCGAGAATTGGGCAGGCCGCGCCCGCTCGCCATAGCGGGGGCCAGTACGCCAGGGAACGGAGGCAGGAGCGGGTGACGACCAGTTCGGACAGAATTGCCTGGGTCGACTACGCCAAGGGCATCTGCATCATCATGGTGGTGATGATGCATTCGACCCTCGGCGTCCAAGAGGCCACAGGCGAACCGAGCTGGATGGGCGCGCTCGTCGCCTTCGCCAAGCCCTTCCGCATGCCCGATTTTTTCTTGATTTCCGGCCTTTTTCTCGCCCGCGTGATCGACCGCCCCTGGCGCAAATACCTCGATACGAAGGTCGTCCACTTCGCCTATTTCTACGTCCTCTGGGTGACCATCCAGTTCGTCGTCAAGGCGCACCACTTCGCCGAAGACGGTTTGGCCGGGGCCTTGGAAGCCTATGCCCTGGCCTACATCCAGCCCTTCAGCACGCTCTGGTTCATCTATCTGCTGCCCATCTTCTTCGTGGTCTCGAAGCTCACGCGTGGCATCTCGCCGCTCATTGTCTGGCCCCTGGCGGCGGCGCTGCAGATCGCCGGCGTGGACACGGGCAGCATCGTGATCGACGAATTCTGCGCCCGCTTCGTCTATTTCTACTCCGGCTACGTCTTCGCGGCCTTCTTCTTCCGCTTCGCGGATACGGTGCAGCAGCATCCGCGCGAGGCCGCTGCCCTGCTAGTCGGCTGGGCTGTTTTCGAGGCCCTGATGGTGTTCGGCGGCGTGTCCGAGCTCCCGGTCGTCAATCTGGGGCTGGGCTTCCTGGGAGCGCTCGCCGTGATCTCCTCCGGCGTGCTGCTGTGGCGGTTGGGCGTGGCCGACTTCGTGCGCTACGCAGGCGAGAACTCGATCGTCATCTATCTCGCCTTCTTCCTGCCCATGGCCGCGACTCGGATCCTCCTGCTGAGGTTCGCGCCCGGGCTCGACACGGGGCTGGTCTCGTTGATCGTAACCGCCATGGGGGTGGTCGTGCCCCTCATTTTTCACCGATTGGTCCGGAATACGGCCTTCAGCTTCCTGTTCAAACGCCCGGATTGGGCCAAATTGGACCCCACACCCGTGAGCCCGCCGGCCAAGGCCTCCTAAGAGGCCCGAAATCCCGGGTTCATGGCTTACTTGACGCGCTTGAGCATAGGCGTCACCTATGCGGCCTCAAGGCTAAGAGGCGGCTGGGCAGCCGAGGGTGAATAAGAGGATGGCGGATAAAAAGAAGGTCATCGTTATCGGCGGCGGTTTTGGCGGCGTGTTCGCGGCCAAATCCTTGGAGAAGCTCGGACGCGGCGAAGTCGACGTCGAGCTGATCAACAACAACAACTATTTCGTGTTTCAGCCCCTCCTGCCGGAGGTGGCGTCGTCGAACCTGAATTCCTCGGACGCGGTAGTGCCGCTACGGCAGCTCCTGAGCCGGGTGCAGGTGCGCCAGGCGCGCGTCATGGGCATTGATTTCGAGCGCAAGATCGTCATCGTCATCCAGGGCGCCCGAATGACGCCCGTGGAACTGCCCTACGACGAACTCGTCATCGCACTCGGCACCGGCGTGGACCTCGCCCGCATTCCGGGCATGTCGGACCACGCCTTGACGATGAAGGACCTGACGGACGCGCACATGCTGCGCACCCACGTGATCGGCTGCCTGGAGACTGCGGACGTCACCACCGACACGCTGGTCAAGGATCAGCTGCTGACTTTCGTCGTCGTGGGCGCGGGCTTTTCAGGCGTCGAGACGGCTGCCGAGACCAACGAGCTGATCAGCCGCGCGCTGCGCTACTACCACAACATCACGCCCGAAGAGATCCGCATGTATCTCATCGAGTTCGCACCGCGCATCCTGCCCACCTTCCCGGCGGACCTTGCCGACTACGCCACGAAAAATCTCCGGGCGAACGGGGTGGAGGTACTGACCGGCGTGGGCACCAAGTCGGCCACCTCCACGGGCGTCGAACTGACCAACGGCCGGGTGATCAATTCCTCGACCATCGTGGCCACGATCGGCAACGGGCCGCACCCGCTGGTGGACGCGCTCGGCCTCGACATGAAGTGGGGCCGCATCAAAACCGACAGGTTCATGCAGGTCCCCGGTCACGACCATGTCTGGGCGCTGGGCGACGCGGCGCTGATCCCGCTGAACGACGATCCGCAGGACGACCCGGCCGATTACGCGACACAGACCGCGCAGTTCGCGGTGCGCGAGGGCTATCAGCTCGCCGCCAATATCGTGGCGAAGCTCAAGAGCGAGCCGCTGAAGCCCTTTGCCTACACGTCCAAGGGCTCCCTCGCCTCGCTCGGCATGAGTAAGGCCGTGGCGGACGTCTACGGCGTCAAGATGCACGGCATTTTTGCCTGGCTGCTGTGGCGCGGATTCTATCTGTCGTTCCTGCCCGGCCTCGTGTCGAAATTCCGTGTCGGGCTGAACTGGATGATCAACGCCGTGATGCCGCCCAATATCGTGCAGCTGCGCATGCCGGCGCCGGCTACCCGCTACATCCATTACTGGGAGGGCGACAAGGTCTTCGAACCCGGCATGCTGATCGACGGCTTCTATACGGTGATCAAAGGCCGCTTCAAACTGACCATCGACAATCCCGACACGGGCGAGCATTTCGAAAAGGAATTCGGGCCGGGCGACCATTTTGGCGAACGGGTCCTGCTCAAGTCGCATTTGCGCACCGGCCTTGTCGAGGCGCTCGAAGACGGTCTGCTGCTCTTCACCGCGCAGAAGGATTTCCGGCGTTTCGCGCGGGCCTTCCCGCCGCTCGAGAAGTACTTCCGGAGCTATATCGACGAGACCTTCGGCGGCCCGGACAAGGCCTTTGCGCCAGGCAATGTCATGGACGAGAAGGAAGACGAGCACCAGCCGCAGGCCTGAGGCCCCTATCGTCGTCTCGTGCAAGCTCCTTGTGGCCGTTTAGGCTTTCCCCCTCCCGCGCAGGGCCCGCAGTCCTTATAGTCGCCCGGTCATGACCAAGAAGAGCACCGCCTCAACCGGCGCCAACAAACCTGCAGGGCCCGGCGACCACGTCTACCTGATCGACGCCTCGGGCTATATTTTCCGCGCCTACCATGCGCTGCCGCCCCTAACACGCCCTTCTGACGGTCTGCCCATCGGCGCCGTGCACGGGTTCTGCGCCATGCTGTGGAAGCTGTTGCGGGACGCGGACGAACTGGCGCCGCCGACGCATCTGGCGGCGATCTTCGACAAGTCCGAGCATACGTTCCGCAACGAGCTCTACGCGGGCTACAAGGCCAACCGGTCGGAGACGCCCGAGGATCTCGTGCCGCAGTTTCCGCTGGTGCGTGATGCAACGCGCGCGTTCAACGTCGCCTGCATCGAGAAGCTGGGCTACGAGGCCGATGATCTGATCGCGACCTACGCGCTGCAGGCCAAGGACGCCGGCGCCGACGTCACCATCGTTTCGTCCGACAAGGACCTGATGCAATTGGTGGGTCCCGGCGTGCGCATGTACGACACCATGAAGAACAAGGTGATCAACGAGGAGGGCGTGGTCGAGAAATTCGGCGTGCCGCCCGAGAAGGTCATCGAGGTGCAGGCGCTGATCGGCGATACGTCCGACAACGTGCCGGGGGTGCCGGGCATCGGCGTCAAGACGGCCGCCCTGCTGATCGGCGAGTACGGCGACCTCGATACGCTGCTGTCGCGCGCCGAGGAGATCAAACAAAAGAAGCGCCGTGAGAACCTGATCGAATTCGCGGACCAGGCGCGGCTGTCGCGCACGCTCGTGACGCTGGATACGCAGACGCCGCTGGACGTGCCGCTGGCCGAAACGGCCGTGCGTGCGCCCGAGCCCGAGGCGCTGCTCGGTTTCATGCGTGAGATGGAGTTCACCACGCTGACGAAACGCGTGGCCGAGGGACTTGGCGCGCCCGTTCCCGACGGCCTCGACAAACCGAAGAAGACTGCCCGCAAGAAGAAGGATGACTACGACCATCCCTTGCGGCAGAGCCCGCGCGGGGCTACCGGACCCGCCCGCGATATCGCCGTCCAGGGGGGATCGCCCCGCGAGCTGGCCGCCGAGCGTCAGGACCGGATCGAAGACATCCCCTTCGACCGCAGCGCCTACGAGACCGTGACGGACACCGCCCGGCTGTCTGAACTCGTGGAGGGCGCGCGCGAGCAAGCCTTCGTGGCGCTGTCGGTGAAACGCGACCGCGCCGATCCCATGGCATCCGACATTGCCGGTATCGCGCTGTCGCTAGGGCCCGGCCAGGCGGCTTACATTCCCATGGCCCATCGCGCCGGTGACGGGCTCGATCTCGGCGGTGGTCCGGAGATTGCGCAGATTGCCCCCGCCGAGGCGCTGAAACTGCTGAAGCCGCTGCTCGAAGACGAGGCCGTGCTGAAGATCATCGCCGACGCCAAGCCCGCCATGGTGGTGCTGGCCCGCTACGGGATTGCTCTGGACAGCGTCGACGACCCCACACTGATCTCTTACGCGCTGGATGCCGGGCGGTCGGATCACACCCTGGCGAAGCGCACGGCGGCCCTGTTCGGACACACCTGCTTCACCGAGAAGGAGGTGGTGGGCACCGGCAAGTCTGCGATTCCCTTCGACCAGGTCGACGTGGCGCGGGCCACGGAAGCGGCGGGCGAAGAAGCCGACGCGGCCATGCGGATGTGGATGGTGCTGAAGCCCCGCATGCCTTCGGAAGGCGTCACGGCCGTTTACGAGACACTCGAGCGGCCGCTGGAGCCGGTTCTGGCCGAGATGGAACGCGCCGGCATCAAGGTTGACCGGGCCATGCTGGCACGGCTCTCCGGCTCGTTCGCGCAGACCATCGCGCGGCTCGAAGACGAGATCCGGGAACTGGCTGGCGAAGACTTCAATATCGGCTCGCCAAAACAGCTCGGCGAGATCCTATTCGACAAGATGAGCCTGCCGGGCGGGCGCAAGACCAAGACAGGCGCCTGGAGCACGGACGCCGCCGCGCTCGACGAACTCGCGGCCGCAGGCCACGACCTGCCGCAGAAGATTCTCGAATGGCGGCAGCTCGCGAAGCTGAAAAGTACGTATACGGACGCTTTGCCCGCCTATATCAACCCGGACACGGGACGCGTGCATACGCGCTACGTTCTGGCGTCCACCACGACGGGGCGCCTCGCCTCCCAAGAGCCGAACCTGCAGAACATTCCCGTGCGCACCAAGGAAGGCCGCGAGATCCGCAAGGCCTTCGTGGCCGAACCCGGCAAGACACTGATCAGCGCGGACTACAGCCAGATCGAACTGCGCGTGCTGGCCCACATGGCCGACACGCCGACCTTGCGCCAAGCCTTCGCGGACGGCCTCGACATTCACGCCATGACGGCGTCGGAGATGTTCGGCGTGCCCATCGAGGGCATGGACCCGGGCGTCCGGCGGCGCGCCAAGGCCATCAATTTCGGCATCATCTACGGCATCTCGGCGGTGGGGCTCGGCGCGCAGCTCGGCATCCCGCGCGGGGAGGCGGCCGCCTATATCAAGACCTATTTCGAGCGCTTTCCCGGCATCAAGGACTACATGGAGCAGATGAAGGCCGAAGCGAAGCATTCCGGCTACGTCTCTACCCTCTTCGGGCGCAAAGTCCACTACCCGGAGATCAACACGAAGAATCCGAGCTTGCGCGGAAACTATGAGCGCGCTGCCATCAACGCGCCGATCCAAGGTTCGGCGGCGGACATCATCCGCCGCGCCATGATCCGCATGCCGGAGGCCTTGCGCGATGCAGGGCTGGAAGCCCGCATGCTCTTACAGGTTCACGATGAGCTGATCTTCGAAGCGCCTTCGAGCGAAGCGGAGAAGACCATGAAGGTCGCGCGCGCGATCATGGAAGCCGCACCGGCCCCCGCGCTCGAGCTCAAGGTGCCGCTCAAGGTCGACGCCCGCGCCGCCGACAACTGGGAAGCTGCGCACTAGGGCCGGGGCAATTCGCGCATTGACGGCGGGTGGGCCGGTGCGCGACACGGGCCCATGAAGCCCAAGCTGATCACCACCCTTCAAAGCTATACGCGCGCGGACTTCCTCAGCGACACGGTTGCGGGGCTGACGGTCGCCCTGGTCGCGATCCCGCTCAGCATCGCCATCGCCATCGCCTCGGGCGCGGACCCAGCGAAAGGCATCGTCACGGTGATCGTGGCCGGGTTCCTGGTCTCGCTGCTCGGCGGCAGCAAAGTCCAGATCGGCGGGCCGACCGGCGCCTTCATCGTGGTGGTCTACGGCGTCATCGCCGAGCACGGCTATGACGGTCTGGTGCTGGCGACGCTGATGGCGGGGATCATCCTGCTGATCGCCGGCGCGCTCCGGGCCGGGAGCCTGATCCAATACATTCCCGAAGCGGTCATCAACGGCTTCACCATCGGTATCGCGGTGATCATCGCCACGAGCCAGCTGAAGGACTTTTTCGGCATCCAGGTGGAGTCGCTGCCGGCCGACTTCCGCGGCCAGGTCGCGGCGCTTTGGGCCGCGCGCGATACCGCCAGCCTCACCGCGCTTGTGATCGGCGTCGTCACGCTGGTCTCGATCGTGCTGCTCCGCCGGGTGGCGCCGCGCCTGCCCTGCACGATCATCGTGGTGGCCATCGTCTCGGCCGTGATCGCGATTTTCGCGCTTCCCGCCGATACCATCGTGTCCCGCTACGGGCCCCTGCCGCAGACCCTGCCGATGCCGGCGCTGCCCGTACTGTCGTTCGAGCGCGTGGTGGAGCTGCTGCCGAGCGCCCTCGTCATCGCCTTCCTGGCGGCGGTGGAATCGCTGCTGTCGGCCATGGTCGCGGACCGCATGATCGGCAGCCGGCACCGGCCGAATGCGGAGGTCATTGCCCAGGGCGCAGCCAATGTGGGCTCGGCGCTGTTCGGCGGCCTACCGGCGACGGGCGCCATCGCCCGGACCGCGAAAAACGTGCGGGCCGGCGCCAAGACGCCGGTCGCGGGACTGATCCATGCGCTGGCGGTGCTGGTGATCATGTTGGTCGCGGCGCCCCTTGCTGGACATCTCGCGCTGCCGGCGCTCGCCGCGCTCCTCATCCTCACCGCCTGGTACATGAGCGAGCCGCACAAATGGCGCGGCTACATGGCGGAGCGGCTGGCGGACCGAGTCCTGCTGGTGCTGACGCTCGTGCTGACGGTTTTGACCAATCTCACTATTGCCATTGCAGTCGGGGTCGCCTTGGGGCTGGCTATTCGGCTGCGGCGCCGCAACGTGCCGCCCTCGGACTGGCAGACGCCGGAGCGCTAACCGCGAGTTGCGTGCGCAGGCACCGGCCGACATGACCTCGCACGCATCATTCGCTATTGGTTGGACGATTGGTTCCCATGATGCTTAGCGCCCTCATACTCCTGACGACGGCCGCCTGCGCGGGGCTGATGGCGTGGCCGAAGCTCGCCAACAACCGGCTGTGGCGCGCCACGCTGACGCCGCTGGCCTCGATCATCGGGTCGGGCTTCCTGGTGCTCGGCCCTATCCTCGACGACCGCTTCGGCGCCTACGGGCTTCTCGCCATGGCCGCGCTGTGTGCAATGGCGGCCATGTTCGGCTCGGCCATCCGCTTCAACATCGCCGCCTACGCCAAGGACGGATGGATCGCCGGGTCGCCGATCGAGCGGCTGGAGTCGATCTCTTCCTGGGTGCTGGCCTTCGCCTACATCATCTCGGTCGCCTATTACCTGAACCTGTTCGGCGCCTTTGGTGTCAGCCTTGCTGATGTGGATCAGGACTTTTCGGCGAAGCTGCTGACCACCGTCATGTTCGCGTTCATTCTCGTCATCGGCTGGACGCGGGGCTTCTCCGCGCTCGAACGGCTCGAGCAAATCTCCGTCGGGCTGAAGCTTGCGGTCATCGGAGGCTTGCTCGTCGGCCTTGCGAGCTATTTCGGCGCCAAGGCATCCGCAGGTGCGCTCGTCCTGAACACGCCGCAGGTCACGGGGTGGAACGCAGTGGCGATGCTGTTCGGCCTGATCGTCACCGTGCAGGGCTTCGAGACCTCGCGCTATCTCGGCGACACCTATTCCGCCAAGACGCGCATCGCCTCGATGCGGCTCGCCCAGATTATCTCGACCGCGATCTATCTCGTCTATATCGGCCTCGTCACGTTCGTGTTCGCGCGCGAGGACCTGCATTTCTCGGAGACCGCGGTGGTCGACATGATGGGCATGGTCGCCCCGATCCTCACCGTGCTGCTGGTGGTCGCGGCGCTAAGCGCGCAGTTCAGCGCCGCGGTGGCCGACACGAGCGGATCGGGCGGGCTGTTCGAGGAGCTGACGCACGGCAAGGTCTCAAGCCGGGTCGGCTATCTCCTGCTCATCGTCGTCGGCATTGCGCTCACCTGGACCGCGGACGTGTTCGAGATCATCGCCTACGCCTCGCGCGCCTTCGCAGCTTACTACGCCATCCAGGCCGGCATCGCGGCGCACTTCGCCCACCGCAACAAGCCGTTCGGGCCTCTGTGCATCTCCTATGCGGCGCTGATGGTGCTCGGGCTCGCGATCACGCTGTACGGCACGCCGGTCGAAGGCGGCGCCGAATGACGGCTAGCTGCGCGGCAAGCGATCGAGCCAATCGTTGAACAGTTTGTGGCTGGCTTCGTTGGTGGCCGGGGCATAGCGGGCCGTGGTGGCGCGCATCTCGCCCAAGTCCACATTGGAGTTGGCCAGTTCCAGCGTGTGGCCGATCAACCAGCGCTCCATGTCTTCCTTAGGCAGTTCCACATGGAACTGGAGCGCAAGCACGTTGGGGCCATACGCGAAGGCTTGGTTGGGCGTGATCGTGGTGGAGGCAAGCCGCGTGGCGCCGGACGGCAGATCGAACGTGTCTCCGTGCCAGTTCAGAATGTGCAGGCCTTCCAGCACGCCGAGCGGCGAGGCCTTGCCTTCCTCGGTCAAGGTGAGCTGGTCCCAGCCGAGCTCCTTCTCCGCGCCGGGATAGACGCGCGCCGCGAGCACCGCCGCCAGGGCCTGCGCGCCGAGGCAGATGCCCACCACGGGCGTGCCCTTTTTGACCACGGCCTCGATCAGCTTCAGCTCGTCCGTCAGGAACGGATAGCGCTCGAACTCGTAGACGCTGATGGGCCCGCCGAGGATGAGCACGAGATCGGCGTCGAGTGCCGGGCTGAGATCGTCGCGCCCCGCTTGAAGATAGGTGAGACCGATGCCGCGCTCGGCGAGCACGGGGCCGAGCGTGCCGGCATCCTCGAAAGCCACGTGATAGATGGCGACGGCGTTTTTTCATGCGGGTCTTCCTCCCTGCGTAGGTTTCAGCAGGATCGCACCGGTACCGACAGTCCTATTGCCTGTGTGCGACGCCGGGTTGTTCGTTTGCGACATGACGTGACGCTACGCGACCTTCGCGACGCCCTGACGGCGTGGATCGCCAGCCCCTTGCGCGCCCTTCTTCTCGTGCCAGCGCGCCACATGCACGCCGCCGAAGAACAAGTTCCGCTCGGGCCAGGCCTTGACGGTCTCGCTGAGCGCACGCAATGCCGCCTCTTCCTCTTCCGTGAAGCCCGGCTCGAAACTCACCGTGCCGCAGCGCTCAACATGCAGACGCGGCGCGTTCACGGCGTCCTCTACCTCTAAGCGGTGCGCCAGGATGTTGACCGCCACCTGCAGGATCGCGGTGCGGATACGGTTGGACCCGCCCGTGCCGAGCGCGGTGACCGTTCCGTCGGCTTCCAGAATGATCGTCGGCGCCATCATGGAGGACATGCGGACGCCTTCGCGAAAATCACCAGGCTCGCCGCCCACCACGTCTTCCTCGCCGAGCATGTTGTTCAGCATGAAGCCGTGGTCGCCGACGATGAAGCCGTTGCCCTCGCCGTTCGAGAGGCTGACGGCGGCCGCATTACCCTCCGCGTCGATCACACTGATATGGGTCGTGCCGCGATAGGCTTGCGGCGCGGCCACGCTCGCAGCGATGTCGCCTGCGAGAGCACCGGCCGCCAGCTTCGCGGCGAGCTGATTGCCATGGGCGCCGCGCACCTCGTTGGTTGCGATCATGGCCGCACCCAGCGCGCGCGCGTCGATATCCTGCCCCAGCGCCGTATGGGCCTCGAGATAGGACAGGCCATAGGCGATCAGTGCGCCGCCTGCGCTCGGCGGCGGGTTGAGCGCGACGGCAGCGCCGCCGAAGCGCCACAGGAGCGGATCGCGCACGCACACCTCGTAGCGCTTGAGGTCGTCCATGGTGAGGTGCCCGCCGAGGTCCCGGGATTGGGCGGCGATGGCCTGGCCGATATCGCCGTCAACGAAAAGGCGTGCGCCGTCTTCGGCGAGCCAGGCGAGCGTTTCGCCGAGTCCTTCGTTGCGGAACGTATCCCCGCCTTTGAGGAGCGTGCCGCCGGGGGCGAAGATCGCCCGCGCCGACGCACTTTCCTGCAGGATCGGTGCGACGACCGTGAACAGATAGGCCTGGAAGTCCGAGAGCGGAAACCCTTGGTTTGCCGCGCGGACGGCCGGCTCCACCAGCCGCTTCATGGGCAGGCGCCCATAGGCCTCATGCATCGCGAAAAGACCTTGCGCGATGCCGGGCGTTGCGCTGGCTCCGAGCCCGATATGGAACTCCTGGGTAGCAGGTCCGAAATTCGCGTTGATCGGAAAAAAGGAGACGTCGTTCGCGGCGCGGCGCTTGAGCGGTGTCTCCACGAAGAAGTCGAACAGCTTCGCCGCCCGCTGGCCCGCCGCCCGCGCCATCAGAAAGCCGCCGCCGCCCGGAGAGGCGAACACCGCTTCGGCCACGAAGCTCATGCACACACCGGCAATGGCCGCATCGAAGGCGTTGCCGCCGTCGGCAAGGATTTCGGCGGCAGCCTCGGCAGTCAGGCTATGGCCTGCCGCGACGACGGATTGGGGTTTCTTCATCCGGGAGTGCGTAAGGGGGGTTGCCGCCGGGAGCAAGGGCGAGATGCACGAAACCGGCACTCAAAACGGCGCATGGCCGGGACGAACCCGGCCATGCTTCCGTGTCTTGGTGCTTTGGAGACGCGCTAGCCCAAGCGCTGCTCCAGATCGGCGAGCTCTTCCTTCAAGCCGCCCGGCAGTTTGTCTCCGAAGGACTCGTAGTGCTCCTTGATCGAGGGGATCTCGGCCTTCCAGCCTTCAACGTCGACGCGGAGCAGCTCTTTCATGTCCGCGCTGTCGACATCGAGACCCTCGGTGTCGAGCCCGCCCTCGGCCGGGATCTTGCCGAGCGGCGTGTCCACGGCCTCGGCCTTGCCATCGCAGCGATCGAAGATCCACTTCAATACGCGCGAGTTCTCGGCGAAGCCCGGCCACAGGAACTTGCCGTCGGGGCTCTTGCGGAACCAGTTCACGTAGAAGATCTTCGGCATCTTATCGCCGCCCTTCTCGCCGACCTTCAGCCAGTGGGCGAAATATTCGCCCATGTGGTAGCCGCAGAAGGGCAGCATCGCCATGGGGTCGCGGCGCAGGTTGCCGAGTCCGCCCGTAGCGGCCGCGGTCTTTTCCGAGGCCATGATCGAGCCGAGGAAGGTGCCCTGGCGCCAGGAGGCCGCTTCCATGACGAGCGGCACGACGGAGGCACGGCGGCCGCCGAACAGGATCGCATCGATCGGCACACCTTTCGGGTCTTCCCATTCGGGGGCGATGACCGGGCACTGGCCGGCAGGCGCGGTGAAGCGCGAGTTGGGATGCGCGGCCGGCCGTCCCGCGTCCGGCGTCCAGGAGCGGCGCAGCCAGTCCGTGGTATGGGCCGGCGGCTCCTTCGACATCTCCTCCCACCAAACGTCGCCGTCATCGGTGAGCGCGACATTGGAGTAGATGCAGTTCGCATCCAGCGTCCGCATGGCGTTGACGTTCGACTTGTCCGACGTGCCCGGCGCCACACCGAAGAACCCGGTCTCGGGATTGATCGCGTAGAGGCGTCCATCCTCGCCGAACTTCATCCAGCAGATGTCGTCACCGATGGTCTCGGCCTTCCAGCCGGGAATCGTCGGGTTCAGCATCGCCAGGTTGGTCTTGCCGCAAGCGCTGGGGAAGGCAGCGGCGATGTACTTCACCTCGCCTTCCGGATTGGTGAGCTTGAGGATCAGCATGTGCTCGGCGAGCCAGCCTTCGTCGCGCGCCTTCACCGACGCGATGCGCAGGGCGTGGCATTTCTTGCCGAGCAGCGCATTGCCGCCGTAGCCGGACCCGTAGGACCAGATCTCCCGTGTCTCTGGAAAGTGCGAGATGTACTTGGTTTCGCTGCAGGGCCACGGCACGTCGGCCTGGTTCGGCGCCGAAAGCGGCGCGCCTACCGTATGCATGCCGCGGACGAAATCATCGCTGTCGCCGAGCGCGCCCCAGACCGCATCTCCCACGCGTGTCATGATGTGCATGTTGGCGACGGCGTAGGCCGAGTCCGTGACCATGACGCCGATGCCCGCGATCGGGGAACCCACCGGACCCATGGAATAGGGCACCACATACATGGTGCGTCCCTGCATCGCGCCGTCATACAGCGCGGAAAGGGTCTCTTTCATCTTGGCCGGGTCGAACCAGTTGTTGGTGGGGCCGGCGTCTTCTTCTTTTTCGGAACAGATATAGGTCTGGTCTTCGACGCGGGCGACATCTTTAGGGTCGGAACGGACCAGGATGGAGTTCGGGCGCTTTTCCTGGTTCAGCCAGATCGCCGTGCCGCCATCGACCATCGCCTTCAGCAGCGCCTGGTATTCTTCCTTGGAGCCATCGCACCAATGGACTGCTTCCGGCTTGAATAGCTTTTCCGCCTCGGCCACGAACTCCAGCACTTTCGGATTCGTGGTCGGGGCCACTTTTGACTGAACATTCATGCGTTTCCGTCCCTATTATTTGATGTTGTCTGTTGTTCTAGTCGATGGAGCTTTCTCCAATATGCTTCGTTCTTGGAAAACGCCTATCGGCAAATAGGCCAATGGCAATTGTCAGGCAGAGCCTAGCGTGGCCCTGGCCTCATCCACAAGTCGTACGAGTTCCTTTCGCGCGTCCTGCGGGGTGTGAATCCGGCCCTTGAAATCGATCCGCAGGGCCTCGGTGCCGCGCACAAGATCGCATCCCAGCGGATCGAGACCGCTCATCAGCCAAGGTGGCTGGGCCGGATTTGGTGGAGCCGCCGGATCGGGCGCCACACCGCCGAAGACTTGCGCATAGAGGGCGACGGCGTCGGCATGATCCTCGTTCATGTGCGCGACGATCCCTTCCTCTGCCTCCAGGAGGCTCTCCGCGCCTGCAACCGGGACCAACAGGTCCTCCGGCGACAAGTCGACGATGCGGCCGAAGCCGCCGATGAAATGGGCGCCCTCGATTTCCAGCCTCCAGAACGAAAAATCGGGAAAATCCGCGTAAAACGCGGCCTGAGCCTGCCGGGCTAGGAACCGCCGGCGAGCGGCCGGATCGTCCGTCCGTTCGGCACGCCCGCTGAGCGTCAGGCGTGCGCCTTGCAGCGGATCGCCGCCGCCGGGGCTGCCCAAACCGGTCCCGTCCAGGAGGATCGCCGCGCGCGGATCGGCCACCAGGTTGCGCGTATGCCGGGCCAGCGTCGAAATGAGGAAGATGGGCGACCCGTCCGCCTCCGTCGCCAGGGTGATGAGCGAGACATAGGGCGCCCCGGAAGTGGCCTCCAGGGTCGCCAAAGAGCCCTTGGTCGATAGTCGCACGAGGCTGCGCGCTTCGGCCGCGATCCCTGCCATGTCGGGTAATTCTGGAGAGTTATTTACTTGCGCCATAACGGTTTTTGTTGCATCCCGGTATTGATGGGTCGGGCGCAAGGCGCCCCAAGCTTTGCCCCGATGCTGCCATGGTTTTCACGCAGCGCTAGGAGCATAACACCCAGTCAATCGCGCAACGCGCGCAAAAAGGCCCCCCCTATGCCAACTATTGCCCTTGTCGACGACGACAGAAACATTCTCACCTCCTTGCGCATGGTGCTCGAGGCGGAAGGGTATAAGACCCAGACATACAACGACGGCGCCAGCGCGCTGGACGGTCTGTTCGACAGTCCGCCCGATCTCGCCATCCTCGATATCAAGATGCCGCGCATGGACGGCATGGAGCTCCTGCGGCGTCTTCGTCAGCGCACGGAGATGCCCGTGATCTTCCTCACCTCGAAAGATGAGGAGATCGACGAGCTGTTCGGCCTCAAGATGGGTGCGGACGATTACATCCGGAAACCCTTCCCGCAGCGTCTCCTGATCGAGCGCGTCAAGGCGGTGCTGCGGCGCGCCCAGCCCCGCGACACGGCCCAAGTGGCGGACGACAAATCCAAGGTCCTGGAGCGCGGAAAGCTGAAAATGGATTCCGAACGCCACACCTGCGTGTGGGACGGGTTGCCGGTGACTCTCACCGTGACCGAGTTCCTGATCTTGCAGGCGCTGGCGCAGCGCCCGGGCGTGGTAAAAAGCCGGGACGCGCTGATGGATGCGGCCTATGATGATCAAGTCTATGTCGACGACCGCACAATCGACAGCCACATCAAGCGGTTGCGGAAGAAGTTCAAGGCCGTCGACCAAAGCTTCGATGTGATCGAGACGCTCTATGGTGTGGGCTATCGCTTCAAAGAATAACAGGCGGCGCCAATGACCGCCGAGGCCGAAAGGTCCTGGCAGCAGGACTCGGGAACGTTGCGCGCCCGCGCCATGCGCGTGGGCCGTGCCGGTCTCTATTGGGTCCGCCGCGCCACGCGCTGGCTCGGGCAGCACCGTCCGTTCCGTCACGGCTTCTCGAGCCTCACCCGCCGGATCGTCGTGCTGAATCTCATCGGCCTTGCGATCCTCGTCTCGGGCATTCTGTATCTGAACGACCTGCGCGCCGCTCTGATCGGTGCCGAGGTCCAGAGCCTTCAGACCCAAGGCGAGATCATCGCCCGGGCCATCGCCGCATCCGCGGGTGTCGATGCCGGTGAGTCCGATGTCGACCCGGAGACGATCCTGGAACGGGAAATGGGCGATGCCGCCTTCTCCGAGAGCGGCACCCTTCCCAACGCACTCGGTTTCACGATCGATCCCGAGCGCGCCGCGCCGATCCTGCGCCCGCTGGTGAAACCCACGGGCAGCCGCGCGCGCATCTACGACCGCGACGGCGCGCTGATCCTCGATTCCGACACGTTCTATTCGCGCGGCGAGGTGCTGCGCTACGACCTGCCGCCGCCGGAAACGAGCGAGCCCGACGCGCTGACAACGTTCTGGAACGCGGTGGCCAATCAGTTCCAGCCGCTGGACCTGCCGGTCTATACGGAGATCGGAACCGTGAACGGGAAAGCCTACCCGGAGGTCGAGGCCGCGCTTACGGGCACGTCCGTTCCCATCGTCCGCAAGAACGAAAAGGGTGAGATTGTCGTCTCCGTCGCCGTTCCCGTCGAACGCATGCGGTCGGTGCTCGGTGTGCTTTTGTTTTCGACCCGGGGCGGCGATATCGACAAAGTCGTTGCCGCGGAACGCTGGCGTATCTTCCGCGTCGCGCTGTTCGCCGCGGCCGTGACGGTCGTCCTGTCTCTCATTCTTGCGAACACGATCGCCGGTCCCATGCAGCGCCTGGCGGTCGCGGCCGAGCGCGTGCGGCACAGCGTCAAGGCGCGCGCGGAGATCCCGGACTTCACGGACCGTTCCGACGAGATCGGACATCTATCCGGTGCGCTCAGAGACATGACGGCAGCGCTCTACAACCGGATCGACGCGATCGAGAGTTTCGCCGCCGACGTCGCGCACGAACTGAAAAATCCTCTCACGTCGCTGCGCAGCGCGACCGAGACGTTGCCCGTGGTGAGGGATCAGGAATCGCGCACGCGCTTGATGGAAATCATCCAGCACGACGTGAAGCGGCTCGACCGTTTGATCAGTGACATCTCCGATGCCTCGCGTCTCGATGCGGAACTGGCCCGTGAGGATGCGGGGCCTGTCGACATGGACGACCTTCTGCGTGCAACCGTGTCGCTCTACAACGACATCCACCTCGACGAGTTGCCCGAAGTTTCGTTGGAGATCGAGCATGCGCCCGGGACCTACCCCTATCGCGTCTTCGGTCACGACAGCCGGCTGCATCAGGTGATGGTGAACCTGATCGAGAACGCGATCTCCTTCTCGCCGCCGCGAGGCCGCGTGACCATCACGGCGCGGCGGCGTGGGACCAATATCGAAATCCTGATCGAAGACGAGGGCCCGGGAATCCCGCCGGAGAATCTGGAGCGCATTTTCGAGCGCTTCTACACGGACCGGCCCCACGAGACGTTCGGCCAAAATTCCGGCCTCGGTCTCAACATCTCGCGCCAGATCATCGCGGCCCATGGCGGACGGCTCTACGCGGAGAACCGGCCGGCGCCGGGCGGCGACGCCGGAACGGCGGGCGTAAAGCGCAGCGGCGGTGCGCGCTTCGTCATCCGCCTTGCAGCTACGTAGATTTTTCAGAGAAGCGATGACGCGCGATCCTGTCCGCGACGATGATCGAGAGACCGTTCACGGCACCTGCGTCGCACTGGGGACGGATGCCGTCTTGCTGCGCGGTGACTCGGGAACCGGCAAGTCCGACCTCGCCTTACGCTTTCTGGCCCTGCCGGTCAGCGAAGCGGGACAGCCGGCGCTCGTTGCCGACGATCAAGTTTGTTTGACGGCCACGGCCGACGGCCTGGTGGCGAGCCCCCCGGCAACTCTCGCGGGGCTCATTGAAGTGCGCGGGCTCGGAATTCAGACCGTCTCTTTTGCAGGTTCGGCGCGGCTGGTTGTCGTGTGTGATCTCGTGGCCGCACAGGATGTTCCCCGCATGCCCCCGGACCCGTGGGACCGGACCGTGCTGGCGGGAAGCGAGCTTCCTGTGCTCAAATTGGCGCCATTCGAGGCATCCGCGCCGTTGAAACTTAGGCTGGCGATCGTCGCCGCCACGGCGCACTTGCGCGGCGTGAACATTCGGGTTTAGGAAGGCGCGGATCAGACTTGCACAGTCCCCGTCCGCCTGAAGACAATAGTGGCCCATAGCGGGGCGGCATTCATCCCAGAGGTAACATGATCGGCGTCGTCATCGTGACCCACGGTAATCTGGCTTGCGAGTTCCGGGCAGCACTAGAGCATGTCGTCGGTCCTCAGGAGCAAGTCGAAACGATTTCGATCGGACCGGACGACGACCTCGATGCGCGGCGCGCGGACATGCTTGCGGCGCTCGCCAAGGTCGATTCCGGTGACGGCGTTGTCGTCCTCACCGACATGTTCGGAGGCTCGCCGTCGAACCTTGCGATCTCGGCCATGGAGAAACCCGACGTCGAGGTGGTGGCCGGCGTCAACCTGCCGATGCTCGTAAAGCTGGCGAGCGTGCGCGGCGAATGCGGCCTCGAGGAAGCGATCACCCAGGCGCAGGAGGCCGGCCGCAAATATATCAGTGTCGCCAGCCAGATCCTCGCGGCGCACTAGATGGGCAGCACGAAGGCCCGTATCGAACTCTCGGACCCCGCCAACGGGGCCTACGCGGCCAACGTCCTCATCCCGAACAAGAAGGGGCTCCACGCCCGCGCCTCGGCGCAGTTCGTGCGCACCGCCGGTGACTACAAGGCGAATGTCCAGGTCAGCCGGGACGGGCAGACGGTCGGCGGCACCTCGATCATGGGGCTCATGATGCTCGCGGCGGGGCAAGGCGATTTCATCCATATCGAGGCGAGCGGCGAGAGCGCGAAGGCGGCCATCCAGGCCCTCGTGGCCCTGGTCGAGGACGGCTTCGGCGAAGAAGACTAGCGGCCTTCTTAGATGGAGCCGCCAAGCATCTTGCTATTCCGCGCGCTTCTTGCCGGTCACCATCGACCGGGCGAGATTCTCATGATGCGCAAAGCTCGCGAACAAGACGGCTGAGATGTGAACGAGGATGAGCGCGAGCGTGACGTTCGCGAGCACCTCGTGCACTTCTTCGAACTGCTCGGCGGTCTGCTTGGTGACCATCCCGGCAAGCGGACCTGCGTTCTCGTCGCCGCCATACACGATCAGGCCGGCGATGCCGGTGAGGGCAAGCATCACGATGAGCGCCACGATCATGTAGCCGCCCGCCGGGCTGTGCCCGAGGTAGCGCTTGCCGTGCATCCGGAGCAGGTCTCGCCCATAGGCGAACGCCGTCGACGGCGCATACAGAAAGTCGGTGAAGCGCGCGTGCTTTGAGCCGACAAAGCCCCAGATCACGCGGGCAATCAGCATCGCGGCGATCACGTACCCAGCCCAGACATGGACGATGTGGGGATCCTCGACCAGGTAGGCGACGACGAAAGCAAGCACTACGGTCCAATGGAAAAAGCGGACGAAAGGATCCCAAACCACCACTTCCGTCCCGGAAGAAGCCTCGATCTCGTTCCCCATGATCTCATTCCTCAATAGATCCGCCGGCAATTTGCCATCCAGCGGGGACAACAAAAATGACGCAGATTAAAGGGACCTGAAACGTCGGCACGGCAAATTTGCCGCCCGGAAACCGCGCACCCCCGTCTTGACTCCCCCACCCGCCTATAACATATAAGGACTTCTTTATATCTTTATGCAGCCACGTTGCGAGACGCAACAGGCAGGACGCAAAGGCAGGACGGCATGAACTACCACGTCAAGGATATCGGGCTCGCCGATTGGGGCCGTAAGGAAATCGCCATCGCAGAGACCGAGATGCCGGGACTGATGGCCGTGCGCGAGGAATATGGCAGCGAGCAGCCGCTCAAAGGCGCCCGCATCGCGGGCTGCCTGCATATGACCATTCAGACGGCGGTTCTCATCGAGTCGCTTCAGGCGCTCGGCGCCGAGGTCCGCTGGGCCTCGTGCAACATCTTCTCGACCCAGGACCATGCCGCCGCGGCCATCGCCTCGACCGGCACGCCGGTGTTCGCCGTGAAGGGCGAAACGCTGGAAGAGTATTGGGACTACGTGGACCGCATCCTCGAATGGCCGGGTGGTGAGACCGCGAACCTCATTCTCGACGACGGCGGCGACGCCACGATGATGGTGATCCTCGGCGCCCAGGCCGAAACCGACCCCTCCGTGCTCGACAATCCGGGGAACGAGGAAGAAGAAGCCTTCTTCGCCACGATCAAGAAGCGCCTTGCGCGCGATCCGGGCTTCTATTCCAAGGTGCGCGGCAATCTCAAAGGCGTCTCCGAAGAAACGACGACCGGCGTCCACCGCCTCTACGAGATGCAGAAGAAGGGCACGCTCCCCTTCCCCGCCATCAACGTGAACGACAGCGTCACCAAGTCGAAGTTCGACAACCTCTATGGCTGCCGCGAGAGCCTGCCTGACGGCATCAAGCGTGCCACGGACGTGATGCTGGCCGGCAAATATGCCGTGGTCGCCGGCTATGGCGACGTGGGCAAGGGCTGCGCCGAGAGCCTGAAGAGCCAGGGCGCCCGCGTGGCCATCACCGAGATCGATCCGATCTGCGCGCTTCAGGCGGCCATGGAAGGCTACGAAGTCACCACAATGGAAGCCGCCGCGCCCCGCGGCGACATCTTCGTCACCACGACCGGCAACAAGGACGTCATCACCGTCGACCACATGCGCGAGATGCACGACCGGGCCATCGTCTGCAATATCGGTCATTTCGACTCGGAGATTCAGGTGGCCGCGCTGAAGAACTTCAAGTGGCACAATGTGAAGCCGCAAGTCGACGAGGTGGAGTTCCCGGACGGCAAGCGCATCATCCTGTTGGCCGAGGGACGGCTCGTGAATCTCGGCTGCGCCACGGGCCATCCGAGCTTCGTGATGAGCGCCTCGTTCACCAACCAGGTGCTGGCCCAGATCGAGCTGTGGCAGTACTCGGACAAGTACGAGAACAAGGTCTACGTGCTGCCGAAGCATCTCGACGAGAAGGTCGCGCAGCTTCATCTCGCCAAGCTCGGCGCGCAGCTGACGAAGCTCAACGACGAGCAGGCAGCCTATATCGGCGTGAGCGTCGACGGCCCGTACAAGCCGGAGCATTACCGCTACTAGCAGCTTCGCTGCTTCCAAGAAAAAAGGCGCTCCTGCGGGAGCGCCTTTTTTTGCGGGCGGGTGAGTCTGCTGGGCTGCCCTAGTTCGCGTCGGCAGCTGACTTCTGCGCCGCCTCTAGTTTCTTCACGTCTTCCGCCGTCAGCTCGGGCTGGTCCAGCGAGATGGTCAGCTTGTCGAGCTTGGCGGTGAGCGCAAACGGAACCTGGTAGTCGGCGTCGTCCACCGGTGTGCCCGTGTCGGCTCCGATGTCGAACGTCTCGTCCCATTGCAGGATCAGCGGCACCGTGCGTTCCACACGGTGTTCGGCGACCACTTTGCCGTCGACCGTCAGCGTGCCGGTTCCGCCCTTGCCGATACCGCTCATGTTGTCGAACGCCAGCGTACCCAGACCGAGCCCGTCATACTTGAAGTCGAACGAGATCGTGTGTTTGCCGGGGCTCAGCGCCTCCGAGGCCTCCCAGCGCGGGCGTTCCAGATCGAGCAGGTTCCACAGGAAGACCGGCTTACCCTTCAGCAGGTAGAAGCCGTAGCCGCCGAAGCGCCCGCCATTGGTATGGATCATGCCTTCGGCGCCGCCTTGCGGCACATCCACCTCGGCCGTGACGGTGTATGAGGTGTTCAGCAGGCTCGGTGCATCGCCGTGCGGAATGCCGGTGACCGTCTCGCCCGAATAGGTGAACTCCTTCCGTCCGGCGGTCACGTTGGGACGCGGCGCCACGAGACGTGTCGCGACCGAGGCATCGAGCGGCAACGCATTGTACTTCTGCAGTTCCGCCCACAGCCGCTCCTTCATATCCCGCAGCTTCTCGGGATACTTGTCCGCGACGTTGTCGTTCTGCGTCCAGTCCTCCGCGACGTGGTAGAGCTGCCACTCATAGGCGTTGGCCGGGTCGTCGATGGTCGGGCCGAGCAGAACCCAGGGCGGCCTCGTGGGAACCGTGCTCAGCATCCATCCGTCGTGGTAGAGGCCGCGCACGCCCATCATCTCGAAATACTGCGTCTTGTGACGCGAGGGCGCCTTCGCATTCGCCTTGTCGAAGGTGTAGGCGAGGCTCACACCGTCCATCGGCTTCTGCGCAACACCGTCAACCATGCGCGGCGCCGGAATGCCCGTGACCTCGAGCAGCGTCGGCACGATGTCGATCACGTGGCCGAACTGTTCGCGGACGCCGCCGAGATCGGTGATGTGCCCCGGCCACGAGACGGCCATGCCCTGGCGCGTGCCGCCGAAGAAGGCAGGGATCTGCTTGGTCCACTTGAAAGGCGTATCGAAGGCCCAGGTCCAGGCGACCGCCATGTGGGGATAGGTCTCGTCCGTGCCCCAGGCGTCATACCACTTCATCTGCTTGTCGACCGGAAGCTCGATGCCGTTGAACTGCATCACCTCGCTCGGCGTGCCGTTGGGAGAGCCTTCGGCGCTCGAGCCGTTGTCGCCGCTGATATAGATGATCAGCGTGTCGTCGAGCTTGCCGAGATCATCGACAGCTTGGATGACGCGTCCGATCTCATGATCGGTGTAGGCGAGATAGGCTGCATAGACGTTCGCCTGGCGGATATAGAGCTTCTTGTCCTCGTCGGAGAGCGTGTCCCATTTGCGCAGGAGCTTCTCGGGCCAGGGCGTCAGCTTCGCATCTTGCGGGATCACGCCGAGCCTTTTCTGATTGGCGAAGATCGTCTCGCGCAGCTTGTTCCAACCGCCGTCGAACAGATGCATGTCGGTGATCTTCTCGATCCACTCCGGCGTCGGATGGTGCGGGGCGTGCGTACCGCCCGGCACATAGTGCAACAGGAACGGCATGGACGGATCGATGTCGTTGAGCTGGTTCAGCCAGTGAATGGCGTCGTCCGCCATGGCCGTGGTCAGGTTCCACTTCGGATTGCCCACATAAGGGTAGATGGCCGTCGTGTTGCGGAACAGGTTCGGCTGCCACTGGCTCGTGTCGCCGCCGACAAAGCCGTAGAAGTACTCAAAGCCCATGCCCGTGGGCCATTGATCGAACGGGCCCGCTTGGCTCGCCACCCAGTCGGGCGTGTTGTGGTCCTTGCCGAACCACGACGTCCGGTAGCCGTTCTCGAGAAGGATGCGCCCGATGGTGGCGTTCTCCGGACCGATGAGGCTGTTGTACCCGGGAAAGCCCGTCGACTGCTCCGTGATGACGCCGAACCCGACCGCATGATGGTTGCGTCCCGTGATCAGCGCCGCGCGCGTCGGCGAACACAGCGACGTGGAATGGAAGTTCGTATAGCGCAAGCCCGCATTCGCGATCCGGTCGAGCGCCGGCGTCGGAATCACACCGCCGAACGTGCTCGGTGCCGCGAAGCCCACGTCGTCGGTCATGATGAGCAGGATATTGGGGGCACCCTTGGGCGGCACCACGCGGGCCGGCCAATAGGGCTTGGACTGCGAGGCGTTGAGATTGATCTCGCCGCCGAACGGCGCAGGCGGGCTCGGCAGGTAGTTCCCGTCGATCGTCGATTTGTAGCCTGGCGAACCCGGTCCGGCGGCGTTCTCGGCAGCGTGCGCGATGTCTCCTGTCAGCGGCGGGAGCATGCCAAGGGCCACGATCCCTGCGCACACGCAGGCGGCGGCCGCCTTGCGCCCAAACGGTATCATCATGTCTTCCTTCCGAATTTGCCTAGGGCTCTGCCGATGCACCCTATCCGCAACTTCCCGGCGAAACTTGCCATTCGGTGCCGTCTTCGGGGATAGAGTCCGTCCTGCGGAGTGAGGACCGATGCGTTTTGAACATTGGCCCGCGGGGCTTTATGCGATTGCTTGTGTGCTCGCGCTGGCGGCGATCCCGCTGAGCGCCGCCGGGTGGCTGCGCCCCGATCCCTTGGCGGCCGTTCCGGCTCTGCTGCTCGGTATGCCCTGGAGCCACCTGCTGCTTTGGCTGGGTGACACCCAATCGGTGACGGTGAACTTGGCTCTTGTCGCGCTGGGCATGGCCGTCAACGTCGTCCTGTTTTGGGCCTTGGGCACGTGGATCGGCGGATGGTAGCGCGCTCGCAGGAAATCGTGAGTCCGGCACAAGGTGGGGTTCAACAGGACCCAAGACCACGACTTGCGCTATAGTGGCCCCTCATCGTTGGGGGGCGATGCCATGCGCACAGTCTTGACTGCCATTGCGTTCGTGATTGCACTTAGCGGACAAGCCCGCGCGGGCGGCATGCTCGTCGCGCACACGGAGTCGCCAACCCTTACGAACTGGACGGGCTGCTACGGCGGCGGCCATCTCGGCGGGGCCTGGGGCACGAGCGACAAATGGATCCCGCGCACGCCGGGCGGTGCCTTCGAAGGCGTGTCGCTGGGCGGCCACGACACGGACGGTTTCATCGGCGGCGTGCAGGCGGGCTGCGACGTTCAGCTGTCGAACGGCATCGTGCTCGGCATCGGCGGCGACTATGGCTGGACGGACGCGGACGGCACGCACCCGTCCGCCCGCGAGACCGGCGTGTTCTATCATAGCGAAACCGAAGGGCTCGGCGCGCTCACCGGCCGGCTCGGCTATGGTTTCGGCGACGTGCTGCTCTACGTGGAAGGCGGCGTGGCCTGGGAGCGCGTCTCATATGCCGCCTCGACCACGCAGATCGGCACCGCCTACCGCGCCACGGACACGCGCGACGGTTGGACCCTCGGCGGCGGCGGCGAATACGCCATCACCGAACACGTCTCAGCCTTCGTCGAATACGCCCACTACGATTTCGGCACCGACCGCATCACGCTCGACCCGCAATACAGCTTCCTGCCGACGGCTTTCGTGGACATCGACGACACCGCCAACGTCGTCCGTGCGGGTCTGAATTTGCGGTTTGGGGGTTGGTGGTAGGGACTAAACGCTCCGCCGTCATCCAAGAACCTAAGATCCGCTCAGCCGCGGCCCGGAAGGCGCATGATAAATCGTCGTGTTGCGGCTGAACGGGCGGCCAGCGAGCCCTGCCTGAAAGACCCGTTGGCGACCCCCTCCCACACCCTCCCCGTGAGCACCGACGAGGACCATCAGCACGCTAACAGCACACTGAGCACTATGAGTACCGCGCTGGAGGAAACAAGTCATTGAACTTACATGTGGTTTTCATTTTAGTATCTACCTAAGTCATTGAATTATAACAATTTATTATCCATAGTCCGATGCGTGGCTGAATTCGGGCTGCGGTCCGTGTCCATAGCGGAAGCTGCGTCTCGGAAACGTCCACAGGGGCCGAGGGTCCAAACCTCGGCCCGCCCTTAGACCCTATCGAGGAACGAACATGGTTAGTGTCAAAGCGGCAACCGCCATCGCGAAGAAGCAACTGGCATTGCGGGATCAACTCTGGCCACAGGCGGAATCAGTCATTTGGAATCGCAAGGCCAACAAAGGCTTCGCGACGATTCCAAAAACGATGCCCATGATCCTCAGGATCATGGACGAGTTGGGTAACGGCACACGTCTCTCGGAGACGTACATGACCCTATGGTGCTCAACTTGGGACAATTCATTCGCATCACTCGCAAAGCAAAGGGACTTAGCCGTCGCCGCTGGATTCAGTGGCAGTCGCGCGGAGTACACTTGGCGCACACGTGCGAAGAAGCTGGCGGACCTGCTTTTCATCGACATCAAGGGGGGCAAGTCGGGACCCATGAGCCTCGCCCTGATCCACAACCCCCATCTGGTAATCCGCTGGCACTACGAACAACGCACGCCTGGACTCCTAGAGGATAGTTACAATGCACTCGTCGAATGGGCTCTAGACCTAGGCGCAAAAGATATGACCGAGAGCCCTTCAAAGGCTATGGATACGTTCCGCAAGGTCGCAGGAGGAGACGCATGAAGGTCTCCGAGCGCTTGGCTCTTGTCGATAAAATCGGTAGGGAACTACAAACGCGCTTCACGTTCGGCGAGCGCGATGACTACTTAACGGCGTGGGGCATCGCACGCCCAGAGAATGTGGGCGTAAACAGCAAGTGGGTGTATTCGCGTGCGGCGCTCGCTCCCCAGCCACTCTCGAAGGTCATCGAGATTGCAGGCGACCTGGGGATCGACGCTGCAGGAACGGAGTCCAACGCTCCCGCAAACTGGCGAGACACAAAGCTATTCCGCCTGTTCATCAGCCACATATCCCAGGAGAAGGTCAAAGCCACTCGGCTTAAGGAGTGCCTAGCCACATACGGGATCAGTGGTTTCGTGGCACACGATGACATTCATCCGACCCTGGAATGGCAGGATGAGATCACGCGAGCGCTGTTTCATATGGATGCGTTCATAGCAATGCACACAAGGGGGTTCTCTGCCAGCACTTGGACCCAACAAGAAGTCGGATTCGCCGTTGCGCGAGGAGTCAAGATTGTCTCGCTTAGAATGGGCGAAGACCCCACAGGGTTCATCGGCCGTCGACAGGCGCTTCCACGCTTGCAAAAGAGGGCAGAGGACATCGCAAAGGAGGTTCACGAGCTTCTCTCCGAGGACCCTCGCACCAAAGACCGTCTAGCGTCCGCCAAGACTTCCGCGATCGATGATGACGAGATACCTTTCTGAGGTCACTGGTAAGTTGGAGCGTGGTAACTCTCGGATTGACCTCTTGGGGTCTTAGTTCCAGATGACGCTTATCCCCCTCCCCCGAAACCTGCCGTACACTCCGTCCCATCCCTCGTTCGATGAGGACGCGAGCTGCAGACCGTCTGCTCTCGGGGCGGGGGACGCGGCGCCTGAGGAAGGTGCGGTAAAGATGGGCCGGATGAGAGAAGGCCCGGAACCCCGCATCATGCGTAACGGAACGGCCTCAGGGGCCCCTTACCTCCCGCCTTGGGCGGTGTCATCCAAGGTCCGGCTATGCGGGCTTGCTCTCTTGGGGCTTTGCCAAGAGGGCTCATACCGAACAGTACGAGATAAGCGGAGATGGGGGCTGTAATATCGCCGCGGCGTCGAGGGTCGCTTCGCGACACGTGATGCGAATTCGATACGCCATGCGGGGCGCCGGAAGGCTGCCCACCACAAAAATACGGACGGCGGCCGACCAGCGCCCCGCACGTCCCTTCGGGACGAAGTCCCCGCTTCGCGGGTTTGAGTTTTGAGACGTAGGGAGACGAGTTCGTCGTCCGGGCGCACCCACGCGCCGGGGTGCTTTGGCGTGCGTCCTTCAGATGCGTGCGCGTCGAAAGCCTTAAGGCCGGACCATCACCTTCAGCGCCTCGCGGTCGTTCATGGCGCGATAGCCGTCGGGAACGCCGTCGAGATCCACGGTCCGGTCGAACACGCGCCCCGGCTCGATGCGGCCTTCCATGATGTCCGGCAGCAGCTCGTCGATATAGGCGCGCACGGGCGCAGGCCCGCCGGCGACGCTGACGTTCTGATAGAAGGTCTCCTGCGCGGCCGGGATCGTATCGTAATGCGGGACACCGACGCGGCCGATGCCGCCGCCGGGACGGACGATGGCGGTGGATGTGCCGATGGCCTGCTCCGTACCGACACATTCGAGCACGGCGTTCACGCCGAAACCACCGGTCAGGGCGCGGACGCGCTCGTATGCCTCCTCACCCCGTTCGCTCACCACGTCGGTTGCGCCGAGCTCCTTGGCGAGCGCGATGCGATCTTCATGGCGGCCCATGATGATGATCTGCTCGGCCCCGAGCCGCTTGGCCGCGATGACGCCGCAAAGGCCCACGGCCCCGTCGCCGATGACGGCCACGCTGTCGCCCGGCGATACGCCCGCGGTCAGCGCCGCGTGATGGCCCGTGCCCATCACATCGGCAAGCGTGAGCAGCGAGGGCATCAGCGCATCGTCTTCGCCGACCGGCAACGGGTAGAGCGTGCCGTCCGCATACGGAATACACAGCGCCTCGGCCTGCGCGCCGCCGATCTCGGTGCCCTGGCCGAAAAAGCCGCCGTGCACGCAGGACGTCTGCAGCCCATCGCCGCAGAACATGCAAGTGCCGTCGGAATAGGCGAACGGCATGACGACGACCTGGCCGGGCTTCACGGTGCGAACATCGCTGCCCACCGCTTCGACGACGCCGATGGCCTCATGGCCCATCTGCTGGCCGCTCACATTCGGTCCATCGTTGTAGGGCCAGAGGTCGCTGCCGCAGATGCAGGCGCGGGCCACGCGAATGACGGCGTCGGTGGGGTTGTGGAGAGCGGCGTCGGGGACGTCCGCGATCTGGACATCGTGTGCCTTGTACATGACGGTTGCGCGCATGGTTGTAAGCCTTTCAGGTTCGGGGGCGTGGGGCGGGGTGCGAGCCGCAGGGGCGGCGCTCCAGCGAAGCCTACGGAAAAACGAAGGCCCTTCCATGGTCAATTGGGACCATCTTACGACCGGTTCGGCCGCGGTCCGTAGCCGGGCTCCTTGGTCAGCGTGTCCCATTTGTTCAGGATGTCGGGCTCGAAAACCTGCTCCGTCCAATCGTCGGAAGGCACCTCTTCGAAACCGACGGAGACGGACTGGGGACCGCTGCCCAGAATGCCCGTCACCTCGCGGACGATCGCCTCGGTGAGCTGCGCCTTCTGTTCCTCGCTCTTACCGGGCCAAAGCTTCACGACGATATGGGGCATCTATTTCGTCCCTCCCAGATAGTCCGCGTCCGCGACCTTCTCCATCCAGGTGACGTTGTTGCCATCGAGGGCTTCCTGGATCGCGATATGGGTCATGCCGGTGGTCGCGGTCGCGCCATGCCAGTGTTTCTCGCCCGGCGGAAACCAGATCACGTCGCCGGGGTGGATGTCGACGCGCGGGCCGCCTTGTGTTTGCACCCAGCCGGCACCGGCGGTCACGATCAAGGTCTGCCCGAGCGGATGGGTATGCCATGCGGTGCGCGCGCCGGGCGCGAACGTCACCACCGCGCCAGTGACCCGGGCCGGGTCCTCCCGCTGAAAGGCTGAGTCGATCCGGGCGTCGCCGGTGAACCAATCGGCCGGGCCCTGAACCGAAGGCTGCGTGCCGATGCGAACGATGTCCATTGTCGTATGTCCTTCCTGCGCGGCGGCGTTCGGCGCTCGCGTCGCGCGTCACTCAGACCAATTCTCTTATCAGTCTCCGCGTCTAAGCAATCGCTTCAATCGACGCAGCGGCGACGTTATGCGCCAGGAGTTGCTCTCGCGAAGGGCCTCAACCTCTCTGCGAAGTCGCGCTGCAACTTTCTTCAGCTCAACCTTGTCGGCTTCCAACGCGCGCTTCTCCCTCTCCAATCCTGACAGACGCCTTGCCGTTCCCTCGGCGCTCTTTGACGCGGCTGCCAGGCGGGGAGCAAGCTCAGTCGTCGCCCTCCAGGCCAGTCCGTCGACAGCGCGGCAAGTGGCCTGGCGTATGGCAGACACCCACTCATCACCACCCGCGACCATCGCGTCAAAGAACGCTTGCTGTTCGGTGTGACCGGGAGGGATGCGAACAGACCCGACGATTGCTTGGTCCGGGGAGTCGTACGCAGGAGCACGCTTCCGGCGCCAATCCGCCACGAAATGGAGACACGTCGGCTTCGGACACTGAGCGAAATTTTCTCGCCCGCCCCCTTCCAATATCCGACGCCAGAAATGCCAGTCCGCAGATCTCGGAACGTCTTCTGGCCAGTATCCGTACTTTTCAAAACAATCCCGCCGATGAACGACGCAGCTCGCTGGAACCGTGTTGCGATGATTGAGAAAGACGTCAAGTTCGCGATCATTCTCGAGGTTCATGGGATAGGCAGCAATGTTGCCGTTGAGATCGACCCAGAGCGGCCGGCTGTAGGCCCACTCCTTGCGCGTGCTCTCAAGTGTCGCTGCAAGAATCTCAAGATGATCAGGGAACAGAATGTCGTCATGCGCCATGAAGGCGATGTAGTCCCCGCGCGCCTGTTTCAACGCGATGTTTCGGTTGGCATAGCCGTAGTAGGGCGCCTTCGGAAGATCGAACCATTGGAGACGCGGGTCGTCGAAGGCAGCGACAACTTCGGCGGTTTTGTCGGTACAGCCGTCTCCGACGATCAGGACCTCGAAATCTTGCTCGCTTTGGCGAAGCACAGACTGAATGGCATAGCCAATAACATCGGCCCGGTTGTGCGTCGGCAACAGAACGCTAAAACGCGGTGTCACGTCACCATCCACGCGCGTCCCTGAACGTATACGGGATCAGGGGGCTGTCTAAGGGCAAGCGGTACTTGTCGGGGTCTTCGTGGTTGTAGGGCTGCGTCGGAAAGTTCACGACGACGCAGTCATGCGTTCCGATATTGTGGTCGGCGTGCCAAACATGGGTTGGCACGTTGACGAGTCCTCGTCGCTTCTCCGACAGCGTGATCTTTTGCACCTGTCCGAGCGTCGGCGAATCCGGCCGCACGTCATAGAAGATGAGGTCCATCTCGCCTTGCAGGAGGAAGTACCGGTCTTCATGGTGCTTATGCAGGTTCCAGCCTTTCGCGTATCCTGGCTTGATCGTGAAGCTATAGGCGAAGACCAAGGGGTCCGGGTGCCAGTTCCAGCGCGGGTCAAACATTTCAACGACGCTCCCGCGCGCATCGATATGCGTCGGCACGTCACGAAAATTCACCCCATGAACGCGCTTGCCTAAGCTGGCGCCTTGGGGCGTGACCATCTGGGAGTCCTTGACGGCATGCCGGAGTGTTTCCTCGAGAGCACTTATCTCGCCGTGATCCTTGCTCACTTGTTGGCTCGCTCCCTTTGACAATAGATTTCTCGACGATCGCCACTAGGGAGAGTTTCACCTTTTTGGCAGTAGAGTCGAGGGGATCGAAATTGCGGGCCCCACAGTCAGAATAATCGGTGTGCAGACGCACAGAGTGCCGCCTTTGGTGACAAGCCCAGTAGTGTGATGCCACCACGCTTCGCCCAGGAGGACGCGGGCTGCAGACCGTTCGCGGCGCTAGGTCCAGGCTCTGAATTCCGGCGAAAACGCCAAGGCTCACTTTTTTGTCTGCTACTCTCGGCCCTGCGTGGAAACCCATTTTGGGGGAGCTGCTCGTGAAGGGCTCGGACCTGAAAGTTTCAGACTTGAGAGGCTTAGACTTGGAGTTGACATGTGAGCCGGGCATTGTCGCGATCGAGGGCGTTTGGACATGACCGGATTTGGAACCCTAGGCGCGACGCTAGTCCTTGCTTGCGTCGGCTATTATTTGCCGCATGGTGCGGGAGAAAAGGTCTTTGCGGAGCTAACCGCAGCCGTCCACCACAACTTCGATATTAGCCGGGACGATATCTTTTTTTCGCCGGTGCGCGGCATAGAGGAGGATGTAGCGGAAGAAAGCGACAGTCTCGCGCCGCCCCTGCCGCAAGCGTACATCACGACGCGGGGCAAGACGTGGCAGATACGAAGCGTTGAAGGCGAACGCGACCTCGGTTTTATCGAGGAGCGCCCGGTGCCCGACAGGCTGCCACCCGATTACACACGCTTTATCAAATTGCGGGGCTCCTACGGGCTGTTCCAAGGCTCTTGCAAAGAAGGTCAAAACAGCAGGTGATAGCCTAAGGGCATTTTCTTGGGCTCTGGGCCAGGGGCATGGGATGCGAAATGGCGGGAAGTCGCCGGACCGGTGGCTGCGGGTAGCTGCTATGGTCCGCCTGGCGTCCGACGAGCTCATGGAGGATCGAATGAAACTCGCGCTATTGAGTTCTGCAATCTTGCTCTTGGTCTCCACCAGCCTCAGTGCGGAGCCGCTCGACACGGGCGATCCCCAAGAGGGATTCGTGTACGCCAAAGAAGTCTGCGCCAATTGTCATGCGATTCTTTCCGACCAGAGCTCTCCAGTTCGAGAGGCTCCGACCTTCGATGAAATCGCCGATCGGTCTGGCGGCTCCGCAAAGGCAGTCATTCAGAGAATCAAGGCCGAACATCCCATGATGCCGAACATTCCGATTGGTCCTGAGGAATTGAACGACCTGGCGGCCTACATCGTGGACTTGGACGCGCCAGCGGCGCCTGGCCATCCTTAGCGTCCAAGCGGGCGTTCGCATTCGAACGAGAGAAGCGACACCGCGCGTGCAGGCATTTGTCCCTTATTCTCGACACACTCTCGTGGCCGTCCTACACACTCAACCCTTACACAATCATCCGAACATTCGAGGAGAGCACGCGCATGATCAAGGTCAGCGTTTTTTACCCCAATGAAGCCGGGGCACGTTTCGACCACGAGTATTACGCCCAGAAGCACATGCCGATGGTGGCGGAGAAGATGGGCGACGCCTGCCTGCGCTACACGGTCGACAAAGGTATCGCGGGCGGCGCGCCTGACAGCGATGCGCCCTTTGTGGGCATGTGTCACATCTACTGCGACTCGGTCGAGAGCTTCCAGGGCGCCTTCGGCCCGCACGCCGATGAGATCATGGGGGACATTCCGAACTACACCGATCTCGCGCCCATTATCCAGATCAGCGACGTCGTCGTCGACTGATCAAGCTCTCCGAGCCTCCGATGCTCACGCCGCCCGACGGCGCCTCGTGAGCATCGCCACCCCTCTTTTCTACTAAGTCTTTATAGCTGGGCTCGTCCGTGCAGGGCGACGATGGAGAGACATCTCCCCGACTTTCCGGTGCTGGTCAGGGAGCCGCCGCGTGTGACATGCTTGCGGCGAGGGTCGCCGCGTCCATTGCCGAAAGTGAACGGGTGCGGCCGGACCGCAACCGTGAGACGCGCTTTTTGGAAGGGGCGCCCGCCGCTATGAAGGCCGCAGTCCCATGTAGGTTGCCGAGTGCCGCGTGGATCGGCCTGCGGCTGGTGGCGGTTGGGATTTCCCTCGGGTTGGGGACATTGCCGCTGCAGGCGCAGGAGGTCTACGAGGGCGCTTCCGCGCCGGTCGAAGATAGGGGCACGGGCCCCGTGCCCGAAGGCGCTGCCGAATCGCAAATCCAAATCGACGACCCGCTTGCCGGCAATCCGGACGCCGGCGATCCCGAAATCGACGACCCGTATGACGTGGTCGATGAGGGCTGGGAGCCTCTCAGAATAGGCCCGGTGCGCATCGGCGGCGCGTTCCGCGTCAACTACATCTACAAGGACTGGGACGACGCCTATGACTGGCCGGGGGAACTGGCCTTCGACACCGCGCGGATCAATCTCGATCTGGACGAGGAGGCGAGCCCGATCATCGGCTCCTTCGAATACCGCTACTACCAGGACAAGTTCGCGGACGGCCACGACTACTCGATGATCCATCACGCGTGGATCGGACGGAAGTTCGGTGAGCGGCGCGAAGTGCAGGCCGGCGTAACCAAGGTCCCGTTCGGCATCCTGCCTTACGCCTCGCACAACTGGTTCTTCCAGCTGCCCTATTATCTCGGGCTCGAAGACGATTACGATCTCGGTATCAAATACATCGCCGACGATTCGCCCTGGAACATCCAGGTCGCGTACTTCCCGAAGGACGAGGGGAACTATTTCGGCGATAGCGGCGACAGCGCGCGCTACTCCTACGATCTCGTGCGGGAAGGCACGAACAGCAATGCCGAGCGCAACCAGTTCAACGGACGGCTGGCCTACACGATTGATCACAGGGAGGGATACGCCACGGAGATCGGCGTGTCGCTCATGGCCGGGGAAGTCGACAACAGCAATCCTCTTGGTGGGGACGGCAGCCGCTATGCGGTCGCGGCCCATCTCGTCGGCAATTACGACCGCTGGAACGTGATGCTCCAGGCGCTCCACTATGATTACGACGTGGACAACGATCCGATCCGCGATGCGAGTCCGGATGGGAGCTTCGTCGTCTTCGGCGCCTACGACGCGGAGTACTACGTGGCGTCGGTCGCATCCGTGTATACGGCGGGGATCGCCTACACGCTTCCTGTCGACTGGCCGCGCGTGAAGTCGCTCACGTTCTACAACGACTTCAGCCTGATGGCGAAGCAGGAGAGCGGCTTCAAGAACAGCCTGCAGAACGTGGTGGGCTGCGCCGTGGATGCCGATCCGCTCTACATCTATATCGACCTCGCCATGGGCAAGAACCAGCCCTGGCTCGGCGGTGACTGGACCACCGCGCTGGCCGACGGCGGGCTGGACAACGATTGGCACGCCCGCTTCAACATTAATGTCGGGCTCTATTTCTGAGCCACGCGGCCGCTCGATGGCCTCGCAACGGCGATGCGAATCAGCGCACACTCGAGCCTTCGAACATGCGGAGGGGCGGCGCATGGTTTCGCGCTTCAGGACACACGGGTTGCTTGCCACGCTGACGGCTGTCTCGATGGCGGTTTGCACGCCAGCCGTGGCCGGGGACGCGCCCGCCAACGGAAGCGTCCCCGATGGGTTCTACGACTGGCGCGGCTTCTACGCCGGCGCGCATCTCGGCGGCGGGCTCGGCCTCGCCGATATGGGCGATCCGTACGGCCGTTCGATCTTCGGCAACACGGTGCGCACCCCGGGGCCCATCGCCGGCGGACAGGCCGGCTACAATTGGCAGCACGATGCGGCGGTGTTCGGGATCGAGGCCGATGCAAGCTGGGCCGATCTCGGCGGCACAAACACCTGCTACGCCTATAGCGGCTATTTCATCAGCTCAAATTGCCGGGCCGGGATCGATGCGCTCGGCACGCTGACCGGGCGCTTGGGCTACGTCCTCCCCTCGGACGGCAAGACGCTGCTGTACGGCAAGGCCGGCCTTGCCTGGGCGACCGGCGACCTCCAAGCCATACCCAATGGCGGCCTCCAAGTGCCCGGCACGGCGGAGAGCGGCACGGAGTGGGGCTGGACAGTCGGCGGGGGCGTGGAGCGCGCTTTGTCGCCGCGCTGGACGGTGAAGGCGGAGTACGGCTTCCTCTCCTTCGATCAAGGCTTCGTAGCCCCTAGCAGCCGCGTTCAACCGAGGCCGCCCCAGCCCGGCTTCGAAGCGGCCCCGTCTGCACGAACGGACCTTTCCCAGAACGTCCACCTGATCAAGCTTGGCGTGAACTACCGGTTGGGACCTGCGGCGGAGATGGCGGCGGGGGCTTCCGGCGACAGTGCCAGCACGCAGGGCACACTTGCGCGAGACACCATGGCGCCCGGCTACGCGCTGACCACGGGTGCCCGCTACGTCTATGGTTGGGGCCAGTTCCATAAGGATCTCGGTATCCCGAACCAGGGCCTCGGCTCGCTCGCCTCCCGGCTCACTTACGAGAATACCGACACGCACGGGGGCGAGGCCTTCGCGCGGCTCGACACGCCGTTCGGGCTGGTGGTGAAGGGACTTGTCGGCGGCGGCAGCAGCAGCGGCGCGCTGAACGACGAAGACTGGGATCTCGAATTCGGTCCCAACGAAGTGCCCTATTCGAACACGCTGTCGGGCGTCGACAACGACATCCGTTACGGCATCGTCGATGTCGGTTACGCACTGTGGCGCGGCCCGACCCATTCGATCACGCCCTTCGTCGGCTATGCCCGCTTCGAACAGGACATGACCGGGCTCGGCTGCCGCCAGATCGCCAACCGCTATTCGGACTGCAACCCCGCCTTCGCCCGCTCTGTGCGCGGCATCACGGAGGACGACACGTGGCAGGCGCTGCGGCTCGGCGCAGCAGCCGAAGCGCAAATTGCGCCGCGCATGAGCCTTACGGCCGATGCCGCTTATCTTCCTTACGTGGCCTTCGACGGCACCGACGATCACATCCTGCGCAATCTCGTATCGCCGGAGGACGGCGATGGCATCGGCGTGCAACTCGAAGCGACATTGTCCTATGCGCTCACGGACGCCTTCAGCATCGGTGTCGGCGGGCGCTATTGGGCGATGTGGACGACACAGGGCACGGTGAACTTCGGCGGCACCGGCACCATCATTCCCATGCGCTACGCGGCCGAGCAGGCGCAGCTCCTCGTCCAGGGCTCTTATCGATTCGGTGGCCCTTAAAGGCCGTTCCTTGGGCCTTCAGCCTGTGGGCAAGGTGGCGCGAAGCAGGTAGTCTCAAAGTGATTCGTCCTTGCGGCTGGCGTCCGCCAGCTCGGTTTCGCGTCCAAAATGCGGCACGTTTCAGACGCGTTCAGTTTTAGTACCGCAAGGGCACCATCATACGCAGCGCAGTTGGCGCGGCCGGCGGATGTTCGGCAGCCCATCTGTGGCGTGGAGCGAGGGGGACCATGCGGACCAGCACAGGGGAGGCGACGCCTGCATCAAGGTGGCCTACGGCGCTGTCCCGCGTTCTCGCCTATTCCGTCCCGGCGTGGCTGCTCTGCAGCACTGGCGCGGTCGCGGCGGACGGCAGCTTTCTCGAACCCGGGATATTGCTGAAGCTCGGCATCGATCTCGGCATCATCGCCTTTTCGGTCGGCATGGTCATCGCGTGCCTGCGCGCCATCAAACGGGCGCGGCTGCGCGAGGCGACCGCCGCCGAGGAAGCCGAGCGGCTGGCTCTGAGCGAGAACACGCTGGAGACGGTGCTCGCCGCCGAGCCGCAGGCATTACTGACTCTCGGCGAAACGGCGACGCCGGAGCTGTTGGTGTCCAACCTGCCCGGCAGCTTCGGCGTACCACGCGACGCATCGCTGCTGCTCGCCTTCGAGCAATGGCTCGACGGCGACTCGGCGGCCGATCTCGAATCCGCGATGAAGGAACTCGCCGCGCACGGCGAACCGTTCAATCTGATGCTCCGCACCAAACGCGGACGCTATGTAGAAGCGGACGGACGGACTGCCGGGCACACCCTGGTTCTGAAGGTCCGCGATATCGCGGGGCAGCGTCTCGAACTGGCCGAGCTTTCGGCGAAGCACAAGGAGCTCGAGGAGCAGGTCGCCGCGCTGCGCTTGCTGCTGGACGAGGCCAAGCAGAACGAGCGCGACAACGCTGAGGCGCGCGCGCTGCTCGACACTCATTTCCGCAGCTTCGACCGCTTGGCGACGGCGTTTGCCGTGTTCGACTCCACGCAGAGGCTCGCGCATTACAACCAAGCCTATGTCGATCTCTGGCAACTCGATGCCGACTGGCTCGAAACGCGGCCGCGCGACGGCGAGATCCTCGATCGCCTGCGCCAGGCCCGACGGCTCGAAGAACGCGCCGAGTACCGTGTCTGGAAGCAGGACTGGCTCTCGACTTACGGCAGCGGCAACCAGACCGAAGACCGCTGGCATCTGCCTGACGGCCGTATGCTGCACGTGATCGCAGACGCGAACAGCGATGGCGGCGTGACATATCTGTACGAGAACGTCACCGAGCACATCGCCTTGGAGAGCCGGTACAACGCTCTGACCCAAGTACAGCGCGAGACTCTCGATACGCTGCGCGAAGGCGTTGCCGTGTTCGGCTCCGATGGGCGCCTGCGTCTCTACAACAGCGCATTCGCCGCCATCTGGTGCCTGACGCCGAAGCTCCTCGACGCCGAACCGCATGTGGACGAAGTCACGGCATGGTGCAGCCTGCTCTACAACGAACCGGACGAGTGGGACCGGACCCGGGCAATCGTCACTTCCATCGTCGCCGAGCGGCGCCCCTATGACAGCCAATTCGACCGGCCGGACGGCACGGTGCTGTCCTTCGCCGCGTTGCCCCTGCCGGACGGCGGCACGCTTCTGACCTATTCGGACATCACCGATTCAAAACGCGCCGAACGCGCGCTGATCGAGAAGAACGAAGCGCTCGAAACGACCGACCGTCTGAAGAGCGATTTCGTTTCGCACGTGTCCTATGAATTGCGGACGCCGCTGAACAGCATGCTTGGCTTCGCGCAGATGCTCGCCGAGCCCGCCTTCGGTCCCTTGACCGACAAGCAGCGCGAATATGTCGACGACATCCTCTCCTCGGGCACCACACTACGCGCCATCGTGGACGACATTCTGGATTTGGCCACGATCGACGCCGGGTCGTTGCGGCTTCAACTCGCTCCGGTGCGCGTGTCGGCCATCATCGACGCGGCAAGGCATGGCGTCGAAGAACGCTTGAAACAGAACGAAGTCCAGCTGGAAATCGAGATCGAGGATGGGGTCGACGAGGTCGTCGCGGATGCTAGCCGTGTCACCCAGATCCTCTATAATCTGCTCTCGAACGCTATCGGCTTCTCCGAGCCGAACTCCGTCGCGCGGCTGACCTGCCGCCGCGACGGCCCGATGCTGGCCTTCTCCGTTGAGGATGAAGGTCCGGGTATACCAGAGGACTTCCAGGAAACCGTGTTCGATCGTTTCGAAAGCCGTACGCAGGGCTCCCGCCACCGCGGCGCAGGGCTAGGACTGTCCATCGTCAAGAGCCTGACCGAACTCCACGGGGGCACGGTCTCGCTCGAAAGCGCGCCTGACCGGGGCACCCGGCTCACCGTGCTGCTTCCGCTCACGCAGGACCTGGAAACGCCCGAAATGGAAGCGGGTCCCATGCGGGCTACACACGCCGGATGACCGAAGTCTGGCGGCTTGACGGCGTCGATCTGGACCGTCTCGACCGCCTTGCAAGCCGGATCGCGCTGACCCTCAAGACTGGCGACGTGGTGACGCTGTCGGGGCCTCTCGGCGCCGGCAAGACGACGTTGGCGCGGACGTTGGTCGGTCATTTCGACCGGGGCAGCGAGGTGCCGAGCCCAACATTCGCGCTAATCCAGCGCTACGAGACACCCCGCTTGGCCCTGAGCCATTGCGACTTCTATCGGCTCGACGACGGCGAGCTGGAAGAGCTCGGCCTCGACGATGCGCTTGTCGACGGCGCCCTGCTGATCGAGTGGCCGGAGCGGGCCCAAGGCTGGCTGCCGCAGGACCGGCTTGAGATCGTTTTCGAGGAGACGGGCGCGCCCGAGACCCGCACGCTGGTACTGACCGGCCATGGCGATTGGGCCGGAAGACTGCACCGTCTCCAAGCCATGGCGGGCTTTCTGGAAGGAACCGCCTTCGCCGAAGCCGATGCGCTCTACCTGCAAGGGGATGCGTCCGCACGCGGCTATGCCCGGCTCGTGCTGCCGGACAGGAGGGCGGTGCTGATGAATTCGCCGCGGCAACCCGACGGCCCACCGATCCGCGACGGCAAGCCCTACAGTGCTCTCGTGCACCTGGCCGAGGACGTGAAGCCCTTCGTCGCCGTGGCTGAAGCCTTGCGGGCGCGCGGTTTTTCGGCCCCGGAGATCCAGGCCTTCGATCTCGATAGGGGATTCATCGTGCTGGAGGATTTCGGTGACGCAGTCTTCAAGACGGCCATGGAGCGCGGGATGAGCCAGGCCGAGCTGTGGCACAAGGCCGTCGACGTGCTGCTCGCGCTCAGCGAGACGCCGCCCGAGGACGCCCTCCCTGTGCCCGGCAGCAGCCCCTACGCCCTGCCCCGGTTCGACGCCGAGGCCATGTTGATCGAGGCCTCGCTCATCGTGGAATGGCTTTGGCCGGCCGCGCAGGGTCGCGCATTGCCCGAAGACGTGAGGGCCGAGTTCGAATCCCTCTGGCGGCCGCATCTCGAAGCTGCCGCGGAAGCCGATCCCGGATGGGTCCTCAGGGACTTCCATTCACCCAATCTGATGTATTTGCCCGACCGCGCCGGCGTCCGGGATATCGGCCTTCTGGACTTCCAGGATGCGCTCCGCGGCCCCCTTGCCTACGACCTCGTCTCCTTGCTGCAAGACGCGAGGCTCGATGTCCCCGAAGCGCTTGAACGGGCCCAACTCGACCGGTACTGTGCCGCCCGAACGGCGCGGGGTGGGACTTTCTCAAGCGATGATTTTCGAACGCTCTACGCCACGCTTGGCGCCCAGCGGAATTCCAAGATTCTCGGCATCTTTGCCCGCTTGGCGAAGCGCGACGGAAAGCGCGCCTATTTGGCTCATATGCCGCGGGTCGCGCGTTACCTGGAACGGGACCTCGCTCACCCGGCGCTCGCAGATTTGCGCGACTTCTACGCGCGGGCCTTCCCGGCCGCGGAGGACCTTCCGCCGAAGTCGCTCTAGAAGGATACCACGATGACTCCTGTACGCAGTGCGATGGTGCTCGCCGCCGGGTTTGGTGAGCGCATGCGTCCCCTCACCGACAAGATGCCGAAACCTCTCGTGCCGCTGATGGGCCGGTCCTTGATCGATCATGTCCTCGACCGGCTCGATGCCGCGGGCGTCGAGACGGCGGTGGTGAACGTGCATTATCTGCCCGACCAGATCGAAGCGCACATGGCGGCACGCGCCGATCGAGGCCCGAAAACAATCATCTCGGACGAACGGGAGCAGCTGCTCGACACGGGCGGCGGCGCGACCAAGGCGCTGCCCCTGCTGGGTGAGGGCCCGTTCTTCATCCACAATTCGGATTCGGTTTGGAGCGAGGGCGTGACGCCCGCGCTGTCCCATATGCAGCGCCACTGGAATCCGGCGCTGATGGATTGCCTCCTGCTGCTCGCCCCGTTGTCGACCAGCATCGGCTATGGCGGCCGCGGCGACTTCGATATGGAGCCGGACGGACGCATCTCCCGGCGCGGCGAACGCCAAGTCGTGCCCTTCGCTTTCGCCGGTGTGTCCCTGTGCACCGCGGCGCTTTTCGAAGACGCTCCCGAAGGCCCCTTCTCGCTGAACCTGCTCTGGGACCGCGCTCTCGAGAGAGAACGCGTCTATGGCGTGCGCCTGGACGGCCGCTGGATGCACGTGGGCACGCCCGAAGCGATCACGGAGGCAGAGGCCTCTTTCGAGCACGAAGGCGCATGAGACTGACGCGTGTCTGAGCCCCGCGCACAGCCCCGCCTCTACACAATCCCGCCTTCGGCGCCTTTCCTCACGACCCTGGCAAGGGCGATCCTCGCCGGCGATTTGCCGGAGCCAGGCGGCGCCAAGCCCAGCCTGCTCGACCTGCCGAACACCACGATCTACCTGCCTACGCGGCGGGCGGCGCGCACCTTGCGCGAAGCCTTTTTGCAAGAGTCCGGCGGCGAAGCCCTGCTGCTGCCAAGAATCCTGGCGCTCGGCCATGCGGACGAAGACGAAGCACTGATCCTCGACGCGGAGCGCTTCGCAGAGGCCGATGCCACGTTGGGCATCCCGGCAATCGAGCCGACCGCGCGCCTGATCGCCCTGACGCGCATGATCCTCGCCTGGTCGCACAGACCTGCGGCGGAGCCGTCCGGCTCTGAGGTCCCGATGCCCATGACGCCGGCGCAGGCTACGAGCCTTGCGGGAGACCTTGCGGCGCTGATGGACAGCGCGGAGTCCGAGGAAGTCGACCTTGCCGCACTCGATACGCTGGTGCCCGAGGAACTGGCGGCCCATTGGGCCGAGACCGTGGACTTTCTCACTATCGTCACCGAGCAGTGGCCCGCGTACCTAAAGGAAATCGGTCTCGTCTCACCGGTGGGGCGGCGCAACCTTCTCATGGCGCAGGAGACCGCGCGGCTCGCAGCGGGTTCGCCCTATCCCGTAATCGCGGCGGGGTCGACCGGCACGGTGCCTGCGACGGCGCGGCTTCTGCAAACGATCGCTCATCTGCCGAACGGGGCGGTTGTCCTGCCCGGTCTTGATCTCCTCCTTGAAGGCGAGAGCTGGGAGACACTCCACCGCCATCCGGAGCACCCGCAAGCGGGCATGGCCGAGCTCCTGACGAAGCTTGGCGCCACACGCGAGGAGGTTGCTCTCGTGCCCGACAGCGACCCTGGGCCCGCTGCGGAGGCGCGCTTGCGTCTCGCCAGCGAAACCTTGCGTCCCGCCGAGACCACGGAGCGCTGGCCCGAGGCGTTCGACGGCGGAGGCGAGGGACCGGAGTCCGATCTTGCGGAGGCGCTCGAAGGCTTAAGTCTCGTCGCGGCCCCCACCGCCCATGACGAAGCCGAAGTCATCGCGCTCATCCTGCGGGAGTGCATCGAGGAGCCCGGCAAGACCGCGGCCCTGGTCACTCCGGACCGGGAGCTCGCGCGGCGGGTGGCGGCACGCTTAAGGGACTACGATCTCGCCATCGACGACTCCGCCGGAACGCCCGTCAGGCGCACGTTGCCGGGGGCGTTCCTCGACCTGGTGCTCGCCGCCGTCGAGAGCGACTTCGCGCCGCCCGACCTGATGGCGCTGCTCAAGCACCCGTTGACGCGCCTGTCGAGGCCCGCAGGCGAGATCCGCCATATGGGGCGTGCTTTGGAGCGGGCGGTGTTTCGAGAGAACTATCTCGGCCGGGGGCTGGTAGATGCGGCCAAGGCCCTCGAGAATCTCGACCACAGAGTACCGGTCACGAAACCCGAAGCCGCGGCGGCCTCGACGCTCGTCGAAGCGCTTCAGGCGGCTTTCGCGCCCCTCACGGACCTGTTCGAGGGAAGCGCACCGCATGACGCGGCGAGCCTGGTGCGGGCGCATACGGCCGCTGCTGAAGCCCTGGCGCGGGACGAGACCGGCGCCTTACCGCTCTGGGTCGGCGACGCGGGCGAGGCCCTTACGGTACTCCTATCACGGCTGATCGAGGACGGCGGCTGCTTTGAGATGCGCGCGCGCGAATACCCGGCCGTTTACCGCACCCTGCTCGCAGGCCACGCCGTGCGCCCGACACGGCCCGCCCATCCCCGGCTGTTCATCTGGGGCCAAATGGAAGCACGGCTGCAGCAGCCCGATCTCATGATTCTGGGCGGGCTCAACGAAGGCACTTGGCCCAAGCCCCAAGACTCGGACCCCTGGCTCAACCGGCCTATGCGCGGAAGGCTGGGCCTGTCGTCGCCGGAGCGCCGCATCGGGCTTGCCGCCCACGATTTCGCGCAAGCACTGGGCGCCAAGTCCGTGGTCCTGAGCCGGGCTCTCAAGGTCGAAGGCGTGCCGACCGTCCCGTCGCGCTGGCTGCAGCGGCTGCAAGCCCTGGTCGACGCCGCAAAGCTGAGCGAGGCTCTCTCGCCTAGTCAGAATTGGATCGCCTGGGCCCGGGACCGGGATGCGATCACTGATCCGTTCAAGCCTGCCGAGCGGCCCCGTCCCTGCCCGCCCGTGGCGGCGCGGCCACGCAGCCTGAGCGTCACCCAGATCGAGCGCTGGATCGCGAACCCGTACGAGATTTACGCGCGGCACATCCTGAAACTTGTTCCGCTGTCGCCGCTCGGCGCCGAACCGGACAACGCCATGCGCGGCTCCGCCTTTCACGCGATCCTGCGAAAGTTCACGGACGCCCACCCCAGCGCACTGCCGGACGACATCGAGGCCGCGCTGAACGAGATCGGCGATGCGGCGTTCGCGACGCTCGGCGATGATCCGAGCCTGCACGCTTTCTGGCGCCCGAGCTTCCGCCGTTTTGCCGCGTGGTTCGCCGCCACCGAACCGGCACGCCGCGCCAATATCCTGCAGTCCTTCGCCGAGGTGACCGGCGTGCTGGAACTGCCCTCCGGCTTTCGCCTGACGGCGCGTGCAGACCGCATCGATGCGGCGGACGACGGGACGCTCGTGATCTACGACTACAAGACCGGGCCGCCGCCGAGCCAAAGCCACGTCAAGGATCTCTATCGGCCGCAATTGCCGTTGGAAGCCGCCATTGCCAAAGACGGCGGCTTCGAAGGACTGGGAGCCCGCGCGGTGACGGGGCTCGAATATATCCGCGCCTCGGGACGAGGCGAGGGAGGCGAGCAGCAAGCGGCGAGCAAGGAAAGCCCAGAGGTCCTGGCCAAGCTCGCGCTCGAACAGCTCGAAGCGCTGGTCGCCTATTTCGACGATCCCAAGACGCCCTACGAGGTGAAACGGCGCGCTAACGCCGGCTTCACGGACGCCTACAGGTTCGACGACTACGAGCAACTCGCCCGCGTGCCCGAATGGCTGACCGAGGGAGACGGGTCATGAATGAACCGTCCGAGCTCGTTCACACCGCCGATGCCAACCAGGCACGCGCGTCGGAACCCGAGGCCTCCGTCTGGGTGTCCGCCAACGCAGGGACCGGCAAGACGGCCGTGCTCGTGCAGCGCTTCTTGCGGCTGTTGCTGGCTGGGGCGTCGCCCGAAAGTATCTTGTGTCTCACCTACACGAAGACGGCCGCAGCGGAGATGCAGAACCGTCTCCTCAAGACCCTGTCGGGCTGGGCGTTGATGCCGGAGGAGAAGCTGCGCGAGACGCTCGGGAAACTTCTCCGCAAGCCCTTCGACGAGGAGGACATGCGGACCGCGCGGCGGCTCTTCGCGCGCGTGCTCGAAGCACGTGGCGGATTGAAGATCCATACCATCCACGGCTTCTGCGAGCGGCTGCTGCAACGCTTCCCCTTGGAAGCGACGGTGACACCGAACTTCACCGTGCTCGACGAGACGACCGCCAAACAGACGCGCAACGAGGCCTTCGACACAGTTGCGATGAAGGCTACGTCGAATCCCGGCAGCCCGCTGGGGCACGCCCTCACCAAGGTCGTCGCCCTGACGAGCGAGGACCAGTTCCGCGATGTCGTGGGCGAGATCCTTGCGAAGCGCGCGGAGTTGCATCGGATCGTGCGGCGGCACATGGAAACAGCCCCCGCGGCCGACTGGCCAGCCGCGGAAGCCGAAGCGCTCAAGGCCCTCTTCGACGTCGCTGGGAAAGAAGCGGCCCTGCTCGTCACCGAACAAGCCAACGTGCTCTCGGACGAACAGCTCGACACCACACTTGTAGCGCTCGCCGCGTTCGGCAAGGCCAAGACCGACAAGAGTACGGAAGACACCTTGCGGCACGCGCGACATGCGACGGGAGCGGCCCGTGCCGCCTTGTTCAACGCGCTGTTCCTGACTCAGAAGGGCACGCCACGCGCGCGGCTCGTGACGAACGCCGTCGCCGACAACGTGCCTCAGATTGTGGACATGCTCGACGCGGCCAAGATGACGTTCGCAGATCTCGAAACGGATCTCGCACACTTGCGCGTGGTGGAAGCGACGGGCGCGGTCCTGACCTTTGCTGACGCCGTGCAGACAGAATACGACGCGGCCAAGCGGCGTGAGGCCGCCCTCGACTACGACGACTTGATCGTCAAGACGCTCGATCTTCTGTCGCGCAGCAACGCGGCTGCCTGGGTGCTCTACAAAATCGACGGCGGCATCGATCACATCCTCGTCGACGAAGCCCAGGACACGAATCCGGAACAATGGTCCATCGTCGAGGCGCTGGCGGCGGAGTTCTTCGCCGGCGCGAGCGCGCGGCCGCAACCGCGCACGCTGTTCGCCGTGGGCGACGAGAAGCAATCGATCTACAGCTTTCAGGGTGCCAACCCCGTGCGCTTCGGCGAAACCGGACGCCTGTTCAGCAGAGCGGCGCGCGAAGCGCAGATGACTTGGCATGACGTGCCGCTCAATGTGTCGTTCCGCTCGACCGTCCCGGTGCTGGAGGCTGTCGATCGCGTGTTCGCACAGGACGAGGCCGCGCGCGGGCTGACATTCCTGGAAGGCGCGCAGATTACGCACTACGCCGCGCGCCAGGGACAGGCCGGTCTCGTCGAACTGTGGGAGGTGGAGGAGACAAAGCAGCCTCTGGACAGCGCGCCCTTCGAGCCCTGGAACGAAGATGAAAGCGGGGCCGATGCGCTGGAGGCACTTTGCTCGCGCCTCGCGCGGCAGATTCGCCACTGGCTGGATACGGACGAACTCTTGGAGTCCCAGGACCGGCCGATCCGGCCAGGCGATATCCTCATTCTCGTCCGGAGGCGGCAGCCCTTCACCGCGCCGATGATTCGTGCGCTGAAACGGGCGGGCATTCCCGTCGCCGGCGCCGACCGCATGCGCCTGCTCGAGCAACTCGCCGTGCAGGACCTAATGGCGCTGGCCGATGTGCTGTTGATGCCCGAGGACGATCTGGCGCTCGCCGTCGTGCTGCGAAGCCCGCTGTTCGGGCTCGAGGAGGACGCGCTGTTCGACCTGGCCTATGGCCGCGAGGGCTCTCTCTGGTCGGCGCTGCTCGCAAAAGCCGAGAGCGATACCCGTTGTGCGGAGGCCGCGACGGAGCTGCGCGCTCTTCTGGGGCAAGCCGACATGCTGCCGCCCTTCGAGTTCTACGCCGCGTTCCTCGGTGAGAAGTCCATGCGCATGCGCAAGCGGATGTTGACGCGGCTTGGGCCCGAAGCCGCCGAGGCCATCGATGAGTTTCTGGATGCGGCACTCGCCTACGAACGCGAGCACCCGCCGTCCTTACAAGGCTTCATCACCGCCTTGCGCGAGGGGGACATCGACGTCAAACGCGACATGGAGCAGGACCGCGACGAAGTACGCATCATGACCGTGCATGGGGCGAAGGGCCTGCAGGCCCCGATCGTGATCATGCCCGACACGTGCTCGGTGCCGCAGGGCCAGGGCCCGCAAGTCTACCTCCCGCCCCGCGCCGGCGGCATTCCGGACGATGCCCCGCATCTCGTCTGGCCGCCCGCCGGGCATTCGGGAGTGCCTGGTCTCGACGACGCCAAAGCCGCCGTGAAGCGCGCCGCGCAGGAGGAATACCGGCGGCTCCTCTATGTGGCCATGACGCGCGCCGAGGACCGGCTCTATGTGTGCGGCTGGCAGGGCGTGAAAAAGCGCAGTGAGGGGTGCTGGTACGACCTGATCGAAGCCGGTCTGCGCGGGCAACTGACTGTGATGGAGGACGCGGAGGGCCGCACCGTCCACCGGATGTCGTGTCCGCAGGAAGCGACGCCGAAGAAGGAGAGCGTCACGACGGCGCAAAGCGCCCCCGCCCCATTGCCCGCCTGGGCGCGGAAGCCCGCTCCGCAGGAACGGACCGGCGCAAAGCTCTCGCCGTCCAGGCTGGCGCAGAACGCAACGGGCGAAGGGCCCTTCGGGACCGAACAGCCCCCGCTTGGGCCGAGCGCCCTGGCCGAAGACATGCGCTTCGTCCGCGGCCGGCTCATCCACGCGCTGCTTCAGCATCTGCCGCAGGTCCCGGAAGACGAGCGCCGGTCCGCGGCCGAGCGCTTCGTGTCGGCGCGGGGCGACATGCTGTCTGCGGAAGCGCGAACGGAGATCGTCTCCGAAGCCCTCGAAATCGTCGGCGATGCGCGCTTCGCGCCGCTGTTCGCGGGCGACAGCCTGGCCGAGGTGCCCGTGGTGGCGCGGATTGGCGAGGGCGACAGTTCCTTCGACCTGGAGGGGCAGATCGACCGCCTCGCCATTCTGGACGACGGCCTGCTGATTCTCGACTACAAGACCAACCGCCCGCCCCCGACGAAGGAGGAAGACGTGGCCCCGGCCTATATCGGGCAGCTCGCTGCCTATCGGCTGGCGCTCCGGACCATGTTTCCCGGAAAACCGGTCCGCGCAGCGTTGCTCTGGACCGACGGGCCGCGCCTCATGGAGATCTCTTCAACTTTGCTTGAGAGGGCCGAACGCGACATCTTGCGGGCCCGGGGCGGCCTTGACGCACATGAGGGGCGCACCTAGGTTCCGGGGGGACAGCAGATTAGTCCGGTCGGACGCTTCCGGCTGGCCATGAGGAGAGACGATCGATGGCGACCGACAAGGTTTCAGACGACACATTCGAGGCGGAAGTTCTCAAGTCCTCGACGCCGGTAGTGGTGGATTTTTGGGCCGAATGGTGCGGCCCGTGCCGTCAGATCGCGCCCGCGCTCGAAGAGATCGCCAAGGACCTCGGCGACAAGGTGAAGATCACCAAGCTCAACATCGACGAGAATCCGAACGCCCCGGCCAAGTACAATGTACGAGCCATCCCTACGCTCATCATCTTCAAGGATGGCGAAGTGGTGGACACGCTTCGCGGCGCCTACCCCAAGAATCAGCTCGCGGCCTGGATCGGCGGCGCTGTCGACGGGGTTGCGTAGCGCGCTCCGCGCTTATCGGCCAGAATGAAGCTTGAGGACGTGGCCCGCGAGATACAGCGAGCCGCAGATGAGGACGCGTGCGGGTTCCTCGCCTGACGCCGAGCGTAACAAGGCTTCCTGCACGCTGCTCGCCGGCACCGCGTCGAATCCAGCGGCTTGCGCAACCTCCGCCAATGGCCCTGCGTCGAACGCATTCGGCTCACCGGGGATCGGCACCGTATAGACGCGTTCAACAAGCCCCTTGAACGGCGCGATGAAGCGCTCGGCGTCCTTCGTTTCCATCATGCCCCAGATGACATGCACGGGTCGCGGCACGCGCTCGTCGAGTTCGGCGAGCGTGTTGGCCACCACCTGGCCGCCCGCCTCGTTGTGGCCGCCGTCGAGCCAGATCTCGGTGCCCTCGCTTGCATAGGCGTGAAGGGCGCCAACCGCGAGGCGCTCAAGCCGTGCCGGCCAGTGGGCGCTCGTGACGCCCTCCTCGAGCGCGCTTTGCGTCAGCGCATCGCCGAACACCACGCTGGCGGCGGCAATCGCCATCCCCGCATTGTCGATCTGATGCCGGCCGGCCAAACGCGGCAGCGGCAGATCGAGCAGACGCGACGTGGTCTGAAAGATCAGCCGGCCCTGCTGTTCGAACGTGTCGTAGTCCCGGCCCGCCACGTGAAGAGGCGCGCCGACCTCCGCCGCACGCGCTTCGATCACTTCCAAGGCCTCGGGCTCCTGGCGACCGACGACACAGGGCACGCCGGGCTTCATGATGCCCGCCTTCTCGCCTGCGATCTTCGCAAGGGTATCGCCGAGGAACGACACATGGTCGATGGCGATCGGGGTGATGATCGTGAGGGCGGGCTTCTTGACCAAGTTGGTCGCGTCGAGGCGGCCGCCGAGGCCCGTCTCCAGCAACAGCAGATCAGCCGGCGCCTCGGAAAACGCGAGGAACGCCGCGGCCGTCGTGATCTCGAACAGGGTAATCAGCGCGCCGCCATTGGCCGCCTCCGTGCGTTCCAGGCAATCGACCAGCCGCGCCTCGCTGATCGGAGCCGCGCCATGGGGGCCCGCCAGAACGATCCGCTCGTGGAAGTCCACGAGATGGGGCGAGGTGTAGACGTGCACGCGTTTGGATAGCGCCTCTGCGATCGCGCGCACAAACGCCAGCGTCGAGCCCTTGCCGTTCGTGCCGGCGATATGCACGACGGGCGGCAGGTGGTCCTGGGGATCTCCGAGACGGTGCAGCAGCGCCTCGATGCGACCCAGCGACAGGTCGATCGATTGCGGGTGAAGCGATTTCAGCCGCTCGAGAAGCGTCGAGCTCATGACCTCGGATGGGTCCGGCGACGCGCCACGGGCACTATCGGGTAGACTGGTCAATCCTCAATCGGCCTTATCGAAGGAACCTTGCTCCAGGTGCCAAGCATGGCCGGTCTTCATCGAAGGGGCCAGCCCTACGCAGCTTACGCATTCTGAGACGTTTCTTGATTAGCGCCATTGCTTGGGGCTTGCGTCAAGACCTCCTCCGCCTCTGGCTCCTCGTGGTGGCTCTTGTCGAGGCCGTTACCGCTGTGCTTCGCGGGCGCATCCTGCGCCTGGACCGGCGCCTGTTCCTCGGGAGACGCCGCAATGGCGGGACGATGCACGAGAGCCTTCACTTGGTCTTCGGCGGTTGCGTCGAGGCGGCGATGGAGGAGCAGATTGCAGATGCGTGCCAGCGTGGCGCGCAGGTCGTGGCGATGGACCACCATATCGACCATGCCGTGTTCGAGAAGATACTCGGACCGCTGAAAGCCCGCCGGAAGCTGTTCGCGAATGGTCTGCTCGATGACGCGCGGGCCTGCGAAGCCGATCAGCGCTCCGGGCTCGGCGATGTGGATGTCGCCCAGCATGGCGTAGGAAGCGGTCACGCCACCCGTCGTCGGATTGGTGAGCACGACGATGTAGGGAAGATTGGCCTCGCGCAGTTCCTCCACGGCCACCGTGGTCCGCGGCATCTGCATGAGCGAAAGAATGCCTTCCTGCATGCGGGCGCCCCCGGACGCGGCGAACAGGATGAACGGGGCATTGCGCACGAGCGCCGCCCGCATCGATGAGATCACCGCCTCGCCGGCAGCCGTGCCGAGCGAGCCGCCCATGAAGTCGAAGTCCTGAACCGCGGCCACGACCGTATCGCCATGCAGCTTGCCGATGCCCGAATGGACCGCATCGTTAAGGCCGGTCTTGCTGCGGGCATCCTTGAGGCGTTCGGAATAGCGCCGCTCGTCGCGGAACTTCAGCGGATCGTGGGGCACGTCCGGCAGATGCAGTGCCGCGTATTTCCCGTCGTCGAACAGCGCCTTCAGCCGGGCCGGGCCCGTCATGCGCATATGAAAATCGGACCCGGGGACGACGAACTGATTGGCCTCGAGATCCTTGTAGTAGATCATCTGGCCGGTCTCGGGGCACTTGACCCAAAGATTGTCCGGGATCTCCTTCTTGCGAAGGAAGCTGCGGATTTTTGGTCTGACGACGCTATTGATCCAGTTCACTGGTCCAACTCTCTACGCTGCTGCCGCTCTAGATCGCCGACGCTTCGGCTCGCTCATGGAGTGCCTCGGCGAGGTACTCCACAAAACCCAAAAGCTTCGGTTTGGTCTCCGCCGTCGCCTGACCGTTCTCGTCGAGCGACTCCTCGATCGACGAAACCAGGGCCGACCCGACAACCACGCCCTCCGCGAGGGCCGCAAGATCGCGAACCTGCTGGGGCGACTTGACGCCGAAGCCGATCGCGATCGGAAGGTCGGTATGGGCCTTGATGCGGGCCACGTGTGCGCCGACCGACGAAACGTCGGGCGCCGCGGTTCCGGTAATCCCGGCTATCGAGACATAATAGACAAAACCCGACGTGTTCGCGAGCACGGCGGGAAGCCGCCTCGCATCCGTCGTGGGCGTTGCCAACCGGATGAAATTCAACCCTTTTTCGGCTGCGGCGGGACGCAACTCCTCGTCCTCTTCGGGCGGCATGTCGACGATGATCAGCCCGTCGGCGCCCGCTTCGCTCGCATCGGTCACGAACCGGTCGACGCCGTAAATGTAGATGGGATTGTAGTAGCCCATCAGCACAATCGGGGTGTCCTGGTTCTCGGTCCGGAACTCCCGCACCATGGCCAGGGTCTTTTTCATGTTCTGGCCGCCCTTCAAGGCACGAAGCGATGAGGCCTGGATGGCCGGACCGTCGGCCATGGGATCGGAGAACGGCATGCCGAGTTCGACGATGTCGGCGCCCGCCCCGGGCAACCCCTTCAGCAAGGAGAGCGAGGTGTCGTAGTCGGGATCGCCCGCCGTGATGAACGTGACGAGACCGCCACGGCCTTCCGCCTTCAGCCTTGCGAATGTCTGATCGATCCTGGTCATGACTACATTTCCATCGAGAGGTGTTCGGCGACGGCGAAGATGTCCTTATCGCCGCGACCGCACATGTTCATGACCAACAAATTGTCCTTCGGCAGCTCGGGTGCAAGCTTCCGCACATAGGCCAGCGCATGGGACGGTTCGAGGGCTGGAATAATGCCTTCGAGCTTCGTGCAGAGCTGGAAGGCCTCGAGCGCCTCCTTGTCCGTCACGGCCACATAGGTGACGCGGCCCGAGTCCTTGAGCCAGGAATGCTCGGGGCCAACGCCGGGATAATCCAGCCCCGCCGAAATGGAGTGGCCCTCGAGAATTTGTCCGTCGTCGTCCTGTAGCAGATAGGTGCGGTTGCCGTGCAGAACGCCGGGCTCACCGCCAGTCATGGAGGCGGCATGGCCGTTCGGCACGTCGATGCCGTGACCGCCCGCCTCGACGCCGTAGATCGCCACGGAGCGGTCGTCGAGGAAGGGGTGAAACAGCCCCATCGCGTTGGAGCCGCCGCCGATGCAGGCAACCAGCGTGTCCGGCAGACGCCCCTCACGCTCCATCATCTGCTCGCGCGTTTCCTTGCCGATGACGGACTGAAAATCGCGCACCATAGCGGGATAGGGGTGCGGTCCGGCGACGGTCCCGATGATGTAGAACGTGTCGTGGACGTTCGCGACCCAGTCGCGCAAGGCGTCGTTCATGGCGTCCTTGAGCGTGCCTGATCCGGACGTGACCGGATTGACCTTGGCGCCGAGCAGACGCATGCGGAACACGTTCGGCTTTTGCCGCTCGATGTCGGTTGCGCCCATGTAGATCTCGCACGGCAGTCCGAAACGCGCCGCCACGGTCGCCACCGCCACACCATGCTGGCCGGCGCCCGTCTCGGCGATGATGCGCGTCTTGCCCATGCGCCGCGCGAGTTGAATCTGTCCCAGGCAATTGTTGATCTTGTGCGAGCCCGTGTGATTGAGCTCGTCGCGCTTGAAGTAGATCTTGGCGCCGCCGAGATGCTCCGTGAGCCGCTCAGCGAAATAGAGTGGGCTGGGGCGTCCCGAGTAGTGCGCGTTCAGGGAGTCGAGTTCGGCCTGAAAGGAAGGGTCGGCCTTCGCCTCGGTATAGGCCTGCTCCAAATCCAGGATCAGCGGCATCAGGGTCTCGGCCACGTAGCGGCCACCGAACAGGCCGAAATGGCCATGCTCGTCTGGGCCGCCGCGATAGGTATTCAAGGCATCCGTCATCGTGCTCATGAGGCTTTCTTATGCTCTGGCGCCGTGCCCCGCGCCGCTTGAACAAATTGCGCGATAAGGCCTGGATCCTTCTCGCCCGGCGCGGTTTCCACCCCGGACGAGACGTCGACCAGCGACGCGCCCGACAGGCGGATCGCTTCGGCGACGTTGGATGCAGCGAGCCCGCCCGACAGCGCGAACGGCGCGGATGCGCCTTCGAGGATCGCCCAGTCGAAACGCAGACCGTTGCCGCCGGGCAAGTCGGCGCCGGCCGGTGCCTTGGCATCGAACAGGATCCGGTCCGCGATACCCTCGTAGCGCGCGGCGGCGTTCACGTCGGCGCGCTCCGCAACCGGAACGGCCTTGAAAACGGTGAGGCCCGTCGTCGCCTTGATGGCGGCAGCGCGCTCAGGCGTCTCGGAGCCGTGAAGCTGCAGCACATCCGGACGTACATCGGCGGCAATCGTGTCGATCAGCGCATCGTCGGGATCGACGAGCACCGCAACCGTCTTGACCCGCCCGCGCGCGGCCGTCGCGAGACGCGCTGCATCCGCGGGCGACAGATTGCGCGGGCTCTTCGCGAAGAAGACCAAGCCGACGAAATCGGCGCCTGCAGCAATCGCGGCATCGAGACTGGCGGGCGTCCGCACACCACAAATTTTAACTTCGACCGTCACGGGAGCTCTTCAAAAAGGTTGTGACACGGGGGCCGCCGGACCGGGGCCCCGAGCGGCGCTCACCCTATGAAATCCAGGCGCTTAAGTCCATCGCACCGCAACATAGAGGTTACCGGGCGACCCGGCTGCGCCAGCGATAGGCCGCGACGCCAGCCCAGATTGCCTCGAGGACACCGAAGGGCCAAGCACCCTGCAGGAAGCCATACGCCGACCCGAGGAGACACGCAAACGCGAACGCTAGGATGAACCAGGGGCTGCGGTCCTCGAGCGCGTAGGTGACCAGCATCGCGGTCACGGCAATGAGACCGAAAACGGTCAAGGGGTCCATGGGGAAAGGCCTATTGGGCGGGAAGCTGCGGCCGCTGCTGCGCGGTGTTGGCCGATTCCAGCTCTCGTTCCAGCCGGTCCGCCTGCCGGCGCCAGTCGCGTGCTTCGCGCGCCTCGGCCCGGGCCGTCCGGCGCCATTTGCCCTGGTTGATCCAGGAAGCGAAGCCTCCGATCAGGAGGCCGAGCGCAAAGGCGCAGAGGAGGAACAGAAACAGCGGGGCCTCGACCATATAGCCCTGGTCGCCGCCGAACGGATCGAGAATGAGTTCGGCCGGTCCACGATTGACGACGGCTAGCGCGATCAGCGCCAGGCCGAGCGGGATGATCACAAGTCCCAGGACGAGCTTCCGCGTCACGTCTCGCTCCCCAAGCGGCCCGTTCGGGGCCACACGCCGTCAGCGCTATGCGCCACCCTGGTTATCATCCGGGTTGAGGCGCTCGCGCAATTCCTTGCCGGTCTTGAAGAAGGGCACAAACTTGTCCTCGACGAATACCGTGTCACCCGTCCGCGGGTTACGGCCCTGCCGCGCCGCGCGATGCTTGACGGTGAAGGCGCCGAAGCCGCGCAACTCGACACGATCCCCGCGCGACAGCGCACCGGTGATCTCATCGAGGATGATATTGATGATGCGCTCAACATCACGATGGAACAAATGCGGATTGGCGGCGGCCACCCGCTGAATCAACTCGGATTTTATCATTGGCACGCCCCAAAGGGACCGCAGCCCTGTACCGCCGCGATCCAAGCCCCACTAATTGGACGCAGGGTGCCAAACAGAGACCAGACCGTCAAGTTCAAGGACCGCACTGGCCTCGTCCAACAGCCCTGCAAACTTGCTGCCGGACAAGCCGAACATTGCTGCGATGGACTGTGTCGCAAACCCGAGAAAACCCGTGTCCTCGGTCGGGGGCTTCCACTGCCGCACCCGCAAACCCGGCTGAATACCGCGTTCCGTCGCAAGCCACGTGCGCGCTGCGAGTTCGTCTCCGATCTGGTCCACCAGCTTGTAGTCGACGGCCTGACGACCCGAATAGATGCGTCCTTCGGTGAGCCCCGGAATTGTGTCCGGCGTGATTTTGCGGCGCGCCTTCACGAGGCCGACGAACCACTCCATGGCATCGTCGACCATCTCTTCGGTCACCTTGCGGGCTTCTTCCGTGGTCGGCTCAAACGGGCTTGGCACCGCCTTCAGGGTTCCGCTCTTCACGTCCTCGAACTGGATGCCGAGACTCTTCATCAACTCGGTCACGTTGGCCCATTGGAAAATCACGCCGACCGAGCCCGTGATCGTGTTGCCGTAGACGAAAATCCGGTCCGAGGCGAGGGCGACGATATAGGCGGCGGAGGTCGCCAGGGTCCCGCAGGTCGCGACCACGGGCTTCTTCTTCGACAGGCGCCGGATGGCGTCGTAGAGCGCTTCGCCGCCCGTCGTCGTCCCGCCGGGGCTGTTGACCTCGATGATCACCGCCTTGACCTGGTCAGCCTTACGGACCCTATCGATCAGATTGATCATCTTGCGATCGTTGGTGATCACGCCATCGATGGTGATCCGCGCCACATGGGGCAGGATTCCGCCCGTGCCGCTGGAGTCCGAGTCGCTCATGACGAGCGAGCCCACGAACAGCACGGCCAGCAGCACCGCAGCGATGCGCCAGATGGAAACACGCCGCTTGAGGCGGCGCCGTTCGACTACGCGTTCTGCGTCAAGGCTCATAAGGGTGCGACTCGAGAGTTGTAACTCAGGCTCAAATGAAACACGGGCCGCAGTCTAATCGACCGCAGCCCGTGAGACATCGAAAATCAGGCAGCCGTGAGGCGTGCCGGACTATTCCTCCGCGGAGGCCTCGTCCGCACTCTCGCTGTCGGCCGCAGCCTTGGCAGCGCGCTTGGTCTTGGCCTTCGACGCAGCCTTGGCCTTCGGAGCCTCTTCGGCGTCGGCCGCAGCGTCCGCCTCGGCCGGCTCCTCGTCCGCATCCTTGGCCTTGTTCAAGGCCGCTCCGAGAATGTCGCCGAGCGAGGCGCCGGAGTCGGTCGAACCGTACTGGGCCACCGCTTCCTTCTCCTCGGCGATCTCGAGCGCCTTGATGGAGGCGGAGATCTTGCGCGTCTTCTGATCCACCTGGGTCACGACGGCATCGAACTTCTCGCCCACGCCGAAGCGGTCGGGACGCTGCTCGGAGCGATCGCGGGAAAGATCGGAACGGCGGATGAAGGTCGTGAGGTCATGGTCGAGAAGCTTGGCCTCGATCCCATTGTCCTTAACGGCCGTCACTTCGCAGGTCACGCGGGCACCCTTGCCGAGCTTGTCGGAGGAAGCCGCACCCTCGAACGGGTCAGCCGCAAGCTGCTTGATGCCGAGGCTGATGCGCTCCTTCTCGGAGTCTGCCTCAAGGACAACGGCCTTCACCGTGTCGCCCTTCTTGTAGTCTTTGAGAGCTTCCTCGCCAGACTTGGACCAGTCCAGATCGGACAGATGGACCATGCCGTCGATACCGCCATCGAGGCCGACAAACAGGCCGAACTCGGTGATGTTGCGGATCTGACCTTCAATCTCGGTCCCCGGCTGGTATGCCGCCGCGAACGCGACCCACGGGTTCTCCTGGGTCTGCTTGAGACCGAGCGAAATGCGGCGCTTGTCCGGATCGACTTCCAGAACCTGCACCTCGACCTCCTGGCTCGTGGAGATGATTTTGCCGGGGTGAATGTTCTTCTTGGTCCAGCTCATCTCGGAAACGTGGATCAGACCTTCGACGCCGGGCTCCAGCTCCACGAACGCACCGTAATCGGTAATGTTCGTGACCGTGCCCTTGAAGCGCGCATCGACCGGGTACTTGGCGGCTATGCCTTCCCACGGATCGGCCTCGAGCTGCTTGATGCCAAGGCTGATGCGCTGCGTATCCGGATTGATGCGGATGATCTGCACCTTCACCGTGTCGCCGACATTGACGATCTCGCTCGGGTGGTTGACCCGGCGCCACGCCATGTCCGTGACGTGAAGCAGGCCGTCGATACCGCCAAGATCGATAAAGGCACCGTAATCGGTGATGTTCTTGACGACACCGTCGACCACTTCGCCTTCCTTGAGACGGGCGACAATCTCGCCACGCTTCTCGGCGCGGCTCTCTTCCAGAACCGAGCGGCGGGATACGACGATATTGCCGCGGCGGCGGTCCATCTTGAGAATCTGGAAGGGCTGCGGGGAATTCATGAGCGGGCCGACATCGCGGATCGGACGGATGTCGACCTGGCTGCCCGGAAGGAAGGCCACGGCGCCGTCGAGATCGACGGTGAAGCCGCCCTTGACGCGATTGAATATCTGGCCCTCGACCTTCTCGTTGTTCTTGTACTTCTCCTCGAGACGGACCCAGCTCTCTTCGCGGCGGGCCTTCTCGCGGGACAGGACTGCCTCGCCGGCAGCATTCTCGACACGCTCGAGATAGACGTCGACTTCGTCGCCTTCGACAAGCGTGGAGGGGGCGCCAGGGACGCCGAATTCCTTGAGGGGGACGCGGCCTTCGGTCTTAAGGCCCACATCGATGATCGCCACATCTTTCTCGATGCTGACGACAGTTCCTTTGACCACACTGCCTTCCTGGAGCGCTGCGCCGGTCAGAGATTCTTCGAGAAGCGCTGCAAACTCGTCGTGGCTCGGCTGGCTGATGCTGGTCTGCGGTTCGGACATTTGTACTCCTACTCGGCGTTCGTTGGTTGTGGTTTGCCTTGTGCGGCCGAACCCGAGGCTAGATGTTGTAGCAATGCGACGAACGCGCCCCGGACCGCCGCCATCTCCAAATGGCCTGGTCCGCTTCGCCTCGCCGCGCGAAATTCTTTCAAGCTTGCTTCAAGATGATGGGCCAACGCCAAACGGGCACGGCCTCAACCGGCCCGCCCTGCGCGGCTCATCGCAGCCTCGATCAAATCGAGAGCTGCCCTGAACGCCGCGTCTATACTCAAATTTGTGGTTTCGAGCAAGACCGCGTCGGAGGCCTGCACGAGCGGAGCGGCGCCCCGGGTCGAATCGCGCTCGTCCCTGGCCCTGATATCGGCCAGCACCGTCGCCTCCGTGATGGCGACGCCACGGCCCGTCAATTCCAGAAACCGCCGCATGGCGCGGACTTCCGGAGTCGCGGTGACGAACAACTTCGCATCCGCCTCGGGGCAAATCACCGTGCCGATATCGCGGCCGTCGAGGACCGCGCCGAGTTCGCCTTGGGCGAAGTTCCGCTGATAGGCGAGAAGCGCCGTGCGCACGGCCGGATGCCGGGCCACCTGGGAGGCCGCTTCGCCAGCCCCCGCCGTCCGCAGCGCGGGATCATCGAGCGTGGCGATTTCGAGCGTAGAGGCGACCTCGGCCGTGGCCTCCGCGTTGTCCAGGGCGATGCCTCGGGCCAGAGCATCCCGGCCCACAGCCCGGTAGAGCAGCCCCGTGTCGAGATGGGGCAGTCCATAGTGTGCGGCGACCCGCTTGGCCAAAGTGCCCTTGCCCGACGCGGCCGGCCCGTCAATCGCGATAATCATACGAGGTGCGCTCCCAAACCGGTCATCAATGGCACGAAGGCCGGGAAACTGGTGGCGATCATGGCGATATCGTCCACGGCGACGGGTTCCTCGGCGCCGAGGCCCAGCGTCAGGAAGGCCATGGCGATGCGGTGATCCATCTCCGTCGCCACGGTACCGCCACCCCGCACAACGCCCGTGCCCGTGACGATCAGATCGTCACCTTCGATGCGCGCGGTTACGCCACAAGCCGCGAGCCCGGCGGCGGTCGCGGCCAGGCGGTCGCTTTCCTTCACCTTCAACTCGGCGAGCCCTTCCATCCGGGTCTCTCCTTGAGCAAAGGCCGCGAGCGCGGCCAGGACCGGATATTCATCGATCATGGACGGCGCCCGCTCAGGGGGTACGCGCACGCCCCTCAGCGCACTCGACCGGATCCGCAGATCGCCCACGGGCTCGCCGGCCGCATCGCGCTGATCGAGCACCGCGATATCGGCCCCCATCTCCTGCAACGTGTCGAAGAAGCCGGTGCGTGTGGGATTGAGAAGCACATTCTCGATCGTGAGGTCGGAGCCGGGACAGATGAGGGCGGCGGCGACGAGGAATGCCGCCGAACTCGGGTCACCCGGCACGGTCACATGGGCGCCCCGCAACTCCGCATCGCCGGCGACGCTGACGGCCCGCGAGCCGTCCGCGCGCGTCTCCACGTCAACCTCGGCGCCGAAATAACGCAGCATACGTTCGGTGTGGTCGCGTGTCGGGAGAGGCTCGATCACCGTGGTGCGTCCCGGCGCATGGAGCCCCGCCAGCAGAATTGCCGACTTCACTTGGGCGGACGGCACCGGCAGCTCATATACGATCGGCAAAAGATCCTGGGTGCCCACGACCGAGAGCGGCAAGGTCTCCCTGTCGTCCTCCACCAACAGCCCCATCTCCATCAGCGGCTTCAACACGCGGCTCATGGGGCGCCGGCACAAGGACGCATCCCCCGTGAGAGAAACAGGCATCGGATAGCCAGCCAGCACGCCGAGCATCAGCCGGCTGGCCGTACCGGAGTTGCCGAAATCGAGAACGCCCTCGGGAGCACTGAGACCGCCAACGCCTTGCCCCAAAACCTCGAAGACGTCTCCGTCTCGGACGACGGAGGCGCTGAGCGCCTCGACGGCCCGCGCCGTCGCCAGAACATCATCGGCCTCGAGCAATCCCTCGATGCGCGTTCGTCCCGTGGCCAGGCCGGCCAAGATGAGCGCGCGGTGCGAGATCGACTTGTCGCCGGGAACTTTCACACGGCCGGAAATAGCTGCGGATCGGCGAGCGGTTAGAGGCTGCGGCATGGGGATCAGATTGCTGTTTGAGGATGTTTGATAGCTTTTGACACTACGCATGAGGCGTGGCAATGGGGAGTCACGCTTAGACTATGTTTGAGGAGAGTCATGTCGAAACCCGCACGGGGAACCAAGCGCGTGTGCGCGAGCTGTGACGCGCGGTTTTACGATCTGGGTCGTTCGCCGATTGTCTGCCCCGTCTGCCAAGCCGTGTACCACGTCGCGACGCCGACGCGGCGCGGTGCAGCTGCGCAGCCGGCCGCCAAGCCTGAGGTTGAGGAAGAAGAGGACAAGCCCGTCTTGGGCGGCGCCGAGGTTATCAGCCTGGACGAGGCGGAGGAGGCCGAGGAAGCGGCAGCCGACGACGAGGAAATCGCCGATATCGGAGATGACGATGAAGACATCCCCGACAGCGACGACGAGGATACGTTCCTGGAGGACGACGAAGAGGAAGACGACGTCACCGACATCGTCAAGAACGAACGGGAAGACGAAAGCTAGGACATTGCCGGAGGCGCACGACCCCCGGCAACCCGTCCTGTTCCAATGGATCCGTCGCGCCGAGTCGCATTTCGCTTGAACGAACGGGCCGCTCAGCCTAAACGATGCGGTCTGGAATCGACGGCGCTGCTCGGCAGCCCGGATTCACAACAATTCCTTTAAGGGGCCATAGCTCAGTTGGGAGAGCGCGTGAATGGCATTCACGAGGTCGTCGGTTCGATCCCGTCTGGCTCCACCAAACAAATCAATGACATAGCGGCATTCCTCGCCGTCCACCTGGTTCCCGATGCAATGCAGATGCAATGCGGGGGCGCCTGTGGAATGTTTGCATTGCCTGGGGCTACCTAATATACAAGTCTGAGGTGCTGCGCACGTGCAGCCTCGGAGGGCGTGCTCCTGTTCAACCGCGGTCGGACCCACACTCGGGATCGGCCTGTTGCGTTGACAGGAGTTTTTTCATGCCCAAAGCCAGAGGCAGAGCCAGGGCTGCCCAGTCCCCCGACATTGGCGCGAATGATGCCTCGCCCTTCGTTGATGCGCTAGCTGAGATCCCTCCCCTCGATAACGCCATAGCTGATGTCCCGGCATCGGCACTCGACATGATCCGAAAAAAGGATCTCGCGAAGCGTCTCGGCGTCAATCCGTGGACGCTCGACAACTGGCGACGAAGAGGGCTCATGCCTCCCCCGATCAAGATCACCGAGAACATGCTCTTCTGGCGCGTGTCGGATATCGACGCGTGGCTCCGTGAGAAGGAGGCCGCCCATGGCTAGACTCGCTCTCAATAACAGCGCCGAGATCGTCGACCTCGCGGAGTATCGTCGCGTCAAGGACACCGAACTCGAGGACTACCAGCGGCGCTACCAGGAGTTCCTGTCGAGGTACTTCTACCTCTGGGCCTACGAGTACCTTCCGCCCGACCTCGCCTATGCGCAAGCGTGGACGGAAGCGTTCGGCTTTGACTAGTCGAGAAGGAGGGACCCCCGTGATTGGCCGTCACGAGGGTCCTGGAAGAAGCGAAGTGATGATGGACATCTGCAAAACACGCCGCCGCAGCGGAGGGCGCCTTGCCAAATGGTGACCTAAGGCAGCAGGGAGGGATTTGCAATCCTTTCTGCTTCTACGATGTCCTGGGGGTTTGGTTGCAGCATCCTGTCTCGCCTCGTCAACTCGCATGGCTGAGCGGTCATTGCGGCGCGCCGCTGCAAGGTCCGCCATTTGTCGTCAACAGGACGGCACGGTTCAGCTCGGCCTACCGGCAATATCTCCGGCTGCTCCAGCCGCAAGCGGCAGTCCTCGCGTGGCTTGCGAAGCGTGACGACGCGCTGCTCACCTACGTCGAGGTCGCGCAGGACGTCATCATGCCGGGCGAGGATGAGCTTTGTGCGTTCGCGGAACAGTTCAATCGGTCGTTCGTTCAGCACCGGCACCGCTCGCGGCAGATGACGATTTTCGAAAACGGCAACGCCAGGTCGGGCGCTCGCACGCCCGGCGTCACGTTCCAATGGTACAGCGACAGGCACAGCAAACTGACGGGCGAAGTCGACTGCTTCCATTTCGAAGCCCGCGTCTCAGGATCGAAGGCGATCAAGCGGCATGGCTTCACGTGCGGCAATCTAAGTCAGGTCGATCTCGAGGATTGGTTCGCCCGCCTGTGGTCGTCGAAAGCCATCGGCCTCTACCGCAAGGACCTGGAGCGCCTAGGACGCTGGTTAGACAATCGGCGCAAACGAACACGACGGCGCGCGTCCATCATCACGGACAGCGGCTACAACGAAGACCTCTCTCGGGGGTGCATCGCCTACCGCGCTGTCGGCAGCACCGCGCAAGGTCTAATCGACAGTTTCGGTAGGGGACCTTTTGTATACACGATTAAGCCGACTTTTGATGAACACGCACATGAACACGTCCCCGAATTGGTGGAGAAGGTTGCATGAGTAGTTCGCATGTTCCCGGATGTGAAAAGGCGATCAAGGTTGTCCTGACCTATGAACCTGATCTGCCTACGGATCAGTTGATGCAAAGGCTACATGCCATTGGCTATAAGCCAACAGCCTTCGCCGTTTCAACAGTCCGTTCCTCCTTTAGACAGGACCTCCGCATTCTCTCCGAGGAAGGTCTACTCCACACGTTGCCCCCGAAGCATGAACCTCCAGCATGGTTGTCACGTGCGCAATCGGCAGCGGTGGAAGCCAAAACCAAATCGTCATCTCGTGGTCGGCGCAGCCTCAGACACAGACAGGCGATGCGCAAAGGCAAGGGGAAGCCGAAACCCTATCGGAACTGGTGGCGGGAGGACGATGGGTGAACGGCGGTAGCAAAGCCGTCGCCGTCATGAGGCTGTACGGCATCGGAGAAGTCCCCTCGCCACAGCCCGTCCCCTCACCACCAAGGCACACGGCGTCAGTATGATCGCCAGGACCCCGCCGTCACGCACAGGAGTGGAGAATGAGACCATGTCGAAGCAGAAGTTCGTTTACCGAGGAAGCGGAGCAGAGATTGCACGCCGCGGTCGCCAAGCGGCTCACCTCGCTGAATGGAGACGAGATAGCGACACAGCACGAGACCGCGAAGCTGGAGAGCATCGTCGGGCACTTGCAGAGGCTCGGGCTAAAAGAGCATCAGATCGTCAAACACATTGAACTGATGCCGAAGCCGAAGCCGCTACCGAAGATGAAGATTGATAACCGGACGGGTAAGCCAATCGAGGTCACAAGATTGAGATCGTTCAAGAGACGTGCGTCGTCATCGTGCGCAGACGGGTGAGCAAAAGAGACGATCAAGCGCGCAAACGAGGCAATCCACATGACCGCAAAATCGCATCTCGCTTAATATGGTCACGAGGACAGCACGCCAGCCATTCCCCCTCGCCATATCGCAATCGTGGTTCCTGTCGCTGTCGCAATCGTGGTACCGGCCATATGCAGCGAATGGGTATATGCCGTTAGTTTATGCGCTACCTACCGAAACCCAGTAGTAGGCACATGCTGTCAGTTTATGGGTGCACCCCTTGGATCGTGGTGATGGGTACCCCACAAGCAAACCCCTCCCTGCATCGAATTAGTTGATGCACGCGCGCAGCATCCACGAGTAACGCGTCGAAACGCCTACGATGGACAATTGCGCATGTGGATGTGATTTCGTTTCACGTCCCATTCCCCCGGACACCCTTCTAAACAGGTAGGTACTCACCAAAGGGATTGCGTCCCTGCAAGGTCAATGCAATTTCGCTGCCTCGAACAGGCCGTTTTCGAGCGTGTGGTGATGAGACCGAAAAAGAAGTCAGGTCGTCCAACGACCAAAGACATTGCATCCAGTAAATTGCGCACGCGGCTAAAGGCTGGCCGCGATATTCTCCCATTAGTTGACGGCCGCTCTGTTATCGCTCGCCGTTACCGCGAACTCCAAGAAGACATGGCGAATGATCTAGGCGGCTGGGACACGCTGTCCGAAGCCCAGCGTCAGTTGGTGCGATCATGCACGGGCCTCACGATCCTGCGAGAGAACCTCGACGCCAAGTCGGTCATGGGCGAACCCGTTGATGTTGGCGACTACACCCGATTGACGGGTGCCCTTGGTCGCACGCTGCGTCTCCTCGGGATAGACCGCAAGGCCAAGGACGTGACGCCTCCCGATCCGCTCTCCTATGCGCGCCGACGCTCCCGCAATGCAGACGACATTGAGGAGGTGGACGATGAAAGCCCGTCCTAACCGTCCTGGCGGTCGGATGCAGAGTGGTTGTTACTCCTCTGTGTGCCTCGGTACGCCTGTTGGCCAACGTCGCTGTATCGCCCTCTCACCAAGGGAGGGCTCGCGGTGAACATTCTCGACGCCGTAGCCGACCGCAAGGTGTTTGCGAGCCTCTTCCGTGACAAGAGCACGTGGACAGCATGGTTCGCATTCCTCGCCGCACTATTCGGGCTACCGATGGACCGCGACATGCGGCGCATCTACAGGCAGTGCACCAACCGCAGCGACAGGCCACGTCAACAAGCACAAGAGGCATGGCTGGTCATCGGGAGACGCGGGGGCAAGTCGTTCGTGCTGGCGTTGATCGCATGCTTCCTAGCCTGCTTCCGCGATTGGCGTCCCTATCTAGGCCCCGGCGAACGTGCCACCGTGATGGTGATTGCCGCCGACCGTAAGCAGGCCAAGACGATCATTCGATACGTCAAGGGCATCCTGCACGCCGTCCCCATGTTGAAAGCGTGTGTGGAAGGCGAGACGCAGGAGTCGGTCAACCTCAAGCGTTCGGTGACCATCGAGGTCCACAGTTGCAGCTTCCGCACCGTCCGTGGCTACACCATCGTCGCCGCGCTATGTGACGAGATCGCGTTCTGGCGTTCCGACGACAGCGCCAATCCCGACAGTGAAGTCATTGCGGCTATCCGTCCGGCTATGGCGACCATTCCCGACGGGCTGTTGCTCTGCGCATCCTCGCCATACGCAAGACGTGGCGTCCTGTGGGACACGTATCAGCGGCACTTCGGCAAGGACGGCGACAGCGTGTTGGTGTGGCAAGCACCGACCAAGCGGATGAACCCGGCCATCCGGCAATCGTTCCTTGACGACGAGTACGACAAGGACCCGGTCAGTGCCGCCGCCGAGTACGGTGCAGAGTTCCGCACGGACATCGAATCCTTCGTGTCCCGCGAAGCCGTAGACGCATGCGTGTCGGTCGGCGTGCACGAACGGCCTTACGACGCGCGCTTTAACTATGCCGCCTTCGTCGACCCATCCGGTGGTTCGTCCGACAGCTTCACTTTGGGTATCGGACACAACGAAGACGACCGCCGCGTCCTCGATTGTCTGCGCGAGGTGCGGCCACCGTTCTCGCCGTCCGACGTGGTTGCAGAGTTTGCCCGCACGTTGAAAGCGTACCGCATCACGAAGGTGAACGGCGACCGCTACGCCGGAGAGTGGCCCGTTGAACAGTTCGACAAGTGCGGCATCGAGTACGTGCAGAACGCGCGTCCGAAGTCAGACATCTACCGCGATGCGCTGCCGCTGTTGAACTCGGGGCAGGTGCAGCTCCTCGAGCACAAGAAGCTATTCAACCAAATCGTCGGCCTTGAAAGACGCACGGCGCGTGGTGGCCGTGACAGCATCGACCATGCACCAGGCGCGCATGACGACTGCGCCAACGCTGCACTCGGCGTCCTCGTGGAGCTTGAACACGGCGGCTACGACATCTCCAGGATGGGCAAAGGTATGCCGAAGTTGCTCGGCGGAATCGCTGGCGATCAAGGCCTTGGTTTGGGACTCGGGAGAACGTTCAAATGACGAAACTGAATGTCGACGACAAGGTCAACGGTCATCGCATCGTGCATCTCGGACGTGATCACCGACAGCCGCCGCCGAAGCCAAAGCCGCCGGACGAGATGAGTTACGAGCAGCAGTACGTTGCGAGACAGCTCGGTCTCATAGGCCCCGTGCACGAACTCCTCGCGAGGAAGTCGCCCTGGCGACTGTAAGGAATCCCGCGAGAGCGGGTGTTGGTTAGAAGGAGAGTAACGATGGAACGGAATTGGAAAGCAAAGGACGTGGGGCCGGACGAGATTGAGGGCTCATTCGTCACGGTGCGCAGCCCGCAAGGCTCGCTGTGCGCAATCGAGGTCAAGACGGCAGACGGGTACCGCTACTACCCGTGCCCGCATGACGAAGCGGTGATGAACGAACTCGCCGCTGAGAAAACGCCGTGGAAGCGGGCGCACGATTGGCGTCCGCATACCCTCGGTGAAGTCGCCGCACTCATCAAGCCCGCCGAGGTGGTTCACCGCCACGTCGTGGAAGTTCAACGGAGATAGCTATGCAGAAACACGACAACTACGAGATCGTTCTCGACGAACACGGCAACAAGGTCATGCGCGTCCGCATGACGGCGATGGACGGCGACCGTGACGGCCAGCGCATCCTTCACCGTCCCGGCGCTGTCTCGGGAGATGACATTCCCGAAGGCGTGACCGCCGCCTATGAGCAAAACGAAACTGCCCTTGCCAATGCGTGGAAGCACGGTGACGACGCACCGACCGTCCCGAAGGTAACGGGCGAACCTTACGAGGACCACCGTCTGTGGCTCTCGAATGCATGGAGGAGTAACGAGTAATGCTGCCCATCGAAGCCAAATCCAAACTGGACGACCTCACGCAGGAAGCCGCGGACAGCGACGCGCTGCTACGGTCGATCCCCGGTCGTATCGACAACATTGGTCGCCAGATCATCCAACTGGCGCAACGCCGGAGCACGTTCGATGAACGTGACAAGCGGTACGAAGAACTGCGCCAGGAGATTGACGCCGCGCAGCGCAAGCAGGAGCATTTGCGTGAAGTCGCGGGACGGCGCAAGGCGCGTGCCGTCAACGACCTCGACACCCTCAAGGCCATCAATGTGTGGATGGCGCGGTTGCCGCAGGGGACCAAGCTCGTCTCCGTCGAGACGCCGCTTCCGAACGTCACCGACCTGCAAGCCGCAATCACGTCAACGCGTGATGAGATCGGTACTCTCAAGCAGCGCATCCGAGAGATGAAGGGCACGCACCTGCCGAAAGATGAACTGCGGGACAAGGCGGCGTACTACGTCAAGCGGTTGGGTGCGGCGGCAAAGCCGGTGCTGGAAGGTACGGCGCGGGACAAGAAGTTCGGCCTGTCGTTCGACACGCGGGACCCGCTGTCCATCGTCGCCGCCGTTGCGCCGGATACGCTCCTCGAAAGTCTGGAGCGCATGATTGACGAACAGGTGCCCGACGACGGCTTGCCCGCCGACGAGCGCAAGGCCCAGGTGGCCGAATTGGAAAGGCTGCTCCTTGAGTGTGAACGCTCCGAGGAGGCGCTTGTGATCGAAGCCCGGTCACGTGGCATGGACGTGCTGCGGCGGCCTCGCGCCGATGCACGCGCCATTCTGGGTGTCGCTGTCTCGGACAAGACGGCAGCGAAGCCGAAGCCTGTCGCGGTCGAAGAGACGCCGCTGGAGATGGCCGGATGAAATCGCATTCCTCGACGCCGGAGCTTGAGGAAGGCGCACGGAGCTACCTTTCACTCCTGTTGCCGACTTCTAGGAAGCGGGGTCGAGTGTCGGTGGCGGGTCGTAAGGTCCCCGCGTGACCGGGACTGGGGTTCGGCACCTTTGCTCGGGTGTCGAACCCCAATTGGTTTGAAGAGGTGACGAATGAGTACGCTGAACGGAACGCTCCCTCTCCTGACCGGCGCGTGCACGAATGCCGTGCCCGTCATCCCGACATTCCAGCCCGGCGCGTTTCAGTTCGGCGCGTTCCAGATGGAGCAGCCGGGCTACCTAGTCGGCGTGCTACCTCGGCTTGGCGGCGCGTTCGCATCAGTTGGTGCAGGCCCCGATGTTGAACTTCGTGGCGGCGGATCGGCGTGGTGGCTTCCGCCGCTCCCGAAGCTCGAACCTCGTTGGTGGGAGCCGCAGCCTGTCGACCCCGTCGTCGGAGAATTCGCTGCGGCGTTGCCGGTTCCCCTCGCAGCGTTTGACGATGACCTGACCGATGACGAAATCGAGGCCGCCATTCTGGCGGCGGTCACGTCGATTGCCGCCTAGCTCCCCCCAATCACGGCTTGGTCAGCGCCCCGTGCAGGGTGATTTGGTTCTCTCCGGCCCTTGGTATGGACACCCCTCGAAACCGCCCGGTAGGGGGCCCTCACCCCGTTCTGGCGGCGCCAACTAGGGCGTTCCGCGGAGTCGGATGCGTTCGGCGTGGGGATCAGTCCGCATTTTCGAAGGTGATAGCGAATGGCAGGTGCAGCGTCTCTTTGTAGGCCTTCGCGAGGCCCTCTACCAGCTTGCGGTATGTTTCCGAGTCCTCAGAAGCTTCGGTGCGAAGCTGTTCGATCAGCGAGTTGACTTGTATCATTTGGGGCCTGAGCCCCGCATATTCGTCGTGAGGCAATTCAACCCAACCGCTGTCACCCTCCACGCGCACAGGAGGAACCTTGGCAATCAAGTCAAAGATGAGCCGATTGAGTGTGCTCAGTGACTCCACGAAATGGTAGTGCCGCGGCTCCAGCAGGAGCGTTTCGTTCATCAGCTTGGCGTTCTTCAGCTCGAGCAGCGTAGCCTTCTCGTCGGGTGAAAAGTGAAAATGAGTGAGGTTGCTGGAGAACGGTTTGAAGAAACGCCACGGATCGTCAACCAAGCCCCTTTGATTTGCCTCCGCGAACTGTTCCTCGAAAGCACGTCGTGACTGGGCGTAGTTGCCGTGCATGTCGCGCACTTTGAAGAGCAGCGATGTGGCTAATGCTTGCTTTTCGCGGAACCTATCTTCGTCGCGCTGCTTGCGCTGAGCCCTCAACGCGAGCGCTTGAGCAAAGAGTGCCATGAGGCCGCCCACGACAGCGCCTACGATCGCGGCCCAAAACTCCGTCGATACAGCGATCTGACACAATGGTTTAAACAAGCCGCGCCTCCCCTATCCCGTGACTGCTTCTCGAAACGCCATGAACGGTTCACGCGATGGGACGCGATAATTCGAGGGGAAACGGAGCAAGATGTCATCGTCGCGGTCCGGCGCAGCTATGAACGTCCCTTGCTCAGTTCGGTAACGCGTGCCGTCTTTCGAGATGCTGTTCGCCCACTGTGCTAGCCACGATAGGTTGTGTGGTGCGAACGCTGCCGACAGCGCATCGAGACGGTCAATCTCACCGATGACACCGTCCACGATTTCGGTAAGGCCCTTTAGCCTGTTCCGGAGCATCTCTAGGTACTCGTGGTCGTCACCCAACTGTCGGAGCCCTGAGATAGCCCGCTTCTCGTACTCGCTGACGCGCAAGCCAATTGGTTCGGTGCCTCCACCAAAGAAGTCCTGGCCTTCGAGCATGCCCAACTGGGTTTGTATGGTCGTGTAGATGGGATTGAGTTGCTTCTTCGGCTCGTCCTTTTGGCCACCCATGGCTTGGAGATACCGCTTGGCGGCTTGGGTACGGATAGGAGGGCCTTCTTCGTTGGCCTTCTCCGCGCGGCGCTGTTCAGCCATGAGATCGCGAACGCGTTCATCGCGGAACAACATGCCGTCGCGTTCGTAAATCAGGTCATCGATATCCGACGCCAATCCGGGAAGGCGTCTGCGAAAATCACTCTTTAGGTTCTGGTACAGGCCAATGGCGGGCGCCTGCCTTAGCTCCGCAAGTGACGCCAGGAAATTGGGGCCAGCATCGCGGGCCGCATTGCGCCGCCTCAAATAGTAAGCCGTGTCCTTGGCGAGATCGAAGTCCTTGATGAGCAGGTCGAAGTTTACGCCCCATATCTTCCTCGCGCAGTCGCGACCTACCAGGATGCGCCTACCATCGCGGTACCTCATGACGATACCGCGTTGATGGTTGTCGTACCGGTCGTGGACGCAGCGAACTTTTTTGTCGGTGCCGCGAAGGTCGTAGAGCATCTCCACAATGGGGATTTCTTCGGTCTCGGGACGCTCTTCCACCAAGCCGGCTAACTCTGTCGGGTTGTTGGTGGTGAACTCCGTGGCCAGCAGATCTTGTTCGGTGAGTCGTGTCCAATAGCGCTCAACCGCTTGCACTGGTAGCGCTACCTCCTCTTGGGGGTCATCGCACATTCTGTGCCTCGCATGTAAGGATGTTCACTCTACGTTCTACATGCTGGTTGTGCTCAAAGCAAGAGGAAGTGGCCCTGTTATCAACGAGAAAGTTCGGCGAAGAGCTGCCAGAGGATGGCCCCTCCGAACGCCATACAACCAATTAGAATTGCGACGGCTACTAGGCGCAGGTCGCGATGGAATGGCGGGTCTGGTCTGTCTTCGTTGCTCATGACGCCAAATTAGCACGGCGGGAGAAATCAGCGCATAGGTGAACAGGAGAGCGGTGCCGTCCTCAATTGTCGGCGCGCAGGTCTGCTTAGTTTGAGGAGGAGCTTTTGACGATGCCAACACCACCAAAGGGCACGAAGCGGTACAAGGAGTGGCGGCGGCGCTATGAGCCCGAGGTGGCCAAGCTGATCATCGTGGCGGAGTCGCCGCCGATCTCCGGGCTGTATCTATACAATCCCGATGGAAGCGTGAGTGAGCCACTGTTCGCCGCGTTGATGAAGGCGCTCGGACTTTCGCCGACCACGAAGGCGTCCGGGCTGCGCGCATTGCAGCAACGAGGCTGGGTGCTGGTCGACAGCACATACGAACCCGTGAATGAACTATCCGGCACGGCGCGCAACGCTGTCATTCGCCGGGACTACCCGCTGCTTCGTGACGACCTCGCGGGACTAACACAGGGTCGGGCGGTGCCCCTCGTGCTCATCAAGGCCAATGTGTGTCGGCTTCTGGAGTCGAGCCTCGTCGCGGATGGCTTCCACGTGCTCAACGGTGGTCGAAAGATCTACTTTCCTGCGAACGGGTGGCAGGGCGATTTTCAACGCCAGTTCGCTGACGTCTTGAGGTCGGCAGAGACCGAATAGAACGGCACGCAAGCTGAGGCGGTGCCAATCGAGGTGCCGCCTTTCGTGTCTCCGCTATCGGAGCAGCGCCGCGCCCTTCGCCGTCACGATGCTGGCGACATGATCGGCCCACTTTTCGAGGAGCGCCCGTTTGCGGTCCAGCGCATAGCCATGTGAGTAGCCCGCCGTCACGCCGGACCGCGCATGATTGAGCACAAGTCCCCTGTCGAAATCGTCATGCCCCTCGTTCTCGAACCACGTGGCGACGGTGTGGCGAACGGCGTGGTAGTTGAAGTCGGCCGGGGCACCCGCCTTCGTCAGTTTGCGCTGGAGCTTCGTGCCCGGGTAGTGGAAGGCAAAGTCCTCGGGGAGCCCCTTGATGATGCGTTGGGCCAGCGGCGCTAGAGGCGTCAGATACACCCGCCTCCGTTTCGCCGTCTTCTTGGACTTCGTCCGCTCGTGCGGTGTCGTCCACACGCCGTCCTTGATCTCCGATAGCGACATGCCCGCCAGTTCGCTCTTCCGCGCCGCCGTCAACAGTAGGAGCTTGATGTATGCGCCGGAGAGCAGGTCGATGTTATCCGCCGCGGTCCAGATCGCTTTCAGTTCATCGGGTGTGTAGACGCGTTCGCGTTCGCGGCCTTCGAACACGACTTCCAGATCGTTCATAATCGGCGCGTCGGCATACTTGCGGATCGGCTTCGATGCCCAGCCCCACAGCGACCTTAGCTGAACGCGGGTTATGTTCGCCTTGTAGATGTGGCCCGCTGCCATGAATGTGTTGAGTAGCCGCTGAGCCTCTAGTGCCGTGATGCTCGAGAACGGTCGCTTGAGAAATTCGGCGCACGTCGTTTTGAGGACGCGCTGCGTCTGCTTCCAGGTGCGCTGTCGCAGCTGGGCGTACTCTTTGATGAAGAGGTCCACGACCTGCTCGTAGCTCATGTCGGCGGCCTTTGCCTTCCGCTCCTCCTCCTCCGCCTTCCGCTCTTCCTCAATTGGATCTTTGCCGAGGCCGGCCACGCCCCGTAGCTGCTTGGTCTTGTCCCGCGCATCGCCTAGCGGCAGTTCACCGACGCGGCCAATTCGTTTCGAGACGGCCTTGCCGTCGAGGTAGTAGGTCGCGAAGAATGATCTGGTGCCCGATGGCGACACGAGCACCGATAGGCCCAGCACGCCGCCCTCACTCCTCGAGTCGTCCCAAACGCGGTACTGCTTCGCCTTCGGTTTAAGTCGCCGGAGCGCCAAATCGGTGAACGCTTTTCGAAGTGGTGCGCGCTTCTTGGGTTTCTCCCCCATGCCATCCCCCTCAGTTTATGCAATGCTTATGCAATGCAGGGACCGATTATAGGCTGCAATGCCCTCCCATCAAATTACAACTGCTCACACAAAAAGATAGGGTTATCATAACCTTACATTCGTGAAAGCGTTGCAGAGGAAGGGGTAGGTGTGTGAATGGCATTCACGAGGTCGTCGGTTCGATCCCGTCTGGCTCCACCAATTCCCACAACGTCGATTGCCGGTTCTAGTTTGCTCGAGTCACTGATGCCTTAAGTGACCGCCGACACGCCTGCGCCGCGAGGCTTGGACGTGCGGTCGAAACAGGCTACCCAACGCTTCCATGACCGAATGGGCACACAAGGTCCGCAGCAGTGGCAGCAAGCGTTTTGATCCGCTCGCAGCCCCTGACACGCTTCTCCGTAGCGCCGCCGCTCACTCGGAAGAAAGACTTAGCAGTTCTGATCGATGAGTTGCTGAGACAGCGACTTGATCGTGGCGTCCTCGGCAAGCGCCAGCGACTTTTTGGCATCGGCACAGTTCTGGGCCGCGTCGGTGTTGTTCGCCGCCCGAAGGCCGTAGAACATGCCGGTCACCGAATTCTCGACCGCCGCGTTGTCGATCAAACGCGTACAGGCCGAGACGACAGCGCCGCTGTCGTTGCTCTGCGTGCAGGTGGCGAAATCCGCCTCGAGCCCGTCATAGGCGACCGCCTGCACGGATGCGAGAAGCACTACGGCAGGCACAATTCTGAACACGACCATCGCTGTCTCCAGTTCCCCTCAAGGACAGATGCGCTGGATCGTAGCCGCCTTTTGCGACGCAATCGATACTCACGAACGCGGTGATCGACTGCTAGGCCGCCGTGGTCGGGTCAATGACCGTCACGATTTCCGTGATGTTGCTCGCAGGGAATCCGCTCAGCTCCGCGTGCTTCTCGATGGCAGCCCTGTCGGTTGCCAGGTAGATGCAGAATGTCTTGTCCCCGGCGACGTAGCTTTGGACCCACTGGATATCCTTGGCCCCAATTTGGCAGAGGGCTCCGTTCGACACCTCCGCGGCGCCCGAAAGTTCCTGCGGGCCCAACTCGCCCACATCAGGAATTTCCCGTTCAATAACAAATCTCTTTAGACTCACTGTCGCGTTCCCTGCTGCGTTTCCAAAATCAATTCATTGCGTGCCGGTCTCGGAAAGGCTGGCAACGGCCTGTCCGAATGTCGGTTTGATGCGCGCGCTGTCCTTTAGCGCCCATGCGACGAGGCTGGCGCCTTCGAGAACACTCAAGAGCATGGTCGCCGTCTGGCGCACGTCGAGATCGGCGCGGAACTCACCGTCGGCAATCCCATCCCGGACGACGCCGGAGAGCCAGTCGAGGTGAAGCTCGAAAAAGGTCGACACCTGTGCGCGCATCGACTGCGGCAGGGCGGCGGTCTCGGCCGACAGCGCCGCGCAGAGCGGCATCAATCCGTCCCGGAGGCTGTCGATGAAGAACCCGCTATAGACAGCAAGACGGGCCTCGGCCGACCTCTCCTCCTCGAGGACCTTCGCAAGCGCCCTCTTGAACTCGGCGAGATAGCCGTCGATCAGGGCGACGCCCAGAACCTCTTTCGTCGGGAAGTGGTGATGGACGCTCGCCTTGCGAATACCGACCCGTTCGGCCAAATCCGCGTAACTGAACGCCGCATAGCCGCGGGTTCGGGTGAGCGTCTCCGCCTCCTTCAACAGGAGATCTCGTGTTCCGATCGACATTTGCCGCACCTCGACAGCGTTACCCGTTCTCGGCCTAGGACCCGCCCTGGGGCTTGCTCGTCCCGTTGAACTTCTCGCCGTCCGTATCCACCACCGACACGTCGAGCTCGTTGTGGTCGCCCTTCGCGAAGGTGAAGCGGAAATTCGGATTGGTCGAAACGGAGAACGTGCTGTCCAGCTTGAACACCAGCTCACCATCCCGCTCGACGGTCACCTCTTTGACGTAGCGGGCGGGAATGAACTTGGCAGTGTTGATGTCGAGCTGCATGCCGTTGTGGTTCGGATGCTTGATCATGACCTGCCCCTGCCAGATCGGATTGCTGCTGAGAGCTGGGGGGAAGGTCCGAACGATCGTCTTGCCCATTCCGGCCGTGTCCGCATCCGGGTCCTTGGCCTGCATGGCGGCGCATCCTCCGGCGGCGGACAAAAACTTCGTCGCCATGTGGAGGCTGCCGTCTTCAAGCTCGAGCACGGCCCGGGCATGGGAGAAATTGTCAACACGGACACGCGTGGCGAAGCTGCGCTCGCCGCCGGAACCGGCCGCCGGACCGAACGTGAGAGTCGCGACCTTCGGATCCGGGTTCTTGTCGATGAAGATCGACAGAGATTTGACCTTGTCTTTCACGTGAGGCGGGATCCGCACCGTGATCGGCACGATGGCGGCATCCTCAATCTTCTGAGGCGTTTCGAGAACGACTGCACCGTCCTCCTCCGTGATCGGACGGTCGCCAAAGGCCTGCTCGCGCAGGATCGGCCACACGTCTTCCTCGGCATGCGCCGGCACCGTCGCGAGAGCGCCGATACTGGCTGCGAGCACGGCGCCGCAGAGCGTCCGGCTGAGCGTGTTGAAAGCGTATGTCATGGCCTTGGAGTTCCTCTTCTCACGTCGTTCTCAGCTATTCCCATTCGAGTTCAGCATAGGCGGCAGTGACGTTGCGCACATGATACTGGTCAAACAGCTTCCAGGCATCCTTTTCAGTGAAGCCGGCCGACTTCGTCGCCTGCTCCAACGTCTTGCCCTCGGCGATTTGGCGCCGCACGTCGTCCGCAATGGTGGATAGGTATTCCTGCTCCGGAACCAACGCTTGCGGCAGTTCCATCGTCTTCGGCCCATGGCCGGGAACCACGCGGGCCGCCTTTCGCTTCCCCATCTCGTCGAGCACCGCGAGCCAACCCTTGATCGACCCGTCGATGGTCGGGACGTGGACGGAAAACAGCAGATCGCCCAGGAAGAGCGTATTGGTCTTCAGGTCCGTCACGATCATATCGTTGTCGGTGTGGGCCGTGGGCTGCGGCTCCAGCAGCAATTCCCGGTCGCCGAGGTCCAGCTTCGTCGGCTCCTTGATGCCAAGCGTCGGCAGGATGATTTCGCTGCCGGCGAAGCCGTCGGCGCCGATCATCTGTTCGTTCGCGATGAGATAGCTGTCTTTGCGGGTGCCCAGCGCCCGCGCGAGCTTGTAGTGACCGACGAATTCGGGATTGTCCTGCTTAAAGGCGGCATTCCCGAAGACATGGTCGGGATGCATATGCGTGTTGATCACGTATTTGATGGGCTTGTCGGTGACGGACCGAATGGCGTCGCGCAGGTCGGCGCCGAGCTTCGCGCTCCCTGACGTATCGATGACGGCGACGGCTTCGGATCCGACCACGAAACTCGCATTGGCGATGTCCCCGCCATTGGCGGCGGACTGAACTTCGTAGCGTCCCTGATGCACGAAGACGCCGGGCGCAACCTCGCTCACATCGCTGGTGGACGCATGCGCGGAGCTGTAGCGCAGGAGCGGGGTGGAGGCCATCGCCAGGCCTGCCAGGATCACATTCCGGCGCGAGAGCACATGGACCCCGCAGCCGCAGCTGTGTGGAACCCTGCTCCCTGTGGGATGACTGTGAGGGCCGTTCGACATCTGATCAGCATTCTACCTATCACTAGGTAGGTGCGTCAAGTTGTCATGCATCGGGGCGACCTCGGTCACGAAAAAGTTGCCGCTCCCAGCCCTCGGGGCGCCGCGCAGATCGGTGGGTACAACTTGATTTCGGCCGCCGAACACCCATATCGAGATTGATTTTTTGGAGATTTCCGGCACGCCCGATGGCGGCGGAAGAAGAGGCTCCTTGCCGGATACTGGATGACACGTCTCGACGGCAGTCTATGGATCAGCGTCGGCGCCGCTCACAATGGCCCCGCAACGAAGCTGGCCGAAGGCGGCTATCCGCCCTACAACGTTGAAATCCTGCCTGCGGAGGCTCAGCGTCCCGAGCGATTGCGGATTACCCTGGCCGTGGCCGGGTTCTCCCGGGAAGAGCTGGACGTGACCGTCGCAGACGGAGCGCTGCATATCCGCGGTGAAAAACCGGAAGAAGGCAGCAGGGACTATTTGCACCGCGGCCTCGCCAGCCGCCGCTTCAAGAGAACGTTTGCGCTTGTCAACGGCGTCGAAGTGCGTAAAGCGGAGTTGGACAACGGGCTCCTGGCCATCGAGCTCGAACGGCTTCCGCAGGAGACGCGCGCCTTCAAGGTCGGGATCAAGTCCGCTGGCTGAGATGTTTGGAAACGAGTTTGATGAATAAGCACGAAGACGACGAATTTGACACGGCGATGAGCCCCAAGGAGCTTGCTCTGCTTGGGGAAGGCGAAGTCGCGTATATCAAGCAGGTCGATTTCGACGATGCGGAGCGGCTCTTTCCGGCCCTCGACGATACGCCGGAAGGGATCGATCTGTTCGCCGTGCTGGGCGCCGACGGCACGCCGATCGCGTTGACCGACAGCCGCAACGCCGCCATCGCCAACGCGATCGAGAACGACCTCGTTCCCTTGAGCGTCCACTAATCACTAATTCCGAAAACGTACTCGCAGCGCTTGCTGGAAGCGCGCGAAGCGCCGCCCTTCGAAGGCGAAGACGGCTACGCGGCGTGTGAGGCCGTGTCGTCCTGCGTGAGCACGGCGTAGAGCGCCTCGGCGTCGGCACTGGACTTCAGCTTCTTCACCGACGGACGATCTCGCAACAGGCGCGAGATGCGCGCCAGGGCCTTCAGATGGTCCGCGCCGGCGCCCTCCGGCGCCAAGAGCAGCACAACAATCGTCACCGGCTCTGCGTCGGCCGCATCGAAGTCGATCGGCTCCGCCAGCCGCGCGAACACCCCGACGATCCTGTTCAGGCCCGGCATTTTGCCATGGGGGATTGCGACGCCCTGACCAAGCCCCGTGGATCCGAGCCGCTCCCGCTGCAACAGGACGTCGAAAATATCCCGTTCTTGGAGGTCACAGATCTCCGAAGCGTGCGCGGAAAGCGCCGCCAAGAGCTGCTTCTTGTCCACCGCATTGAGCGAAGGCAGTACGGCTTCGGGCGCAATGAAATCAGCTAGGGTCATTTCGAATACCTGTGTGCCTCCCATCCGGCACGGTCCACATGGACCAACAAACACTTTCCGTTCCGCGTGTGTTCCAACCAGCATGCGCGGGCCGGTCATTTCTGCCTCGCACGCGTAGCCCGGGGCCCGAGACCACCGGAAACGCTATAGAACGCAAATCAGGACGAAAACGCGGAACGCTTTTGACGAGTTCTAGAAGTCTATCTGGTATTTGGCTGCGCTGTTTTTCCCGTAGGCGACCCGCTCACGTTTTGCGGCGGCGCACCATCCGGCACTAAGTCCACAAGAAACGAGGCCAGCATCGGGATCTGTACGTCCCGGCCCAAACAACATTGACCTCTGTAGCGGAGGCCGGAAGCTAGCTCTGTGCTTGGAGGGTGTCAAATCCAAACCTCCACAAATGTCGAAAAGCCCGGCAGCTAAGCGCTTACCGTCAGCGCCATGCGCTTTTGCCGGCGCCGCTGGACCGAGGACGGGATACCCAACGCCTCGCGATATTTTGCGACGGTCCGGCGCGCGATATCGATGCCATCCACCTTGAGGCGCTCGACAATCTTGTCGTCGGATAGGACGTCTTCCGCAGGCTCCCCGTCGATCATTTCACGAATCCGGTGCCGCACGGCTTCCGAGGAGTGGAAATCGCCCTCACCCGTGGCGGCAATCGCGGATGTGAAGAAGTATTTCAACTCAAACAGACCGCGATTCGTCGCCATGTATTTGTTGGCCGTCACGCGGCTCACGGTCGATTCGTGCATCGAAATCGCATCGGCGACGGTCTTGAGATTGAGCGGCCGCAAATGCCGGACGCCGTAGGTGAAGAACGCGTCCTGCTGGCGCACGATTTCCTGCGACACTTTCAGGATCGTGCGCGCGCGCTGATCGAGACTCTTCACCAGCCAGTTCGCCGTCTGCAGACAATCGACAAGGTAGCTCTTGTCGTCCTTCGCGAGCGGCGACTTGCTGACCCTCGCATAATAGGTCTGGTTGACGAGAACGCGGGGCAGCGTGTCCGAATTGAGCTCCACGTGATAACTGCCGTCCGGCAACGTCCGCAGCAGCACGTCCGGCACGATGGGTTGCGCCGGCGCCGCGCCGAACTCCAAGCCGGGCTTCGGATTGAGCCTCTTCAGCTCGGCGATCATGTCGAGCAGATCCTCGTCGCTCACGCTCGTGGCGCGTTTCAAGGCGACGAGATCGTGGGCCGCAAGGAGGTGCAGGTTGTCGACCAGCGCGGCCATGGCGGGATCGCAGCGATCACGCTCTTTCAGCTGGATCGTCAGACACTCGCGCAGATCGCGCGCGAAGACACCGCACGGATCGAAGTTCTGCATCTGCCGCAACGTGTCTTCGACCAAGTCGATTGGCGCCCCAAGCTGGCTGGCGAGCAGATCCAACTCGCCGCGCAGATAGCCGGATTCATCCGTCAGATCGATGATGTGCTGGCCGATCATGCGTTGCGCGGGATCGGCGAAGGCCAGCGCAAGCTGCTCCGATAGATGGAGCCGCAACGTCTTTTCCTCGGCCACATAGGCTTCGAGGTCGGCGCCGTCCTCGGATACGCCGGGGCCGGACTGCGTCAGCCCGCTCCAGCCGCTGTCCATCACGGCGCCCGGTACAAAATCTTCCGAGTCGGGAAACATGTCGCGAGGATCGGCGTCGAGATCCTCCGTACGGTTGTTGTCGCCGCCGGATTCGAGATCGACCCAATTGTCGGAGTCGCGCGCATCCGCCGCGCTGTCGTTCTTCTCATCCGACCCTTCAGGGGCATTATCATCCGTTGTCGGACTAGCCGGACCGTCCCCGTCGCTGCGCTCAAGCAATGGATTGCGCTCAAGCTCCCCCTCCACAAACGCGCTCAGCTCCATGTTCGACAGCTGCAGGAGTTTGATGGCCTGCTGCAACTGAGGCGTCATGACCAGACTCTGGGTCTGGCGCATTTCGAGCTTTGCGTTGATCGCCATCTACGAAGTCACTCGCGATCACATAGTCAGATTTTGAAATCGTCGCCCAGATAGACGCGTCTGACGTCCTCATTGTTGACGATCTCGTGGGTGGTTCCGTGGGTCAAAACAGTCCCGTCATGAATAATATAGGCCCGGCCCACGAGGTCGAGCGTCTCGCGAACATTGTGATCGGTGATCAGGACGCCGATGCCGCGCTGGGTGAGGTGCCGTACGAGCGCACGAATGTCGTTGACCGCGATCGGATCGATGCCTGCGAAAGGCTCGTCGAGCAGCATGTAGGACGGACGCGTGGCAAGGGCACGCGCGATCTCGACACGGCGGCGCTCACCACCAGACAAGCGCATGGACGGCGAGGTTCTAAGCCGCGTGATCCGGAATTCCTCGAGCAAGGCATCCAGCTGCTCCCGGCGGGCCTTTTTGTTCGGCTCCACCGTTTCCAAGACCGCCAGGATATTCTCCTCGACCGTCAGACCGCGAAAGATGGATGCTTCCTGCGGCAAATAACCGATTCCGAGCCGGGCGCGGCGGTACATCGGCAGGCGCGTAACATCCTGCCCATCGATCTTGATCGAGCCCTCGTCCGCGGGAATGAGCCCGGTAATCATGTAGAACGTCGTCGTCTTACCCGCACCGTTGGGGCCGAGCAGCCCCACGGCTTCGCCGCGCTGGACATCGAGGCTGACACCGCGGACGACCGTACGCTTCTTGAAACTTTTGACGATCGACCGGATGGTCAGCCAGCCCTCGCCTGGCTCATGCAGTCCTTGCGCACCTGCCTGGGCCTGTTCCGCATGCGGCGGCAGTGGCGGCGGCGCAGCCTGTGCTGGCGGAACCCTATGAGGCTGCGGTGCCGGCTGCGCGACTGGCTGCCGCTGGGGCACTGGCTGCCCCTGAGGCGCCGGCATGGCCGGGCGCTGCGCTTGGCTTGGATAAGCAGGCTGGACTTGATGGATGCGTTGGTCGGGTTGCGTCGGGGCGCTCGGGCGCCCCTGGTCGTGACGTGGCACGTGCGCAGGCTGCGCCCCAGCGGACGCACCTTGCGGAGCGGAAACCGCTCCTTGTCCCGGTATCGAGACCACCTTGCCCACCGCTCGTGTCACCCTTCGGTTGAAACGCACCGCCGTTAATATCGGCTAAAGTGTACGCAGAATACCTGCAGAAATCCCTGACATTCCAATTCTGCGACAATCACGGCCACAGCGGGGCGCGGCACACGGACGCGCGCAAAGAGCGCATGTGCGACGTGGTGGCACGCCGTGGCGACGCCGGCCGGCCGGGGAAACATCCCAGGGTCAGGGCTGCGCGGCCTCTTTCGCTTTCTTCTTCTCCTTGCCGGGCTTTTTCTTCTCTTCCTTCGGGAGAAGCAAAGCACGGATCCGGCGGCTGCCGTCCTGTGTCGTGCCGGTGTTCTCGAACCGGCTCTCGCCCGTGGCCAGGTCGATATTGAGCCGGTCTCCCTTTAGCACGTTCTGCCCTTGGGATAGTACCACATTGCCGCCGACGAGAGCCTTCTGCCCGGCCACGTCGTAGATGGCCCAATCGCTGGTCGTCGTCTGATCTTCGTCACTGTTGATGACCACGTTGCCGCTCACGGTGACCTTCTGACTGGGGACGTCATAGACGAGGTGATCGCAGGTCGTCGTCTGGTTGTCTTCTCCGCTGATCACGACGCTGCCGCGCGCCTCGATCTTTTCGATCTGACCGTCGGGGCCAGAGTCGCCCGCGGCCGGGGGCTGCGCTTCAGCGGCGACCTGCTGCTGATCGGGTTGTCCCGTGAGCTTGTTCGCCCCGCCGACATAATGCACGTCGAGTTGCGCCGCCCGCAGGGTCGAGGAGCCCTGGCTGGCCCGGACATTGCCCTTGAACACGGCCAGCTTCTTCTCGTCGTAGACGGTGAGCGTGTCGGACAGAATGTCGATGGGCTTGTCGGAATTCTTGGATAGGCCCTTGAAGGCGCTCTTGACCTCCTCGGCGACAGCCGGGATCGGCGCGAACGCGCCCAGTAGGACCACAGCGGCCACCGGGATCCAAGAGACGGGCGCCAGTCTCATTGCGCCGGCCCCGTCTGAGTTTCGGCCGGGGCGGCCGATGGCGCAGGTGCAGATGCGCCGGCGGCGGCCGGCTGGGTTGAAGGCGCCGAGGCCTTGCCCTTCCGAGGCTTCAGATGAACGGCCACCTTCCCGCGAAAGACGATCTCGTTCTTGTCCGAATAGAGGGTCATCGCGTTCGCTCGGACGGTCCCGGACGGCAGATCGAGTTTGACCGGGTTATGCGACCGAAGAATCTGGTTCTTCATGTCGATCGTGGCGTAGGAGAGTTCTCCGGTCAGACCGGCGCTGGTGGCGAGCGTGATCCGGTCCTTGAGGATGAGCCGCTCCTTCTTCGAGTCGAACTTGCCCCGCACCGCGCGCATCCGCGACCAGCTTGCATTGGCCTTGTTGGTCACGTCGGCCTCAATCTTGTTCAATGCGACGAGGTTGGGGTTCGTGACATCCTGATCGGCGTAGTCGGCCCGGATGACGTAGTCCCCATTCTTCTTGTCGGTCCCGCGCATGGTCGGATTGAGCATCCGCAAGGCGCCGTCGGTCACCTGGAGGCCGTCGATGCTGGCGGTGATGCCGCCGACATGGACGTTCATACGCGTCGAGAAGAAGTAGGCGCCCAGCACGAGAATGGCGAGCACGGGCAGCGCCTTTCGCAGGACACGAACCACCATGCTGTGGCGCTTGGCATTGCGCATCGCCCGGGCGCGCTCTTCAGGCGTCCGTATCCGGTGGCGCGACCGTGCGCCCGCGATGTTCGCCTCATATGCCATTACATTCGCCAACTTCCGCGCTCCTGGCTCCACGTACGATTGGACAGGCCGGAACCGTTAGGTAGCTAGCCGCAGGACTTTGATCAGATTGCGACCGGGGCCCTTGATTTCCTGCGGTTTTTCGCGGGCCTCAATGGGCGAAGATATCCATTTCGGACCAGCCTTTGAGGTCCAATTCGGCCCGCACCGGCAGAAACGCGAAACAGGCGCGCGCGAGATGAGCGCGACCTTCGCGATCAAGCATCGTATCCAGCCGCTCCTTGAGCGCATGCAGATACAGCACGTCACTGGCCGCATAGCTGAGCTGTTCTGGGCTCAACGTCTCCGCGCCCCAGTCGGAGGATTGCTGCTGCTTGGACAGCTCGACGCCCAGGAGTTCCCGGCACAAATCCTTCAGGCCGTGCCGGTCGGTATAGGTGCGGGTCAGCTTCGAGGCGATCTTGGTGCAGTAGATCGGGGCCGTGTCGACACCAAGATACTGCTTCAGCACGGCCACGTCGAAACGGGCATAGTGGAAGATCTTGAGAACGCTGTCGTCCGCCAGCAGGCGCTTCAACTCGGGTGCCTCGTCGCCCGGCGAAATCTGCACCAGCACCGCCCGTCCGTCACCGTCGGAGAGTTGCACGAGGCAGAGCCGGTCGCGGTGAGGATTGAGGCCGAGCGTCTCGGTATCGACCGCGATCGCCTTGGCCTTGAAGCGGCCCGGCGGCAAGTCACCCTTGAAGAGTTCAACGGTCGAGGACTGGCTCAATTGCGCCTTTCCGGAAGGACCTCGTCAGACCCTTCTTGCCGACTGAGACGCTCGCCGTACCATTGCACGGCGAGACGAGAGATGGTGCCCAGGAGAAGACTCGAACTTCCACACCCATACGGGCACTAGCACCTGAAGCTAGCGCGTCTACCAATTCCGCCACCTGGGCTTGAACGCGTTCAGGTACGATTGGCGCTGCGCAATGTCAATTCTTTCGACAGCGGGAATTGAGACGAAGAACCGCCTTCAAGGCGGCCTGTGTTCGTGGCATGTTGCATCTGCGAAATTCAGCGCCGTGAGAGATGAGGCACTGCCGTGGGCGTCACACTGAACAATCGAGCATTGGTAACCGTTTATGGCGGCTCCGGATTTCTGGGACGCCACCTGGTGAGGGCCATAGCCCGCACCGGCGCGCGCGTGCGGGTCCCCTGCCGCCGTCCGGATCTTGCCGGTCATTTGCAGCCGCTCGGCGGTGTCGGTCAGATCGTGCCGGTCCAGGCGAATGTGCGGTTCCCCGACTCGCTCGTGACCGCGGCCGAGGATGCGGACGCGGTGGTGAACCTCGTCGGGATCCTGTTCGCTTCCGGCAAGCAGACCTTCAAGACGGTGCAGGACGAGGGCGCACGGAATGTCGCCGAGGCCGCCAAGGCGGCCGGTGTCGGCACCTTCGTCCATGTCTCGGCCATCGGCGCCGACGCGGACTCGCCGTCGGTCTATGCCCAGAGCAAGGCAGCCGGCGAAGCGGCCGTTCGCGACGTATACCCCGATGCCACGATCGTCCGCCCGTCGGTGGTGTTCGGCCCGGAAGACGAGTTCTTCAACCGGTTCGGCGCGATGGCGCAGCTGTTCCCGGCGCTCCCCCTGATCGGCGGCGGGCACACTAAGTTCCAGCCGGTGTTCGTCGGCGACGTGGCGCAGACCCTCGTCGCGGCGATCGAAGGCCGGACCAAGACGGATGCGCCGTACGAACTCGGCGGACCCGAAGTCCTGACCATGAAAGAGGTGATGGAGCGCGTGCTCGCCTACACGATGCGCTCGCGCCCGCTGATCTCGATGCCGTTCTGGCTAGCGAAACTGCAGGGTGCCTTCCTGCAATGGCTGCCCAACCCGCCGCTGACCATCGACCAGGTCCGGCTTCTCGAAACCGACAATGTCGTCAGCGAGGGCGCTGTGAAGGACGGGCGCACGCTGCAGGGGCTCGGCATCGAACCGGTGCAGGTCGCCAGCGTCGTCCCGGACTATCTGGAGCAGTTCCGCCCGCGCGGGCAGTTCTCGGTCTACAAAGCCTGAGCCGACGCCCTACTGCGGCACGGCCAATTTCGGCATGCCTTGGCACACTTCGAGGCCCGCAGGCACTGTCAGCCAATCGGGCTCCGTGCGCGCGAGCCCGAACCGTTGCAGCTTGTGCCAGAACGCATCCGCCGTGATGAGCCTCAGGCGTCCGATCCTCACATGTAGATCATGAACAGCAGGAAGCCGCCGAGGACCATGCGGTAGAGCACGAAAGGCAGGAAGCTGATACGGCGGACGAGCGCCATCAGGAAGGCGATGGCCGCAAGACCGGCGAAGAAGGTGAGGATCGCGCAATACACCGAATCCATGGTGATCGTGGCGCCGGCCGCGAGTGCTTCGCCCACGGTCAGCACGCCGGCGCCCGCGATCGCGGGAATGCCCAAGAGAAACGAGAACCGAGCCGCATCGGGGCGCGTGTAGTTCAAGAAGCGGGCGGCGGTCATGGTCACGCCCGAGCGGCTCGTGCCCGGAATGAGAGCCAGCGCCTGCGCTACGCCGATTATCATGGCGCTCTTGAGCGTCATGTTCTCGATGGTCTTCTCCTGTCGGCCGATCATGTCGGCGATCAGCATGAGGATGCCGTAGATCACGGTGTTCCAGGCGACGATCGTGACGCTGCGTTCCAGATCGCCGAAGCCGAATTTCTTGAGAAACAGACCGAATGCGACCGCAGGGATCGTGGCCAGAAGGATGTAGATCGCCAGCTTGCCGTCCTGCGTGACCTTGCCCCGAAAAAGCTCCAAGGCGCCGACGATCAGCTTCCAGACATCACGCCAGAAATAGATCAGAATCGCGAACAGGGTGCCGACATGCACCATGACGTCGACGAACTGGCCTTGGTCCGGCCAATGAAAAAGGTAAGGAACGAGGACCAGATGGCCCGAGGAGGAAATGGGCAGGAACTCCGTGATTCCCTGAACCACCGCGATGACGATGATCTGCTCTATGGTCATGGTCCCAATCCCCAGACGCGGCGTGCCCGTGCCGCTTGTTCGCCTTGGCCGCAGGTTCTATACGAGGCTCATGCGTTTGGCGCGATTCATTTTCCGCCCGATTACCTTCCGAACGAATAGCGATCGAAGCCCCTCATGGCGAATCTTCTTCACCATCCGCTATGCGCCTTCTCCCGGTCAATTCGTCTCGCCTTTGCCGAGTGTAGGGTCGAGTACGAGCTGAACGAAGAGAGGCCGTGGGAGTGGAGACCCGAGTTTCTGACTCTCAACCCAGCGGGAACATTGCCGGTCTTCATCCCCGACGACGGGGTCCCGATCGCCGGCGCCTACGCCATCTCTGAATGGCTTTCCGACACGATGGACGAGCGCGCGGCGACCGCTTTCCAGCCCTTCCCGGGGAATGCTGCGGCCCGTGCCGAGACGCGCCGCCTCGTGGAGTGGTTCCATCAAAAGTTCTACGAGGAAGTCACCGATTACCTCGTGGTGGAGAAAGTCTTCCGGCGCTTCGGCCCCCAAAGCTCTTCGCCCGATATGGCGGCAATGCGGGCCGGGCACGACAATTTGCGCTATCATATGACCTATATCGGCCATTTGACGGAAACGCGCAGCTGGCTCGCAGGCGACGCAATGAGCTTTGCGGACTTGGCGGCGGCGGCGCATCTGTCGGCCCTGGACTATCTCGGCGAGGTGCCGTGGGAAGAGTTCGAACCTGCCAAGAACTGGTATGCGCTGGTGAAGTCCCGGCCTTCCTTCCGCCCGCTGCTACAAGACCGGATCGCCGGATTCGTCCCGGCGGGGACCTATGCCGATCTGGACTTCTGAACTGGAAGCGCGCCGCCGGGAGCCTGCCCACCCTGCCACGAACGGACGGTCGCCCGTGATGGGACACTCCCTGAAACGGACCATCGCCGAACGCGCGGAGGCGCTTGGCTTCGATGCCGTGCGGTTCGCAAGCGCCGATGCGCCGGACGGAATGGGACCCGCGCTCGATGCGTTCCTTGGGCAGGGGCGCGAGGGCGATATGGGCTGGCTCAAGGACACGGCCGAGCGCCGTAAGAGCCCTCGTGCGCTGTGGCGCGACGTGCGCAGCATCATCTTGCTCGGGATGAACTACGGGGGCCCTGACGACCCGCTGAAAGCCTTGGAGAACACCTCGCACGGGGCGGTCTCTATCTACGCAAAGCGCCCCGACTACCATGAGGTCATCAAGGGCAAGCTCAAACAACTCGCGGGACAGATCCATGCGCTGGCCGGCGGTGACGTGAAAGTGTTCGTCGATACCGCGCCCGTGATGGAGAAGCCGCTTGCGGCGAAGGCCGGGCTCGGGTGGCAGGGCAAGCACACGAACTTGGTTTCGCGCGACTTCGGCTCGTGGCTTTTCCTAGGTTGCATCTTCACCACGGCAGATATCGAAGCGGACGCGCCCGAGATCGACCATTGCGGCGCCTGCCGCCGCTGCCTCGACGCCTGCCCGACGAAGGCGTTCACCGCGCCATACGAGATCGACGCGCGCCGCTGCGTCTCCTATCTGACCATCGAGCACAAGGGGCACATCGCCCGCGAGTTCCGCGCGGCGATGGGGAACCGCATCTATGGCTGCGACGATTGTCTCGCCGTCTGCCCTTGGAACAAATTCGCGCAAGCGAGCCATGAGACGAAGCTCGCCATTCGTCCGGAGACGGACGACCCGCCGCTCGCCGAGATCCTGGCGCTGGACGATGCGGCGTTTCGAGAACGTTTTCGCCGCACGCCGATCAAACGCGGAGGACGTGACCGCCTCGTCCGCAATGCCCTCATTGCAGCCGGCAATTCGGCGGACGCATCGCTCGTGCCACATGTCGAAGCGTTGATCGATGACGCCTCCCCGCTCGTGCGCGCCATGGCGGCATGGGCGCTTCAACGCCTCGATCCTGCCAAATCGGACATGCTGCGTGCGGAACGGCTTGCCGCCGAGACAGACACTGCCGTCCGGGCGGAATGGCAGGAGACCGAGGGAGCGCTCGTGCCATGAGCAGGCTCTTCGCATTCGGATTTGGCTATTCCGCGCAGGAACTCGCGAGCCGCCTCACGGCCCGCGGCTGGACCGCCGCCGGCACCGCACGTGACGAGACCAAGTGTGATGCCTTACGGGCGCGCGGATTCGAGGCCGCCGAGTTCACGGGCGATGCGCCCCATCCGGACGTGGACCGGCTGCTGGCCGGGACCACGCATCTGGTCCATTCGATACCACCCGAACGCCACGAAGACGGTGGCCACGGCGACCATGTGCTGACCCACTATGGCGACGCGTTGGCGAACCTCGGCAGCCTGCAATGGATCGGCTATCTCTCGACCGTTGGCGTCTATGGCGATCAGCACGGAGAGTGGGTGAGCGAGGACACGCCGCCCAAGCCCAACAGCGCCCGCACCGAGGCGCGTGTTCTCGCCGAGCAGGCCTGGCTCGATTTCGGCGCCAAGACCGGCGTGCCGGTGCACATCTTCCGTCTGGCCGGCATTTACGGCCCGGGACGCAGCGTGTTCGACAAGCTCGCGGCGGGCACGGCGCGGCGCATCAACAAGCAAGGCCAGGTCTTCAGCCGCATCCACGTCGACGACATCGCCACAGTGCTGGAAGCGTCCATCGCGTCACCGCGCGCGGGCGCGATCTACAACGTCGCCGACGACGAACCGGCGGCGCCCGGCGACATCGTGGCCCATGCCGCCCGGATGATCGGGGTCGAACCCCCGCCGGAAATCGATTTCGAGGAAGCCAATCTGTCGCCCATGGTCCGCAGCTTCTACGAAGGCAGCCGCAGAATAGGCAATGCCCGCATCAAATCGGAACTCGGCGTGGCGCTGCGCTACCCGACCTTCCGCGAAGGACTGGCGTCGCTCAAGCCGTAAGGCTTAGACGGCCGCCGGATCGATCAACGACTCGATCGTACGCGCCAGACGGGCCAAGTCTTCCGGCTCCGACAGACGGTGGCCGGCCGCTTTCACCAGCGTGAGATCGACATCGTCGGTCGCGAGAAGATCGACCAGCTGAGCGCTGTGCTCCCACGGCACGTCTTCGTCGCGCATGCCCTGAAGGATGCGCACGGGCGCGTTCACCGGAATGTTGCCGGCCGCCAGGAGGTGATTGCGACCCTCTTCGATGAGGATCTTAGTGATGGGATACGGATCGTCGTAGTTGGATGGGGCGTAGTACACGCCTTCCGTGAGCACGATATTGCGCGTCTTCTCGGACATCTTTTCCCACATGAGCTTCTCGGTCATGTCCCAAGCGGGCGCGATGAGCACGAGGCCCTTGAGGCGCGTGTCGCGGCGTTCAGCGAGTTGCCGCGCAAGCAGCAGCGATATCCAGCCGCCAAGCGAGGAGCCAACGAGGATGACGGGCCGTGTCCCCACAAGCGCGAGCATTTCTTGCGCTTCTTCCAGCCAGGCGCCGGTCGAGGCCTTCTCGATGTCGCCACCGGCCAGGCCGTGACCCGAATAGTCGAAGCGCAGCATGGCGTAGCCCTTCCGGGCCGCCCACTCGCTCAAGAACACGACCTTCGTGCTCGCCATGTCGGAAAGGAAACCGGACAGCCAAACGACGGCCGGAGCATCGCCGGATGCGCCCGCATCGAAGCGATAGGCGATGCGGCGGCCATGATCCCCTTGGCCAATCTCCATAAAATGTGGTTCTTGCTGGTCCATCTTGAGAGCTGCCCGCAGTTTGGGATTCGAGGATAGAAGCGACGCGATGTCGGACGTGACCATATTGCAGGTCGTGCCGCGGCTTGAAACCGGCGGCAGCGAACAGTCGACCGTCGAGATCGCCGCAGCGCTCACCCAAGCCGGAGCGAAAGCTCTGGTTGCCACCGAAGGCGGGCGCTTGGCAACTGCCCTCGAGGATGCCGGCGGCGAAATCATCGAGCTCCCCGTGGCGAGCAAGAACCCGCTGACCATCCTCGCCAATGCCCGGCACCTGGCGCAGATCGTCGAAGACCGCAATGTCACGCTGCTCCATGCGCGCAGCCGCGCGCCCGCCTGGAGCGCCTATCTCGCGGCTCGCAAGACGCAGCGGCCCTTCGTGACCACCTATCACGGGGCCTATAGCGGCAGGAGCGGGCTGAAGACCTTCTACAACAGCGTCATGGCGCGCGGCGACCGGGTGATCGCGAATTCCCGCTTCACGGCGGGACTGATCACGAGCCAATACACGGTGCCGCCGGAACATCTGCACGTCATCTATCGCGGCTTCGACGTCTCGGCGTTCGACGCCGACAACGTGGCGCCGGAGCGCATCGCGCGGCTGCGCGAGGCGTGGGGGATCACACCGGACCAGCGCGTCGTCCTGCAGGCCGCGCGGCTGACACGCTGGAAGGGGCATCCCTACACGATCGAGGCGGCGCGTCTCCTGAAGGAGCGGGATCAACTCGGCGACGCAGTCTTCGTCTTCGCGGGCGACACGCAAGGACGCGAGGACTACCGCGCCGAGCTTCAGGCCGAGATCGACGCGGCGGGTCTCACCGGCATCGTGCGCCTCGTCGGCCACTGCGACGATATTCCGGCGGCCTTCACACTGGCGGACCTCGCCGTAGTGGCTTCGACGCGCGCGGAGACATTTGGACGCACCAGCATTGAGTCTCAGGCGGCTGGATGCCCGGTCATCGTCAGTGATGTCGGCGCGGCCAGCGAGAACGTGGTGCCCCAAAGCGACCCCGACGCATTTACCGGATGGGTTGTGCCAACCGCCGACGCACACGCCCTCGCCAATTGCCTGGCCGAGGCGTTAACCCTTTCCCCCCAAGCCCTTGCGGAAATCGGACAGCGCGCGAGGCGCAACGCTCGCGAACGCTTCGCGCTGCATGACATGCAGCGGGCCACGCTCGCCGTTTACGACGAACTGCTGGGCACGGGGCTGGCTGCGACCTTCTGTCCCGCCAAACACCTCTAATCGTTCAAAAAATCGTGTGCCGGCTTTCGGCCCGGTTGCCCAGATTTTGCCTCGGTTCCGCCGCGTGATCCTGGAACGAATTGTTCTTGCTGGCGCCGAGCAGCTTCTTCTTGAGGGAACCAACATCCTAAAGGAGTTGTTAAGTATGGCGGTGCCAATCTCTTAAAAATGTACCCAGGCGTTTCGACACATATGCAGGCACGAGCGACTTCGGCGCGGGGCGTGGATACGCCGCCGGTGCACTTCGTCTATCACGTGCCCAAATGTGCGGGCCGGACGATCGACCGGCACCTGGCTAGCGCCTTGCCGGCGAACGCCTACCATCGTTTGCGCCGGCGCCGTGGCCTGGGCCGGCTCGCGACCGGCTACGACACGTCGCATCTGCCCGATCCGAACGAGACGCAAGTCGTCAGCAGCCATTATCTCGGCATCTCAATCGACTCGCTGTTTCAGGATCGGCTCATCAAGCGCAGCATGCTGCTGCGCGATCCGGCGAGCCATTTCGTGTCGTACTACAACTACCGCATGACCCGTTACATCAACGAGGGTCTGCAGCCCTACGGCATCGACATCGCTTACGGGGCCATGCGGCGCAACTTCATCACGCATTACATCCTCAACAACTTCCTCGAGTTGAATTGGGTGCAGATCGCCAGCCTGTCCGACGAGGACAAGTACGACCTGGCGAACGCGTTCCTGTCCATGTTCTGGTTCGTCGGCGACTACACGCTATGCGACGACCTGCTGGGTGCTCTCGGCGACCGGCTCGACATCTCGGCCAATGCACGGCTCCACAATGGGCTCGCGGACTTGTCGCGGGGCGCGGGTTGGACTCCGCTGACGCTGGATTTGCTTCCCCAGTCGACGGTGGCGCGCATCCAGGACGACAACAGGATCGATCAGAGACTGTGGGAGACTTGGCGCGAGGCTCGGCACGAGACCGGCGCGGTACGACCCGCTGCCCTGGAGAACGGGGCAGCGAGCTTCGTCGGCGGTGAAGCCATTCGCTTCGTGCACCAGATCGTCCGGCGCTTGCAGCGGCGCTGGGGACACTTCGACACCGGCGTGGCCGTCCCACAGCGCGACCCTGCGACAATCGTCTAATCGGCCGTCCCTTTAGCTGACCGTCCCTCGCCTCACGTCTATCCGGCCGCCGGGGACGTCCCAGTTTGCCCCTCAACATGTCCTGGCGGGCGCTTCCGGGTGCGCCTGCGAGGTGCTATGGACTAGGCACTGACCTCGTCCACCAACGGCCTCTCGGGACCCGCGCCCAAGCCCAGACACCGGAATCTCTATGCGGCAGCTTGCCAAACTCGCGCTCCGGCGAGAGCTCGCGATCATCCGTTCGCTGTTTTTCCTTGGCCCCCTCATCACGCTGCTGATCCCGAAGACGACGGTCGCGATCCTGGTCGCGCTGTTCCTCTGCTGCGTGGGTCTGGACTTGGCACGAGGCGGCAAGCTCAAGGATTTGTTTCGCATCGATGCGACACTCGCCTTGTTCGGCCTGACGGCCGCGTATCTCTTCATCAACGCGACGTGGTCGCTCGACCCGCAACGCGCCATCACGGCGGCCATCTGGTTCGTCCTGGTCGCCGTCATGTCTTTTAGTTCGGCCCGCGCGCTTGCACGCTGGCCGGCGCCCGCGTTGCGCGCGGCGTCGACGGCCTTCGCCATCGGGATCGGGATCGGCATTGCCATTATTCTGTTCGAAGCGGCCACGGGGCGGCTTGCGACCCTGACCCTCTATCACACCCTTCCCGTCACGCAGCCGGACAGCCTCAAGGGATTTGTCGTGCGCGACGGCAAGATCGTGCGGATCGCTCCGGGCGAACTGAATGCCATGATCGCCGTCATGCTGTTGGCCCTGTGGCCAATGCTGCTGTGCGTGTTGACGCGGCTCGGCGGTCAGCGGCGCTATCTCGTCGCGGGCGCGCTGTTCATCGCCGCAACCGCGGCAATCTTTCTGTCGAATCACGATTCGTCGAAGGTCGGTCTCGTCGCCAGCCTCGTCGTGTTCGCGCTTGCGATCCCGTGGCCGGCCGGGACGCGAAAGGGATTGTGGCTCGTCTGGTGCCTGATGTTCGCGCTGGTGGTGCCGGTGGCGACGGCCGCCTACAAGGCTGAGCTCCACAAGTCCGAATACCTCCCGCTCTCGGCGCAAGCCCGGGTGACACTCTGGGCCTATACCGCTGAACATGTCCGTGCGACCCCGTTCCTCGGCATCGGCGGTTCGTCCACGCGCAAGATCGATCAGTCGCCGGACAATCGGCGGATGGAATGGAGGAAGAAGCTCAAGACCGAGGGCTTCGGCTGGCGCGCAGGGGCCCATGCGCACAACGTCTTCCTGCAAACCTGGTACGAACTGGGCGCCGTCGGCGTCATCCTGTTCGTGGTGACGGGATCCGCCGTGATCCTGTCTCTCGGCCGTCTGCCGCGCGATACGCAACGTTTCGCGCTGGCCCAAGTGGCCGCCTTCTTCGCAATTATCGCGTTTGCATGGGGCATGTGGCAGGGATGGCTCATGGCGCTGACGGGCCTGGCGGGGCTCTATGTCGTGCTCGCCGTAAACGCCTATCGCGCAAGCCGCCCCGAGACCGTTGCCGCTTCGCCTTGATCCGAAAGCCGATTCCGGCGTGACTTGTCAGGCATTGCCGCCTTCTTGTAGAACTTTTCGCTTATAACTTTGTTTTACTGTCGCGCCCCGTGCCTCGCCGCGGCGAGGGCGCTTCAAAACCTAAGGAGACTGAGACATCGCAAGACGGCCCATGAAGATGGCCCCCAACCGGGGCGGCCCACGCACCAACGAGGGTATAGACACTCCGCAAATCCAGCTCATTGACGCAACCGGCGAAAATGTCGGCGTCGTTGATATTGAAGACGCGCTCGCGCGCGCCAGCGAGGCCGGGCTCGACCTCGTCGAGATTTCGCCGAACACGGACCCGCCCGTTTGCAAGATCCTGGACTACGGGAAATACAAATATCAGGCTCAGAAGAAAGCGGCCGAGGCGCGCAAGAAGCAGCGCACCGTCGAGATCAAAGAGATCAAGATGCGGCCCAACATCGACACGCACGACTATGACGTGAAGATGCGGTCCATGAACCGGTTCTTCGAGGAGGGCGACAAGGTCAAGGTGACCTTGCGTTTCCGCGGCCGCGAAATGGCCCATCAGGACCTAGGCATGCAGTTGCTCAACAAGGTCAAGGTCGACACCACCGAAATCGCCAAGGTGGAGTCGGAGCCTCGGCTGGAAGGGCGCCAGATGGTCATGGTGCTCGCACCCCGCTAGGCGGCGGCCCCGGATCGCGCCGACAGCGCTTGCGCTATGGGCGCAATTCCCTTTATAACCCGCCGTTCAAGGAGCCGCCCGGCAGGGCATGCCGTGGCGGCTCGCATGCTTTCCAGCATATTTGTTCGAAAACTGTTCAAGAACGTGGGCCTGGAACCCTCCAGCGCCTGCCGAAGAAGGAAGCCAAATGCCCAAGCTCAAGACGAAGAGCGGTGCCAAGAAGCGATTCAAGGTCACGGCCAAAGGCAAGGTGAAATGCCTCGCCGCCGGTAAGCGTCACGGCATGATCAAGCGGACCAACAAGTTCATCCGGAATGCCCGGGGGACCATGGTCCTTGCCGACGAAGACGCAAAAGTCGTGAAGAAGAATTTTCTCCCGTATGCCCGGTAGGGCGACGACTTGCGCCCGATAGGGCGAAGGCTTGCGCCCGACAGGGCCGAGTATCGAGAACAACGCTTAAAGGAGCACCGAAATGTCCCGCGTTAAACGTGGCGTTACCGCCCATGCCCGTCACCGCAAGGTGATCAAGCAGGCCAAGGGCTATTACGGACGCCGTAAGAACACCATCCGCGTCGCCAAGCAGGCCGTGGAGAAGGCCGGTCAGTACGCCTATCGCGACCGCAAGGTGAAGAAGCGCACCTTCCGCTCATTGTGGATCCAGCGCATCAACGCCGCCGCGCGCTTGCATGGCGTGACCTACGGCCAGCTCATCGACGGTCTCAAGAAGGCCGGCATCGAGCTCGACCGCAAGGTCCTGGCGGATATCGCAGTACGCGAGCCGCAAACGTTCCAGGGATTGGTCGAAGCAGCCTCTGCCGCCCGGGCGTAAGGCCCGGCCTCGAACGGCAAAGGAGCAAGACCGATGAGCGCGTCAGAGCTCGACACCCTCAAAGCAGAGCTGCTTGAGGCGGTCGCGGCTGCGTCCGATTTGGCGAGCCTCGAAGAGGTACGCGTGGGCGCACTCGGCAAGAAGGGCCGCGTGTCGGCCCTGATGCAGCGTCTCGGCTCCATGCCACCGGAAGAGCGGCGCGACTTCGGCCAGGCGGTCAATGCCGTCAAGGTGGCAGTCTCGGATGCGCTCGAAGCCAAGCGCGAAACGCTCGCCCGCGCGGCCACGACGGCGAAGCTCGCGGCCGAGCGTGCCGACGTGACCCTGCCGGTCCGCGAAGGACCGCTGGCCGAGGGCCGCGTTCATCCGGTCAGCCAGGTCACCGACGAGATCACGGAGATCTTCGCCGACATGGGCTTCTCGATCGCCGAAGGCCCGGACATCGAGACCGACTTCAACAATTTCACGGCGCTGAACATCCCGCCCGAGCATCCGGCCCGGCAGGATCACGACACGTTCTATTTCGCCGAAGGGCCGGACGGCACGCGGCCTGTCCTGCGCACCCATACGAGCCCGGTGCAGATCCGCACGATGCTCAACAACAAGCCGCCCTTGCGCATCATCGCACCGGGGCGCGTCTACCGTTGCGACTCGGACCAGACCCACACGCCCATGTTCCACCAAGTGGAAGGGCTGGTGATCGACGAGGAGGCCCATCTCGGCCACCTGAAATGGGTGCTCGAGGAGTTCTGCAAGGCCTTCTTCGAGGTGCCCGAGGTCAAGATGCGGTTCCGCGCGAGCCACTTTCCCTTCACTGAGCCTTCGATGGAAGTCGATATCGGCTACGCCAAGGTGGGCGACGAGATCCGCATCGGCGAGGGCGATCAGTGGCTGGAGATCCTCGGCTGCGGCATGGTCCATCCCAACGTGCTGACCGCCGTCCATCTCGACCCCAAGAAGTATCAAGGCTTTGCCTTCGGTGTCGGCATCGACCGCCTGACCATGCTGAAATACGGCGCGCCGGACTTGCGCGCGTTCTTCTCAGGCGATTTGCGCTGGCTGAAGCATTACGGCTTCGCTCCGCTCTCCGTGCCGACCCTTGCAGGGGGGCTGAGCTAGACCATGAAGTTCACCCTGTCCTGGCTGAAAGAGCATCTCGATACGGACGCGTCCGTCGAGGAGATCGCCGACACGCTCACCCTGATCGGGCTCGAGATCGAAGAGGTCGTCGACCCGGCCAAGGCACTCGCGGATTTCCGCGTGGCCGAAGTCGTCACGGCTGAGAAGCACCCGGACGCCGACAAGCTGCAGGTGCTCCAGGTCAACACGGGCAAAGAGACTCTTCAGGTCGTTTGCGGTGCGCCGAACGCGCGCGCAGGCATGAAGGGCGTGTTTGCTCCCGTGGGCGCTTACGTGCCCGGAATCGATCTCACCCTGACCAAGGCCAACATCCGCGGCGTCGAATCGAACGGCATGATGGCCTCCGAACGGGAGCTGGAACTCTCCGACGAGCATACGGGCATCATCGAACTCCCGGCGAAGGCGCGCGTCGGCAGTTCGGCAGCGAAAGCGCTCGGCCTCGACGACGTCGTCTTTGATATCGCCATTACGCCGAACCGGCCCGACTGTCTCGGTGTGCGTGGCGTGGCTCGCGATCTCGCGGCGGCCGGCCTCGGCAAGCTGAAGAAGGACACGGTCAAGCCGGTCAAGGGCAGCTTCGACAATCCGGTTCCGGTCAAGCTTACGTTCGACAAGGAAACGAAGGACGCTTGTCCCGTCTTCGCAGGCCGCCTCGTGCGCGGTGTCAAGAACGGGCCGAGCCCGGCTTGGCTGCAGGCGCGACTCAAGTCGATCGGGCTCCGGCCCATCAATGCGCTGGTCGATATCACGAACTACATCTCGTTCGATCGCGCGCGGCCTTTGCACGTCTATGACGCCGACAAGCTTGCCGGCGCGGTCCGCGCCCGGCTCGGCAGGATCGGCGAGAGCTTCGAAGCCCTCGACAAAAAAATCTATAAAGTCGACGAGGAGATGTGCGTGATCGCCGACGAACGGGCCGTACTCGGCCTCGGCGGCGTAATGGGCGGCGAAGAAACGGGCTGCACCGAGGAGACCACCAATGTCTTCATCGAGTCGGCCTATTTCGATCCGAAGCGCACGGCGCGCACGGGCCGCACCCTGAACATCATTTCCGACGCCCGCTTCCGGTTCGAGCGCGGGATCGACCCCCAGTCCGCGGAGCACGGCATCGAGCAGGCTACGGCCATGGTGCTCGACCTTTGCGGCGGCGAGGCCAGTACGGTCACGGTGGCCGGCCGCGCGCCGAAAGCCAACAAGCCGTTCCGCTTCGACCTGCGGCTGGTTGGCCGTTTGAGTGGGCTCTCGCTGCTTCACCGCGGCATCGAACGCAAACTCAAGCTGCTCGGCGTCACGCTCGAAGGTGAGGGCCACGTGTTGAAAGCCGTGCCGCCGTCCTGGCGCCCCGATCTTTCCATGCCGGCCGACCTCGTCGAGGAAATCGTACGGCTGACCGGGGTCGACCGCATTCCGGCCGAGCCGCTGCCGCGCCTATCGGGCGTCGCGAGGCCGGTTCTGACGCCAGCGCAAAAAAGGGCGCGCACCGCACGCCGCCTCCTCGCCGCGCGCGGTTTCGTCGAGGCCGTCACTTGGTCGTTCATTCCGAAGAACGAAGCCGCCCTCTTCGGCGGCGGCGGCGAAGCCCTTGCGCTGGACAACCCGATCTCCACGGAGATGTCGCAGATGCGTCCGAGCCTCCTGCCCGGTCTCATCAGTGCGGCCAAGCGCAACCGGGACCGTGGTTTTGCCGACGGCGCCCTGTTCGAGCTCGGTCAGGCCTATCGCGGCCTCGAACCGGAAGATCAGTATACGGCAGCCAGCGGCGTGCGCTTCGGGCAGTCCTCGCTCGACGGCGCGGGCCGCCATTGGTCGGGCGCCGCGCCCGAGGCCGGCTGGGCCGCTGTGAAGGCCGACGCCATCGCTGTGCTGGAAGCGCTGGGCCTCAGTCAGAGCAATGTGCAGATCGTGCGCGAAGCGCCGGACTGGTTCCATCCGGGCCGCTCGGGTGCCATCAAGCTTGGACCGAAAATGACACTCGGCGTGTTCGGCGAGCTTCATCCCGACACGCTTGCAAGCCTCGATGCGGACGGCCCCATGGCGGCGTTCGAGCTCTATCTCGACAATCTGCCGCCGTCGAAACGCAAAGGCACCGCCAAGCCGGCGCTGGATGCGTCGGACCTTCAGGCCGTCACGCGCGACTTCGCCTTCCTCGTCGATGCGGACACGGACGCTGGCCTGCTCGTTCGCTCCGCGTCCGGTGCCGACCGCTCTCTGATCACCAATGTCAGCGTGTTCGACGAGTTCACCGGCCAAGGCGTGCCTGAGGGCAAGAAGTCGCTCGCTATAGAGGTGACGCTGCAGCCGCGCGACAAGACGCTGACGGACGAAGAGATCGACGCAGTGGCCGAAAAGGTCGTCGTGGGCGTCGCCAAAGCCACCGGCGGCACGCTCCGCTAGGCTCTTTTCCAGGTTCAAACTGCCAACTCATTGAAGTTGTGGCGGTTTCCGCTCTTCACGTTCCCCTTGCGTTCCACGCAAATTGGGATCAATTTTTCGAGTCGATGCACCGATCGTGGTGCATCTCTCATGGAGAAACTCAAATGCCAAAGGGCAAAACAAGTGCATCCGGCAGCGCTGCCAAAACAGGCCGTGTCACTCCGGTGAAACAGACCAAAGGTCGTTCCAGCACCTCCGCAGCGGGAAGCATGTCCAAAGCCGGACAGGGCGCCGCCAAGGCCGGTCGGGCGCGAAAAAAATAGTCCCAACTCTCATTTGATCTCTCTCGAGGGCCACGCTCGTGGCCCTCGTTTTCCCGCCAAGCCCCATCAGCGTCGCAAGCGCATCGGCGCTAGAACTGCCCGAACCCGAAAATCGAATTCGTCCTGCGCTTCTTCTTGCGGCCCGCGCCATAGAAGGGCTTGTCCGCGCACGCGCTGGCGAGTGTCGCGGCGAGTTGCGCGGGGATCGGCGGCGCCGGTGTCCACGATGCGCATAGCGCGCCGATCTTCCCGCCGAGCTCTCCGGCGCCGGCTGCGCAGTAGAGTCCCGTCCCGTCTGCGCGCGGCGTGAAGGTGATGCCTTCGGCGGCGGCGTTATCCCCTAAACGCTGACCGAGATAGTTAAGCGCATAGATGCGCCGTGTCCCCTCTTGGGGCGCAAACCGTGCGGGGCGGATATGGGTATCCGTGACGGGGATCACCTCGATCGCGCCGACGGTCCACGAACCGTCCGCCTGCGCCAGATGCACCTTCGCCATGAGGCCGTAGTCGCGGCACACGCCGAAGCGTTTCATCTCCGCCGTGCCCGGATGCAGGAAATTGCCGAGCCCATAGAAGATGAGCGAGTCGCCCACGCGTTCGACGCCTTGGGCCACATGCGGGTGATGGCCGACGATCAGGTCGATGCCTTTCTCGCGCGCGGCGAAGTCTCGCCAATCGTCGAGTTGCCGCTTGTCGGGCACGACGCGGCCCTCGAGCCCATAGTGAACCGACAAAATGCGATAATCCGCCGGAACCTCGCGCAGCCGATTGACGACGATCTCAAAATCTCCCCGCCGGCGGTAGGCCGCCTGACCGGGTTTGTTGTCGCCGGCGCGATGCTCCGTCCGCTGACCTGTGACGATCCCCGTAGCGGCGAAGCCGAGCTTCATTCCCTCGATATCGAGACAGCCCGGCCGTGTGGCTTCCTCGAAATCGGCGCCGAGACCGGCATAGGCGATCGTCTTGCCTTCCCCTCGCGCCGCATTGGCGAGGGCAAAATGATAGAGCGTCTCCTCCGCGCCCTTCGGGCCGTAGTCCATGGAGTGGTTGTTGGCGAGGGAGAACAGGTTGAAGCCCGCACCGAGAAGCGCGTCGAGCCCGGCCGGATGGCTGCGGAAATTATAGGGCGATGTCTGCCCTTTCATGTCGGGCGGCAAATCGTTGCGGTCGGTCAGCACGGTCTCGAGATTGAGAAAGGCGACGTCGCCGTTCATCTCGTCCGCGATGCCGCCGAGGCTCTGGTCGAAGGTGAGGCTGCGCCGGTCCTTCGTGAAGCCCTTCGGGTCGACCGGGGCCGCTTTCGGATTGAAGCCCGTATCGCCTGCCAGCACGAGCGTGAGCTGCGTTGGCCCTGCAAGCTTGGGAGCGCTTGCCAGCTTCGGTGTGGCGCCGATGGCGGCTGTATACTCCGTGCTCGCACAGGGGCCGATGCGCATCTCGGCCCGTGCTTGCCCGCCAGCGCCAATCCCCGCCAGGAGAAAGGCTGTGGTGCAAGCAACGAGGCGCATCCGTCTTTGTCCCTTAGGCGGTGGCTTCGAGTTCGGCTTGAGGCCGAATCGGTTCGGTGTCGAATCCTAGATTATGGTCGCGGGCAAAGTGAACCATGGCGCGCTCCGCCAGCGCGCTGATCGTCAGGAGCGGGTTGCAGCCGAGCGACCGCGGCATCACCGACCCGTCGCAGACATAGAGCCCCGCATGGGTCTCCTCGCCTGTCGCGCTCGCGAAGACCTGGCACTTGTGATTGACGGTGCCGGTCTCGGCCGTCTCGCCCATGCCGCAACCGCCGAGCGGGTGGGCTGTCGCGGGCTTTGAGCCCATATTGGTGGCGGACAGCGGGTTCTTGATATAGCGCCCGCCGACGAACTCCGCTGCCTTGGTCAGCGCGTCGTCAACGCGGGCGTAAACGTCTTGCTTGGCGACGTCCGGCCAATCGACGGCGATCGCATCGTCCTTCAATACGAGGCGGCCGAGCGCGTCGTCGTGGGACACGCAGAAGAAGCTTTGCAAATGCGAGAGCGGGCCTTTGTAGACGCCCTTGATCAGGCTCTGTGCCGCACCCAGCAGCCGTCCGCCCGCGATGAAGAACACCGGCAGCAGCGGCGCGACCGAGGACGGCATCGTACCTTCCTGAATGATCATGCTGGCGTTGAGATCATCGTCGTCCGGCAGTTCGATCTGTCCCGCCACGGACGTCCCCACGGGATCCTCGGTGAATTTGGGCGGCTCGCCGACGCCGACCGCGTTTGCGCGGTTCTTCCCACCCAAGGCAAAGGCGATGATGTCGCCATTGGCCGAGAAACCCATGCCGAGCCGATCGGAGGTGCCGAGGCCCCTCTCACGCGAGCGCAGCAAGATCTCGGTGGAGCCCAGCGTCCCTGCCCCGAGGAACACGGTCTTCGCGTCGACCGTAGCCGCCTCGCCGCCGTCGGCCGTGGGGCGGAAGTGCACGCGCCAGCCGCCGCTCAGCTTCTCGACATGGCTGACGGAAAGTTCGGTGAAGATCTCGGCGCCATGCATTTTGGCGTCGGCGAGATAGGTGACGGCGACGGAGTTCTTCGCACCCACATTGCAGCCCGAGCAGCAATCGCCGCAGAGTGTACAGGCGCGCTGCTCAAGGCCGGCAGGGTTCACCACGTCGTCGAAGCTGACCGTGATGGGCGCCGTGACCGGCGCCTTGCCGAAAACGCCGCTGGCCGCTTCCAGCGCGCGATACTTGGTGAGTTCCGGCGCGCCCGCATAGCGCGTCGGCCGCAGCATGTCCGCGGCCCGGGCAAAGCCCAGATCGAGCAGCCCATCGTCGCGGATTGCATCCGGCCAGGCATGATCGGCAAATACGCGCGCATCGGGCCGCAGGGCGACGCCGGCGTTGATCAGTGAACCGCCGCCAAGGCCGCACCCGACCACGACGTTGATATCCGAGCCCAAGCGAACGTCGTAAAGACCCGTTCCGGACCCGGAGCGTTTGTTGCCGCTGTGGACCTGAAGCTCGCGCCGCAGCTCGGGCATGCGCGAGGGGAACCCGCCGACCGGCACCTCCCGGCCCCGCTCCAGGACACAGACGCGCTGGCCCGCGCGCGCGAGCCTCGACGCGGCGATGCCGCCTCCATAGCCGGATCCGACCACGACCACGTCGTAGGCGGGCCGCATGGCCGCGCGGTCCAGGGATAGCGTTTCAGGCTGCTGCATGCCTCTCAATACCTCGGCTCCGGCAGGACTTCCAACACGTTATGGCCGCAGAAATGCGCCCGCTTCACTTCCAATCACACAACCGCGAGTGTCCCTACCGCCCACCTCCGCGACTCCTTATCGTTCCAGACAGACAACAATGTGGAGACGTTCAATGATCGCGCGATGGATATTCGCCAGCCTGACGGCCGCCTTCATGGCGCTGTTCGTGCTCGCCATGCATGGCCAAACTGCGATGGCGGAGGACGCGGCCGGGACCAAGACTGCCATCTTCGCCGGCGGCTGCTTCTGGTGCGTGGAGGATGCGTTCGACAAGGTCGACGGCGTGACCGAAACGGTCTCCGGCTATGCGGGCGGCACCCTGAAGAACCCCACCTACGCCAACCACAAGACCCACGTGGAGGCACTCAAGGTCACCTACGATCCGGCGAAAGTGACCTACGCGGAGCTCCTCGACAATTACTGGCACAATATCGATCCGTTCGATGCGGAAGGGCAGTTCTGCGACAAGGGGCCGGCCTACCACACGGTCGTGTTCGTTTCGGACGATGCTGAAAAGGAGCTCGCCGAGAAGACAAAGAAGGAAATTGCGGAGCAGTTCGGCAAGAAGGTTGAGACCGAGATCCGCCCGACCACGACATTCACCGCGGCCGAGGAGTACCACCAGGATTACCACACCAAAAATCCGGTGAGTTACAAGTACTACAAATGGGGCTGCGGCCGCGCCCAGCGCCTATCGGAGATATGGGGCGACAAGCACAGCTGATCCGACGCAGAGCAGATACGGCTGAAACGAAAATGGGGCGCGTGCGGATGCACGGCGCCCCATTCGCGTGTCTACTCAGGACTTCGGCTAGTAGCCGATCCAGACGCCGCGCTTGCGGGCCTTCTTCCAGGCCTTGCGGCGGTCCTGCCAGGCGTCGCGGCGATCCTTACAAGCCTGCTTGTAGGCTTTGCGCGACCACTTGTCGTACGGATACATCAACTTCGCGCGGTCGCCGCAACTGGGACCGGCGCTGGCCGGAGCCGGGGCTGCAACGAGCGTTGCGCCACCGGCGATCATCGCGGCGGCCATCGAACACAAAACAAGTTTCTTCATCGCTAGTCTCCTCCAATTGAAAGGGATTTGACACGGCACCTCGGCCCAACAGGCAAAAAGAAAGGGGCCCAAATGAGCCCCTTTCTTGCATTTCTGATGTCAATCGACCGAAGGTCGATGTGCGCGCTTACGAGCGGTCCTTCAGGAAGTTCAGCTTCGAGAACCGGCCGCCGTCGGCCTTGGCCGACTTCATCGACTTCTTGCACTCGCGCTTGATCTTGACCCGCTCCATCATGCTGGTGGCCTTGACCTTCGCCACTTCCTGGCAGGTCTTTGCGGCCTGGGCCGGCGACGCAAGCGTGGCGCCGGCAATCAGAGCAGCCGCAGCAGTGGCGAGAAGGACATTCTTGTGCATGGATTCAATCCTTAAAGGCAGTCTCTGGATTCGAGACCAGGGGTTGGATGCGAGGCTTCGGTCTCTTTGCGAATCATCCGAATCCCCCGCGATCGGAAGAGCATTCCAATCGGCGAATTTCTACGCGCGGACAACTGCAAAATTACGGCAGTCGCGCACATGGTTTCGCCAAAATTAACAAGCGGCGAGACGCACCTCACTCCCAGCTTGACCTAAAGCCGTTTGCTCCCCTACGTAGCCGTCCATGAGTGCGCCGACGCCCCTTTCCCATATCCGAAACTTCTCGATCATCGCCCATATCGACCATGGCAAATCGACCCTGGCCGACCGGCTAATCCAGCTTTGCGGCGGCCTCACGGCGCGGGAGATGAAGGAGCAAGTGCTCGACTCCATGGATATCGAGCGCGAGCGCGGCATCACCATCAAGGCTCAGACCGTGCGCCTGGACTATCGGGCCAAGGACGGGAAGCTCTACGAACTGAACCTGATCGACACGCCGGGCCACGTGGACTTCGCCTACGAGGTGAACCGATCGCTCGCCGCGTGCGAAGGCTCTCTCCTCGTCGTGGATGCGACCCAAGGCGTCGAAGCGCAGACCCTCGCCAATGTCTATCAGGCGCTGGACAACGATCACGAGATCGTCCCCGTCCTGAACAAGATCGATCTGCCGGCCGCGGAGCCGGAGCGGGTCCGCACCCAGATCGAGGACGTGATCGGGCTGGACGCGTCCGACGCGGTCGAGATCTCGGCCAAGACCGGTCTCGGCGTCGAAGACGTGCTCGAGGCGATCGTGACACGCCTGCCGCCGCCGGAAGGGGATGTGGACGCCCCGCTCAAGGCCATGCTCGTGGACAGCTGGTACGACGCCTATCTCGGCGTCGTCGTGCTTATCCGCGTCATCGACGGCACGCTGCGGAAAGGCCAACGTATCCGGCTGATGTCGACCGGCGCAGGCTATCAGGTCGACCGTTGCGGCATCTTTCGCCCCAAGCAGGAGATGCGCGACAAGCTCGGCCCCGGCGAGATCGGTTTCTTCACCGCCGCGATCAAAGAGGTGGCCGACACCCGTGTCGGCGACACGGTGACGGACGAGAAGAAGCCTACCGCGAAGCCGCTGGCGGGCTTCCAGCCGGCGCAGCCCGTCGTGTTCTGCGGACTGTTCCCGGTCGACTCGGGAGACTTCGAGGATTTGCGCGAGGCCGTCGGCAAGCTGCGGCTGAACGATGCGAGCTTCGAGTACGAGATGGAGACATCCGCCGCGCTCGGCTTCGGCTTCCGCTGCGGCTTTCTCGGCCTCCTGCATCTCGAGATCATCCGCGAGCGGCTGGAGCGCGAGTTCGATATCGATCTCATCGCGACGGCACCGTCGGTCGTCTATCACGTGTTCCTCACCGACGGCACGATGATCGAGTTGCATAACCCGGCCGACATGCCCGAGCCCCAGAAGATCGAGCATATCGAGGAGCCCTGGATCGAGGCCAGCATCCTCGTGCCGGACGAGCATCTGGGGGCCGTGCTAAAGCTGTGCGAGGACCGGCGCGGGCGGCAGAAGACGCTCACCTATGCGGGCGCCCGCGCGATGATCGTCTACGACCTGCCGCTCAACGAAGTGGTGTTCGACTTTTACGACCGGCTGAAGTCGGTGACGCGCGGCTATGCGTCCTTCGACTATCACATCACCGGCTACGAGCAGGGAGACCTCGTTAAGATGTCCATGCTCGTGAATGCCGAACCCGTGGATGCGCTGTCGGTGATCGTGCATCGGGGCCGTGCCGAGGCGCGTGGGCGCGCCATGGTCGACAAGCTGAAGGATCTGATCCCGCGGCACATGTTCAAGATCCCGATCCAGGCCGCCATCGGCGGCAAGGTCATCGCGCGCGAGACCATCAGCGCCCTGCGCAAGGACGTGACCGCGAAATGCTATGGCGGCGACATCACCCGGAAGCGCAAACTGCTCGAGAAACAGAAGGCCGGTAAGAAGAAGATGCGCAGTTTCGGCAAGGTGGACATCCCTCAGGAAGCCTTCATCGCCGCCCTCAAGATGGACGCCGACTAGGCGCACCTCTCTTCCGACGAAACCAAATCGCTAGCCTCGCGTTATTGATGCGGCACCCCGCGCTCCGGGCGCGACTTCGCGTGCCTTGCATTGATGTCCAGATAAAGAACGCAGAACACTTACATTCTGTGGCCGTATTTTCTTTGTCTATACTGTATATTTTCTGCCTTATTGCAGTCTAAGTTAGCCGTTTCCGAACACAATCATGGCGCTTATGTGATTTTATCTCGATTTAGAATCATGTTTACTTGACAGATGCGAATCGATCACTTCCCATTCGGCGCGGGGGACGTTTGAATGAGGGATTTATCATGCGGATCGCTTTGGCCATTGGACTGGCCGGACTGTGTCTGCTGCTCCCCTACGGGGTCGCGAACAGCGCCGAAAGCGGCGCCGGCAATGACGGGAGCCCGCTGAACGCCGGCACCGTGACGATCATGTCCGGCACCACGTTTGACGGGACCGCGGTCGTCGCCCGCGATATCGCGGCTATGATCAACAGGGCGGACTCGAGCAGCGGCGACGTGTCCCTCAGGGCCGTTCCCATGATCGGACAGGGCCCGGCGCAAACCCTCCGCGACGTTCTCAGCCTTGGCAGTGTCGACATGGGCGTGACCCATTCGACGGTTCTCAATCACTATGCCCAGTCCGGCGAGCTCGGGCCGATCAAGGAGCGCCTCGTCTATGTGGCGAAGCTCTTCAACGAAGACCTGCACCTTCTGGCTGGAGCGGACATCGCGACGGTGGAGGACCTGAACGGCAAGACGGTGAACGTCGGCCCCGAAGGAAGCGCCACGGAGATTGCGGCGCAGATCCTGTTCGACGCGCTCGGGCTCGAGGTCGAGGCGGCTCACCTCGACGAGGCCGATGCGGTGGCAAAGCTGAAGTCGGGCGAGATCGATGCCACGATCCTCATCGGAACGACGCCCATCGCCGGCCTGGCCCAGATCGGGGCGGACGCGAGCCTCAAACTTCTGCCGGTTCCCTATCCTCAAGGTCTCGAGGACGACACCTATCCCGCCGTCCTGACCCATGGCGACTACCCGGCCCTGATCGAGAGCGGCGCGCGGGTCGATACGGTCGGCATCTGCGCCGTGCTCGTCGCACTCGGCGACAAGGCCGATGCGGACCGCCAAGCGCAACTCGCTCTCTTCGTCGACCGCTTCTTCTCGAGGTTCGACACACTCCTGCAGCCGCCGAACCACGCCAAATGGCGGGACGTAAATTTCGCCGCGACGCTCGAAGGCTGGCAGCGCGCACCGCAAGCGCAAGCCTGGATCGACGCGGCGCGCTCGACGGCCGTAGCGGATGCGCAAGAGCGAGAGAGCTTCAAGGCGTTCCTGACTCAGACCGGCGACGTGGTAGCCCCGGACTCTGTTTCCGATGCGGACCAGGAAAAGCTGTTCCGCGCCTTCAAGGCCTGGAGCAAGGCCCAACAATCGAACTGAACAAGTGTCAACCGCCACCGGCACGTTTACAGGGAGGTCCCCGTGGCACAGCCAGCACTGAGACAAAACGACATTCCGGACGAGGTCATGCGGCTCGCAGAGGAACTCAATGCCGCTTCGTCCTTCGGCTATAGACTGGCGGCAGCCAATACGGACCAGACCGCGTCCTCCCTCGCCCGGCGTTTCGCACCTGATAGCGTCCGGCAACGCGCCTCTGCCGCCGATCCCACCCGGCTGGCGCCCGTTGAACCCTCGTCAAACCGTCCGGACACCAAGCCCCGGCGCTTTGTGCGGACAGCTGCCATCGGCCTTGCCTCTGTTGCGGCCTTGGCCGGCGGGATGATGTGGCTCGGGGGTCTCGGCGATCTCGACCTGGATCGCGCGTTCCACGATGCGGGCCTCGTCACGCAAACGGACTCCGCGCCGCGCACATCCGCGGCGCTATCGATCGACGTTCTTCCGCCTCGCTTCTCCGACCCGGCCCTCGCGCCGGACGGAGACGGCAAGGTCCGTACGGCGGCCCGGCCTGATGTGGCTCCCCCACTTTCGTCTGGGTTCGCCGTGCGGGCCGGGGAGTCCGATCGCGTCGAAGGCTTGATGGCGCACGGGCAGAAGATGATCGACGTGGGCTACCTCGCCGGCGCGCGGGCCTATTACCGCCGGGCGGCGGAAGCCGGCAGCGGCGAGGCCGCCATCGCGGTGGGCGCCACCTACGATCCGAAGATCATCGCGCGCCTGGGCGTCCAGGGCATCAAGCCCGACAGAACGGAAGCCGCCAAATGGTATGCGCGGGCCGCGGGCCTCGGCATTGCCGATCGGGAGACGACGCTCCAGGCTCTGACCGAACACTGGGGCCAAGAGCCGCCAACTCCCAAGCAGACGGAGGTCATGGCGGCGGCCAGCCCCGCACTTGTCGTCTCCGCGCCCATCAAGAACCCTCTTGTGGGAACGCGGAAGCCGCAGGTTGCCGACGACGTTGCGGAGCGGCAGCGACTTGCCAGCAACAGCGCCGCCCGGGCGAGCTCGGTCAGGCCGCAATTGCTGGCGTCCGAGGAAGAGCCGAAACCGGGGCCCTTGACCATGCTCATGCGCGCGGCCACCGGCCAGTCGGCTCAGGAAGAGTGGATGGAGGTCGCCAGCCCCGTGAACATTCGCAAGGGGCCCTCCTCGACCGCCGGAACCGACAAGGTTGCCCCGAGGGGCGCCAAATTCCGCGTGGTCGGCCGCGAGGGGAATTGGATCCGAGTCGCGGACCCGAAAACGGCAAAGGAGGGCTACATCTACAACCGCTTCCTGAAAGAGAGCAGCGCGCCCTAGGCGTCCTTGACCGCAGGCGCCTTGTGCACCTGCCACGCGAGATAGGTGAGCGCGGCGCCTTCGCTGACGAGCAGTATGCCGAGCATCAATCCCAGGACCCAACTGGCCGTGAGCGGCATGTTCGCCCAAAGGATGAAGGCGAGGACGATGCCGACGACACCGCTTGCCAGCACCCATCCCCAATTGGGGAACGGGCGGATCGTCAGGGCGAAGATCACCTTCGCGATGCCTTCGACCATGAAGTAGACGATCAGCAGCATCGTCATCACGAGAAGCCCGCTTTCGGGCGAGCGGAGCAGCAGCACGCCGATCAGGACCGCGAGCACGGCCGAGATCAGTTGCAGCCAGAAATGCGGGACGTTGGTAGCGCCGATCAAGCCGACCGCCTGCAGCACCCCGCTGATGATCAGCACCCATCCCAACAGGGACACGATCGCGACGGACGCGAAGACGGGTGAAATGATCGCGAGCACGCCCGCGACGACGAGCAACACGCCCTGAATCAGGTACCAAAGGGAGTAACGCTTTACGGTCTCGCGCATCGCTTCGCGAAGCGCCGCAGCAGCTGCATCCACTGGAATAGCCATGGGTCGGGCCCTCCTCTAGGGTGTCGGTCGAATCACTCCTGTTCTTCACAGCAGCATACGCCAAGCGGAACCTCGATGAAGCGTCATACAGACGAAGCCCTTGTGTCCGCGATCCGCAAAGCGACGTTCCGGCTGATTCCGTTCCTGTGCCTTGCGTATACGGTGAATTTTCTCGACCGGGTCAATGTGGGCTTCGCCGCCCTGCACATGAACGAGGATCTCGGGTTCTCGCCGGCGGTCTACGGCTTCGGCGCCGGGATCTTCTTTCTCGGCTACATCGCCTTCGAGATTCCGAGCAATCTCGCACTCCGGCGTTTCGGCGCCCGGATTTGGATCGCGCGCATCATGATCTCGTGGGGCATTGTCGCCTGCGCCATGGCGTTCGTTCACTCGGAGACTAGTTTCTACGTGACCCGCGCGCTGCTCGGCATCGCCGAAGCGGGCTTCTTCCCGGGCATCATTCTATATCTGACGTACTGGTTCCCGGCGGCCGAGCGCGCCCGCATCGTCGCGCTGTTCATGGCCTCGGTGCCGCTCGCGACCGTAGTCGGCGGCCCGATCTCGGGCGCTTTGCTCGAAATGCACGGCTTTCTCGGGTTCAAGGGCTGGCAATGGCTGTTCGTGATCGAAGGCTTGCCGGCGATCATTCTTGGCATCCTCTCGTTGAAGGTTCTCACCGACCGGCCGTCCGAGGCGGCATGGCTGACTCTCGATGAGAAAACCGCGCTGTCGGGCGCACTGGCCCGCGAAGCGAAGGAGACGGAGGCGGTGGGCTACGCGGACCTGCGCACGGCGTTGACGCGCCCGCGCGTGCTGGCGCTGGGCTGCCTCTACTTCCTCATGGTCACCGGCCTTTACGGCATCGGCTTCTGGATGCCGCAGGTTATCAGCGGTTTCGGACTGGACTCGCTCGCCGTCGGTTTTCTAACCGCGATCCCCTACCTGTTCGCCGCCGTCGCCATGGTGGTTTGGGGCCGGCATTCGGACCGCACGGGCGAGCGGCGCTGGCACATCGCCCTGCCGCTCTTCCTGGCCGCCGCGTCCTTCGCGTGGTCGGCCTATTCGGGTCCGCTCGTCCCCACCATGGTCGCGTTGACGATTGCCACGCTCGGCTTCTATGCGGCTTTCGGACCGTTCTGGGCGCTTCCGACGGCGCTCCTGACGGGGGCCGGTGCGGCGGCTGGCATCGCCCTCGTCAACTCCATGGGGAACGCCGCCGGTTTCGCCGGACCCTATATCGTCGGTTTGCTGAAGGAGGCGACGGGAAGCTTTTCGGCAGCGCTCCTGTTTATTGCTGTCGCGCTCGCCCTCGGCGGTCTGATGGCGCTGGGATTCCGGGACCCGCGACCCGCCGCCGAAACGCCGGCCTAGGTCGCCGTAGCCGGGGACGCGTTCTGGCTCTGCACGGTGTCATCGGACGGGGTGAGCGGCCTTCCCATCGCGGCGTCCTCGCAAATCCCGACCGCTTCATGCAGCGTTGATGCATAGGCATCCGCATGCACCACGTCGAGGAGCTTGCGCCGGGACTCGGCGTCCTCGTCCTCATCCTCCCGCTCCCAGTAGGCGACCAGGATCAACGTTCCATCGGGCAAGATGCGGCGCAGGCGCCGCACCACGTAGCGAATCTCGACTGGCCCTCCGCCGAAGCCGAGATAGGACAGGCACACGAGTTTCGCGGGCGTCTCGGTCAGGGCCTCGATCGCGCCGGCGGCGAGCGCGCCGGGTCCGCGCACCTCGGCCTTCATGCCACGTTTCTCCAGTGCGCGGCCGAGAGCTAGCGCCGCTGCCTTGTCGAGACCGTTCCGCCCGCCAATGCACAAGATCGGTGTGTCGACGGTCCACCCGGCTGCGAAGTCGTTCGGGTCGACCACCTGAGCGTCCTCGGTCTCGGGCTCGTCGGCGGGCTTGCCGTTCTTGACGGGATCGGCGCCAACCCGTTCCAGGTGACGGCGCAGCCGCGAGAACCAACGCTTCGGTTCGTACTCGTCGAGATTCTCGAGGATCTCGGAAACCGTGGTCGCGATCCGCTCTGTTTGCTTTTCGCTCAGAGTCCCGCGCGCCAGGTCCCGCTCGGCGATCCCGAGCCCGCCAAGCGCAACCTCATCGAGATAGGTGAGAAGGCTCTGGTCCTTGAGCGCGAGTTCGGCCTGGTAGGTCGCGTTGGAGGAATCGCCGATCAGAACGTGCCGGTAGAAGCTTTCCGATGGCAGCAAGGCGGGCTGGTCCCCAAGCAGCACGTCGAAGAAGCGCAACCCATCCACATGGCGGCCGAGCACCGCGAGACAAACCGTGATGGGCGTGGCGATGATGAGGCCGACCGGTCCCCAAAGCCACGTCCAGAACACTTGGCTGACGATCACGGCGACCGGCGTCACACCGGTACCGCGCCCATAGACCAGCGGCTCGACAATCTGCCCCATGGTGAATTCGCCCACCACGAACAGGGCGATCACCACGAGAACGAGAGTCCAGCCTGGATCGATGGCCGCGGCGATCAGGACCGGGATGGCGGCGGCAATGTAGGAGCCCACGTAGGGGACGAAGCGCATCACCATCGCAAGGATGCCCCAGGCGACGGGACTGGGCATGCCGACGGCCCACAGCGCGATGCCGATGAACGTGCCGTAGGCCGCATTCACGAGCACCTGGCGCAGGAAGTAGCCGCTGAGCCGCGTCGCGGCCTCGCTCATGGTCGACGTCGCGCGCTGCAGGTCGGTACCGCCGAACAGGCGGATGATCCTGTCCCGCAAGTCCTCGCGCTCGAGAAGAAAGAAGACCACGAACAGAAGGATGATGCCTGCCGTCGCGAGCGGCGGCAGAACCTTGCCCGCTATGGATCGGTAGAAATCGAGACCCGTGGGCGCGGGCACACGGATCTCGACCGGGATGGGCTCCGGTTCGGAGCTGTCCTCGGTAATCTCGACGTGACCGGGCTTGGTGCCCTCGACCTCCGTGGGCCGGTCCAACTGGCTCTCGAGCTCCGAGAGTACGTCACCCGCCTTTGTGAGCACCTGGGACTCCGCCGTGGTCTCCCGCAGCATCTGGATCTTTTGCGACAGCGTAAAGCGGTAGCTCGGCAGGTTACCCGCAAGCTTCGTCGCCTCGTGGGAGATCATCCAGCCGAGGCCGCCGAGAATCGAGAATGCCACCGCCACGACGACGACCACGGCCAGGATTCGTGGCACTTTGATGCGCTGGAGAAGAAGCAGCGGCGGCGTGAGCACGAAGCTCAGCAGGATCGCGACCGCCAAGGGGAGCAGGACTTCTTGTGCGAAATACAGGCCGCCGATCACGATGGCCGCGATCAGAAGCCCTTGGAGAACATTGGCACGGCTGTCTGCCGCGGTCTGCCCGGCCGGCAAAGGCGAACGGGGCGTCATGGCGATCTCCCGGCCGCGGCGGAGCGCGCGGCATCAGAGCCTAGAGTGCCGTTCCTGTCAGGAAAGCTCAAGCAAGGACGCAGGCGAGCCGGGCGCTGTCTGTGGACGATTCACCGCTCGGAACGAGGGCCTAGCCGAGTTCGTCGCCGCGCTCCATGGGCCGGAACATCTCGCCCGTGTCCAACGTTTCGGCGTTGCAGAAATACTGGAAGATCGTGCGGCGGCGGCGGTCGAAGACATCGTAATAGCCGGCTGCACCCCAGACGAGGATCGTCGCTTCGCCATTCGTCACGCGGTCGGCTAGCTTGGGCGTCGAGTCGCATTGCACGATCAGTGTCGTGGTCCCGTCCCGGCCGACACGCGGACGCGACGATGCGGGCGCCGAATCATCGGGAACGGCCTTTACCGGCAGGTCCGCTTCGTCGGCAATGTCGACGACCTCCATCTCGGCCAGGGTTTCGAGCTTGAACGCCGGCGTATGACCCGAGTTGCGGAAGGTGACCTTCACTTTGACGATGCCGTCCGCCTCCGGCGTCTCGACGAATTCGAGCGAGTCCACATCCACATAGGCGCGCAGCTCGGCTTCGTGGTCGCCGGTCCTCGGCGCAGGCGTCAACCGCGCCGGCGCGGCGCCGCCCTCGGCGGCCCGGCGTGCCGCGAGCGCGGCGGTGATGATGGGCCACAGCATCAGGAGCAAGATCACAAGGGCAACCAGGCCGATCAGCATGATCAGCCGCGTCAGCCGTGCCGTGCTCTCGGATGCGTCCGCCGCACGCGATTGCTGGCAGACGTCGGCTTGATAGGGATGCTGGACGTTCGCGCACGGTTTCGAGATGTCCCATGCAGCCTTCGGCTCTTCGGCGTCCTCTTCCGCTTCTTCGCTCGTTGGCTCGGTTTGCTCCGTGGCGGTCTCGGCATCGTCCGGCGCGTCTTGGGCCCGAGCCGCAGGGGTCCCTAAGACGATCAGGCAGAGCGACAAGAACACGGCGAAGGTGAAACAAGACCTGCCGAGACAAGACCCGGCGAGACAAACCCTGGCGAAGGCTTTCTGAAGCGAAGACGTCATGATGATGCGCTGAACAATTTCCCCAACCGCGCCGATCCTATGCGCCGAAACGCGGCTTGTCTCGCCCCGCGGCCCGCTTTCGGCAAACTTCTTTTCAAATTGTCTCAAATTGAAACGATTTGCCGATGAGCCAACAAAAAGGCCCCGGGCATGGGCCCGGGGCCTGAACGATCCATTCGTCTACCGCCGGCTAGTTGGCCGAGACAGGCTTCCCGTCGCCGGAAACATCCTCAACTTCTTGCTCGGAGTCCTGCACGTTGATGATGCTGATCTTACCCTTGGCTGTTTCGAGGGCCGTCTTCAGGTCGATCATACGAATCCCCTGATCCTGACGCGTGCGCACGTAGTACCGCAGATTTTCCAGGTCGTTGACGCTAGTCCACTCGGTGATCTCGGGAGGAAGCTTCGGGTTGCCGTAGATGATCGAGCCTTTCGGAAGGTCGAACTGGTTCAGGATATGGAACGCCGAGAACACGGCGTCCTGCGCCGTCTCACTCGGTGTCGCGTTCTGGCTAAAAAGCGCGGCGCGCACGAAGCGCGACGGCGGCGTGAAGTCGCCGGGCAGGCCGAGCATGCCGGACCCCGATCCGGTCTGCTTGATCGTGATCGGACCCAGCTTCTCCGTGCCCACGTCCTTAGGCGTCAGGTTCACGTAGTTCCCCAGATTGGTCATCTGCCAGTCGTAGGGCGGCGTGTTGGTCATGACGCCCAGCGGAGCCTCGGTGACTTTGAGTTCGCCGTCGATAGGCTCCACGGCGATGGACTTGCCCGTCTTGTCCTGCACGAAGAAGTGCACGGGGAGCGACTGACCCTCGGCGCTGCCGAAGCCGGGCATGGGCGTGTCCACCATGTCAATGTCCTTGACGGCATCCGCGACCTCGTCGACCGTCGCGAAGTTGCCGAGAACCCAGGCGCCGAAATCCTGCGGAGCGAGCGACTTGTCGGCATTCTCCTTCGTCGACTCCGCGTATTTCGCGTCGCCCGGAAAATAGAACAGGCCGATCGACAACCCTTGCTCGTTCAGACCGTCAGCGATCAGGTAGGTCGACCCGATGCCGTTCATGCCGGCGAAGCCGTACTTGGCCTTGTAGCTCATTCCCTTGCTTCCGTCGGGAAGCGTAGCGGCGAACTCGTTGCCGGCCGGCACGACGAGAACGTTAGACTTGAGGGGAAAACCGAACTCGAGAGTACGGCCACGAATGGCGGCGCCATCTTGCGCCTTGAGGCTAATGCCCGTGCAGGAAAAAGCCGGCGTTGTCGCTAACGCGAGCGAAGCGGCAAAGACGTAAGTTGCAGCGCGTCGGATCATGGAACATCTCCTTGGACGAAACTCGGCACGAGAATGCGCTGCGGCTGTGAAAGCTGCGTTAAGCGGCCTCGCAACTTCCACAGAAGGTTATCGAGGACCGGCGAAACCCACTCGAATTTTCGTAAAAGCTTTGCCGAGCCCGTCGCACCGAACCGACGGCGCGCTCAATGAGAAGACACCTCGACGGATAAAGACGGGACCGCGATACGCGGCCCCGTCTCGAGATTTCAGACACGTCAGGTCAGGCGCCGGAACCTGTTCTCAGATACCGCCGCTCTCTCGCGTCCTATTTGAGGGTCTCGATATAGGCCGCGACGTCGGCAACATCGTCATCCGTGCCCAGCATCTTGGCCATGGGGGCCATCTGCTGGCCATGCGTGTCCTTGGGGTTGGCGCCACGCACACCCGTCTTGAAGTTGTTCAGCTGCCGGACCGTATACCAGGCCGGCATGCCGGCTATCGGCGGCGCGCCGAGCGCCTCGTTGCCGGCCCCGGTCGGCCCGTGGCAGGCCGCGCAGGTCGCATATAGCTGTTTTCCGTGATCGGCGTCGGCGGCGAAGGCGTCCGACGCGGAGAAAGCCGCAATGGCAGCGGCCGCAAGTACCAGATGTTTCGTCATACCCAGCTCCCGAAACGATTTTTATGCAAACGAAGTCGAGATAGGGCTGATTTTACCGCGTGTTTCCGCGATGGAGAAGGGACGCATGGGTGGAAATCGGGGCCGGATCAGGCGACATTCGCCCCGAGAAGCGATCCGATGAAGTAGGTTGCCGCTGCCGCGACCGAACCAACGACGAGCATGCGCGCGCCACCGATAAACGCGTTCTTGCCCGAGAAGAGGCTGAGCGCCGATCCCACACCGAACAGCGCGATCCCTGCCAGGATCGCAGCGATGACGATGCCTTCCTTCTCGTAGCCGAGGAGGTAGGGAATGAGCGGCACGCACGCGCCGACACTGAACGTAAGAAAGGACGAGACGGCCGCGCCCATAGGCGAGCCAAGCTCTTCCGGATTGAGGCCCAGTTCTTCGCGGGTGAGCGCATCCAGCGCCTGTTCCGGATTCGCGATCAGATGCTTGGCCATGTCGCGCGCTTCGTTGAGGGGAATGCCGCGCGCTTCGTAGATGAGCGCGAGTTCTTCGGCTTCCTGGTCGGGATAACGCTCAAGCTCGTCCTTCTCTTGCGCGATTTGATGCTCGAACATTTCCCGTTGCGACAACATGGAGATGAACTCGCCCGCGCCCATCGAGAACGCGCCCGCCAGCAGCCCGGCGATGCCGGTCAGCAGAATCTCGCTCGGCCCAACGCCTGCGCCTGCCACACCCATGACGAGGCACGTATTGGACACGAGCCCATCGTTCACGCCGAACACGCCCGCGCGCAGCGTGCCGCTGGTGTAGTTCTTGTGCTGACGTCCGATATCGTCGACGGAGGTGGGCCAGGGATGGCCGCTGCCGTCTGTCTTCTCGCCCTTCGGCTCCTCGGCCCTGCCACGATAGACGGAGATGCCCCGCACCTTGTGTGCGGACAAGACGTTGCGCATGGCGCGCGGCGGCAGGATGCCCAATAGAAAGACCATGATGCGTGAGCGCATTGACGGCGTGAAACCCGGAACCTGCTTGAGGTCCTTGGCGAGGATCGCGGCCTGCGCCTCAGCCGCCTCGGCCATCTTGCGGAACAGTTTGGCGCGCCTGGGGTCGGGCTCGTTGGCCGCGACGGCGCTGGACAGATAGGCCGCCGTCTTCTCCGACCGCCAACGCTCGAGCACGTCTTCCATGGTGTTCTCCGTTAGACCAGATTCACGGTGCCCGTCTCGAGGTCGTAGACCCCGCCGGCGATCTTCACTTTCCCGGCCGCGACGGCCTCGCCGATGATTTCGGACTGCGTCTTCAGCCGCGTCATGCCGAGGCGCACGTTCTCCTCGATCGATGCCGCCAGGTAGTCGCCGGGATGCTTGCCGTGTGCCGTGATGACCGCAGGCTGGATCGCCTTGACCAGCTCGGGCAGATGGCCCGGCAGTTCCTTACGCTGCATGGAGGCGCTGAGCGCGGTCAGCACCGCGCCGCACCCGCTATGCCCCAGAACGAAGATCAGCGGGATGCCGAGGCTCGTCACGGCGAACTCAAAACTCGCCAGTCCGTAATTGCTGACAACGTTGCCGGCGTCGCGCGACACGAACAGATCGCCCGGCCCCTGATCGAAGATGATCTCAGGCGGCACGCGGCTGTCGGCGCAGGAGAGAATGCCGGCGATGGGGTGCTGGGCTTGGACGCGCGCGGCGCGCTCTACCGAGAAGTCCCTGTCCTTGCCCCCATCGGCCTTGTAGCGGGCGTTGCCCGCCTTCAGGCGCTCCAGTGCCTCGGCGGGAGGAATCGCATTGGGTGGCGGCGCCTTGTCCTCCGCGTGCGCACCAACGCGCGGCACCATACCGGCCACAACAAAAGCACCGGCGCCGGCGACAAGCGCACGGCGCGACAGCGTTGCGTGTTCGGGGCAATCACACATGCGTTTCTCCAATCCCAGTCTTTCTGATTTTCTCTGAAGCGTCCCGCGGGGACCGGTCCCGGTCAAGCCGTTCGCACAAAATTCACGCCGTGACCGGCGTGCGACGAACGTCCGACCCGGCACCCCTAACGGGTAATGCGAATGGTGGTGTTGCTCTTGCCGTACCGCTGCACGAGAGCGTAAAGACGCGCGGCGTTGGACGGGTGCAGCCGCACACAGCCATGCGACGCGGGCCGGCCCAAATGCTTCGTCTCATACGAGCCGTGGATCGCATAGCCGCCCTTGAAGAAGATCGAGTAGGGCATCGGCGAGCCGTTGTAGATCGTCGACCGATGGTACCTGACGAGACTGTACGGCTTGTACGTCCCAGTCGGCGTCCGGTAGCCCGGCCGCGCGGTCGAGACTTTCCACGTATAGGCAGGCTTGCCGTTGACATAAACGTGCATCCGCTGGCTCGAGAGATTGATCTGCGCCACGACGCCGGCAAATGCCGCGGCCGGCAGGCATGCGGCTGCGCCCAGTATCGCGATCAGGACCAAGAAGCGTCGCATTTGTTGTGTCTCCTCCGTGGCTCAACTCACACTCAGGATCGGCGGCGCGGACGCGCGTGGGCCCTCAAATCTCCGACTTCGGACCAGTCGAGGGCCTCAGTCTATCTCTATCGGCTGAACATCTCCTGAATGTCCCGTGCGAGCCGTCCGCGCCCGAAGCCATACCGATTCAACACCCTTAAGAGGCTGCTACTATTGGTCTTGTTTGTGTTAAGCTTTCGCTTTCAACGTCGTCAGTTAGCGGGGCACATGTCATGTGGCTGGAGGACAATGCGTAGGCTGATCATCGGCCTACCACTTTTGTTCCTGATGACCGGCATCGCCGCGGCAGAGGTAGCCTCGCCGCAGGCGGCCGTGCGGCCTCAGCACGTCGCGCCGCCCGGCGCGGATACGCCCCAGCAAGACAACACGCTCAACGAGGCGCAACCGGCGGACGGCAGCCCCGACGACGAGGGCGAAGACGTGGCGGCCCAGGCGGATGTCCCCATGGAGCTTCCCCTGCGCCGGCCCGATCCGCCTAAGAATATTCCCCCGGCGAAGCTCGCTCCGGCCAACGATCTGTTCGGATCGGTCGCGGACCCGGCCCCGCTCGCCGCGCGGGCGATCGGCGGCTACACCAAGGGCTGTCTGTCCGGCGGCATCTCGCTGCCCATCAACGGTCCGGACTGGCAGGTGATGCGCGTATCGCGGAACCGCAACTGGGGAGCGCCGCAGCTCATCGACTATATGGAACGGCTCGCCAGCGACGCGCATGCCCTTGACGGGTGGCCCGGGCTGCTGGTCGGGGACCTCTCTCAGCCCCGCGGCGGCCCCATGCTCACCGGTCACACCAGCCATCAGATCGGTCTCGACGCGGACATTTGGCTGACGCCCATGCCAGACCGTGTGCTGACGGAAGACGAGCGTGAGGAGATGACGGCCGTCTCGATGCTGAAGGACCCCTTCACCGTCGATCCCGAAGTCTTCACCGATTTGCAGATAAAGCTCATCCGGCGTGCGGCGTCCTACCCGCAGGTCGGGCGCATCTTCGTCCATCCCGCGATCAAGAAAGCGCTTTGCGCGCGGGCGGATGTGGCCGGCAAGAACAAGGCGTGGCTCGCGAAGGTCCGCCCCTGGTGGAATCACCACTACCATTTTCATGTCCGCCTGAACTGTCCGCCGGGAATGTCCGGGTGCGACAGCCAATCACCGGTGTCAGGTGACATCGGCTGCGACGACAAAGCCTTCGTGTATTGGGACAAGAAGCTGAAGATCTCGGCCAAGTGGCAAACCGACCACGGCTTCAGCCCCTTGGACCCGATCCGGCGCCGGCCCAGCGTTTCCGACCGGAAGAAACGCGGTAAACTCGGGGATCTTCCGAAAGACTGTCAGACCGTCCTGACATCTGGCGGCGTGGAGCCGCTTAAAGTGGGTGACGAGCTACCTGAGATCGCCGTCGAGGCCGCGACCAGCAAGGACGCAGGTCCCGGCGTGCCGGTCCTCACCAAGGAGGAACTCGCCGCGTTCCTGGGGACGAAGCCCAAGAAAGTCTCGATGCAGGTGCCCGAGCGCAATCCCATACGTTGACCCGCAGCGTCGCGGCGATGCGCCGTCTTTGCGTGCATCGCTTCTTTCGGGCACACTCCCGGCCATGTTGCAGCGGCGCTCAAATCCCTTCGAAGGTCAAAAGAACGTCTTCGGCGATCCCCTCAGGCCGTGTTCGGACCGGCCGCTCACGGGGTTCTACCGGACGGGCTGCTGCCACACCGGCCCCGAGGATGCCGGGCTGCATACGGTCTGTGTCGAGGTGACCGAGGCGTTCCTCACGTTTTCCAAGGCGTGTGGGAACGATCTTTCCACGCCCGTGCCGGATTTCGGCTTTCCGGGCTTGAAGCCGGGGGACCGTTGGTGCCTGTGCGCGGCCCGCTGGCTCGAGGCGTTCGAGGCCGGTAAGGCGCCACGGGTCGTCCTTGCCGCGACGCACGAGGCCACGCTCGAGCTCGTGGAGCTCGAAGACCTCAAACGCTATGCCATCGACCTGGCCTGAGCGCGGCGGCGACAGGCACAGAACTGGCTTGTTGCGCCCATCCGGAGGTGGCAGCATGCGCGCCGAGTCCACGAACGGGTACCCTGCGGCGCAATGAGCGAAAAAACAGACGACAAGAAGTCCACACAGGCGCGACGCCGCCAGAAGCGCCAGATCTACCTCAAGGGTCACAAGCGCAAATTCCTGGTCGTCGTCGACGAGACCCCGGAATGCGAGAGCGCGCTTGCCTTTGCCGCAAGCCGCGCGGAACGCACCAAGGGCAAGCTCGCGCTCCTCTACGTCATCGAACCCGAGGACGGCGCCATGCACTGGCTCGGCGTGGAGGAAATCGCGCGCGAGGAGGGTCTGAACAAGGCGAAGGCCGTCTTTCGCCTTTTTGGACGTAAACTCAAAGCTCTAGGGTTCGAAGACCTGGAGCCCGAGGAGATCGTGCGCGAAGGCTCCAAGGACGAGGAGATCACCAAACTCATCGAAGAGGATCCCGATATCGGCGTGCTGGTCCTCGGCGCTTCGAAAGATCCGTCCGGCCCCGGTCCGCTGGTTTCGAGCCTCGCGGGCGGACGACTGGCAGGCGTGTTTCCGACGCCGATTACCGTCGTTCCGGGGCATCTTTCGGCGGAGGAAATTCTTGCGCTCGCTTGAGGGCGCTGCGGCCTCTCAAGACAGGCAAATCTAGGCTGGTGCCGCCTTGACTTTGAGGTCTTGGAGTCACAAGTATAGAATAATTCTAAGCTATTGAGATTCGACTCAGAAGAGGGTCCGTCATGTTCATCCAGACCGAGGCGACGCCAAATCCGGCGACCCTGAAATTTCTCCCTGGACGAACCGTCCTTGGTGATCACGACGCGCTCGAGTTCCGCGCCGGCGACGAGGGCGAAGCGTCACCGCTTGCCTCGCGGCTGTTCGAGATCGACGGCATCTCCAGCGTGTTCCTCGGCTCCGACTTCATCAGCGTGACCAAGAGCGACGGCGAGTGGCCGCACCTGAAACCCGCCATCCTCGGCGCGATCATGGAGCACTACCTGTCCGGCGAAGTCACCGTGGACGAGGCGGACGAGATCCAGCCGGGCGGCGAAGAGTTCTTCGAGCCCGAGGACGAGGACACGGTCAAGACCATCAAGGAACTGCTCGATACGCGGGTCCGGCCCGCCGTGGCCCAGGATGGCGGCGACATTACGTTCCAGGGCTATCGTGACGGCGTGGTCTATCTGCACATGCGCGGCGCCTGCTCCGGCTGCCCGAGTTCCACGGCGACGCTGCGGCACGGCATCGAGAACCTGCTGCGGCACTTCATTCCGGAAGTGCAGGAAGTCCGCCCGATTTGACGGACCGCCTCCCAGACGGCTCCTTCGCACAGCTATTTCACGACGCGCGAACGCACAATGCCTGGCAGGATCGGGATGTGCCTAACGCCTTGCTGCGCGAACTCGTGTCGCTAGTGCTGCTGGGACCGACTAGCGCCAATTGCAGCCCCGCACGATTCGTTTTCGTGAAGTCGCCCGAAGCCAAGGAACGGCTGAAGCCGTTTCTGTCGGAAGGCAATCGGGAGAAGACCATGCAGGCACCGGTCTGCGCGATCATCGGCCACGATCTCGACTTTCACGAACACCTGCCCGAGCTGTTTCCGCATACGGACGCGAAGAGCTGGTTTACCGGCAAGCCCGAAAAGATCGCCGAGACCGCCTTCCGCAACGGGACGCTGCAGGGTGCCTATCTCATCATGGCCGCGCGGGCCCTCGGGCTCGACTGCGGACCCATGTCGGGCTTCGACCCGGCCGGCGTCGACGCCGCGTTTTTCGACGGCACGAACGTCAAATCGAACTTTCTATGCAATCTCGGTTATGGCGACAGCTCGGCGCTGCGTCCCCGGTCGCCGCGATTCGACTTCGACCAAGTCGCCCGCATCCTCTAAGACCACCTCATGAATATCTTAGCGCTCGATACGAGCATGGGAGTCTGCTCGGCTGCCGTGCTGCGGACCGGCCCTTCCGCGCAGCTCGAAGTCCTGCGCGAGACCGAGATGCTGCGCGGCCACGCGGAAGCGCTGATGCCGATGGTCGAGGCGGTCCTGGCTGAAGCGAGCCTCGCACCAGGTGACCTCGACACGATTGCCGCCACGCAAGGGCCCGGCAGCTTCACGGGCGTGCGCATTGCCATTGCGGCTGCACGCGGGCTGGCCCTGACCTGCCGGGCCACCCTTTTCGGCACAGACAGTCTCACGGTGATGGCGCGGCGGGCCCTTCGGGAGGGCCTTGTCCCGGAAAGGCCGTTCGCGATCGCCGTCGATGCGCGGCGGGGCATGCTCTATTTCGGCCTCTTCGCGCCCGATGGATCGCGGCTCGACGGTCCCGCGCTTCTCACGCCCGAGGACGCCGCAGCCCGTCTGCCCGCCGGCGTTGCCGTCGCTGTTGGAAGCGGGGCGGGCCTGTTGACCGAAGCGGCTGCGGCAAGGAACCAGGAACTGGCGCCTACCCGGCCTGACCTCCAACCCGGCGCGATGACGCTGGCCGAGCTCGCCGCCGAGAGCGATGAACGCATTCCGGTCCTGCGGCCGCTGTATTTGAGGCCTCCGGATGCAAAGCCTCAGAACACGGCTCTGGAGCGGCGGCCGTGACAAGGCACGAAGACGCGGCGGGCGTCCGAATCCGGCGGACAACACCGTTCGACGCCGCGCTCTTCGCCGCTCTCCACCAATCCTGCTTCGCTACAGGCGAACAGTCTCACCAGCAGCGCGCCTGGGACGAAGCGGCCATGGCCCAGTTCATCGCAGGCCCCTCAACGCTGTGCCTTCTGGCGACGGTTGGCGCGGAGGACGCCCAGCCGGCCGGGTTCCTCATCGCACGCGCGGCAGGCGACGAGGCGGAGTTGCTCACGATCGGCGTTGTGGCCGACTTGAGGAAACGCGGCGTGGGCCGGGCGCTTTTGCGGCACGCGGCCGAGGCCCTCAAGTCGAGCGGAATCCGGGCTCTCTTTTTGGAAGTGGACGAGACCAATGCAACCGCGCTCGCGCTTTACCGGCAGCTGGGAGCCGAGGCAGTCGGGCGGCGCCCGGGCTACTACGAGGACGGCGGCGATGCCGCCGTGCTGCGCCTCGACCTTCAGTCCTGATCTTCGTTCTTGCCCTTTAGGACCCACGACCCGATGATGCGCGATGTCGCGAACAACCCGAGCCGTGCCGGCGCCGATCATCGGCCGAGCGCCGACCACGTCGCGCCCGACGAGAGCCATGCCAAAGCAGCCCAGGCGTGAGAGCAGGTTGGAGCGCCTTTGCGCCGAGCGGGGCCTCCGGATGACCGGCCAGCGGCGCATCATCGCGCAGATTCTGTCCGAGGCGGACGACCACCCCGATGCCGAGGAAGTCTATCGGCGCGTGGCGGAGCGCGATCCGCGCATTTCCCTGTCGACCGTGTATCGCACCGTGAGACTTCTTGAAGATGAGGGCATCGTGGAGCGCCACGATTTCGGCGATGGCCGCGCGCGCTACGAACCGGGTGACCACGAGCACCACGATCACCTCATCGACGTGACCACGGGCGACGTCATCGAGTTCACCAACGAAGACATTGAACGCTTGCAGGAACGCGTCGCGGCTGAGCTGGGGTTCAAGCTGATCGGCCACCGTCTCGAGCTCTTCGGTAAGCCGCTCAAACCTCAGAACGACAAGAACGAGACTTAGGCGTCGCCTGTTCCCCGCGCGCGAGGTTTGACTTCCGGCCCGCCCCGGGACAACGTTAACGAAAGGTTAACGGGATGAAGGGGTGCGTTATGGGTTTGCGCGTTTTCTTGGCGACGGCGCTGATGCTGCTGACCTCGCTCGCCTTTGCGGAGCACGCGATCTCGCTCGACGCGGAAGGCCCGCCCACGCCGCAAGCGACAACAACCCCAACCCAGGCAACAGCGCCAAGTCCTGCCACCGCCGAGCAGGCGCCCGCTGCGGCCCCTGTGAAAGTGGCCTTCCCGTCGCAAATGAACATCACTCTCGTCCAGACCGGACGCCGCGAGGTCTGCGATACGTTCAATTTCGGCGGGGGCGATGTCCGGACGGAGTGCAGGGTCGAACCGCTGCGGGTCCGCGCCGAAAACCCCGCCTTGCGCGGGATCTGCATCACGCGGTATGGGAATCGAACCTGCTATTGATGCTTTGAACTTCTCGTCCGCCGCCGATACTCGCCCGCTTCGCTCCTGACCGATGAAAAACGTGCGCGCATTCCTGGTGCTGGCGACTTTCTTCGCCTTCACCCTGCCCTTGATGCCCCTGCAGCACCTGTTCGTCCGGTCACGATCTCGGTTCGCCCGCACCTTCCCGCATTGGTATCACCGTCAAGTCTGCAGGATCGTCGGCGTCCGCATCAATGTGGATGGTGAGCTTGCGCGCCGGAACGGCGTGCTCGTCGTCTCGAACCACGTGTCCTGGCTCGACATCACCGTGTTGTCCGCCGTGGCGCCGGTCTCGTTCGTGGCCAAGCAGGAAGTCTCGACCTGGCCCTTCGTGAAATGGCTGGCGAAGCTGCAGCGCTCGGTCTTCGTTGACCGCGAGCGGCGCACGCAGACAAGCACGAAGGCAAACGAAATTCTCGACCGGCTCGAGGCGGGCGACCATGTGGTGTTCTTCGCCGAGGGCACATCGAGCGACGGCAATGGGGTGCTGCCCTTCCGCTCGGCGCTGTTCGCGGCGGTGAAGCCGCCCGCAAGCGACACGACGGAGTCCGACGTCTCCGTTCAGACGCTGGCGCTTGCCTATACCAAAGCTTATGGGTTGCCGCTCGGCCGGCGCGGCCGTCCGCAAGTCGCCTGGTACGGCGACATGGACATGGCCAGCCACGCTTGGCGGCTGTTGGGGCTAGGGCCCCTCGAAGCCAACATTCGGATTGGACCGCCCGTGCCGCTTGACGACTTTGCCGATCGCAAGGAACTGGCGCGCTATACGGAAGACAAGATCCGAAGCGACGTCGTCGAGCTGTTGCGCGGACGGCCCACCGAATGAGACGGCGGCGCTAGATCGCGCGCCGCAGCCTGATCGTGTCCATGACGGAAGCCGGAGCGAAGGTTCCATTCGGCATCTGCCGGATGAAGCCCGCCTTGACGACGTTCATGAGCGTCATGTGCACCGTCCGGTCCGGGTTGTCGCCTTCGGCGAAGTACCCCTCGTGGATGGCGACACCGCACAAATCGTCCAAGCTCATGTTGCCGACTTCGCCAAGCTTGCGGATCAGGAAGTCCGCAAGGGGCTGGCGCTGCGCCGGGCCGCGATCTTGCTGCACCGGCTCGTACTGCCGGGGCTGCTCCTCACGGCGCGACGATTCTTGCCGCGCTGCTTCCTGACGGACGGTCTCCTGACGGGGAGCCTCTTGACGCGGCGCTTCCTGACGCGGCTCGGGTGCGCGGGCGGCAGGCCGATACGGCGCCGTCTCGACCGGACGCCGTTCCGCTGCCGGCCGCTCCATGGGAATCGGCCGCTGCGGCTGGGCTTCCGCTGTAGCGGGCTGCCGGTGGTCGTCCTCGGCGCGGGCTGCCGGGCGCGGCGCATAGCGCGGCTCGGGCTCGCGCCGGGCCGGTTCGGCCTCGGCGACCGCAGGCCTGCGATAAGGTTCGTCCTCGGGAAGGTACTCAGATTCCTCGTCCACGTAGTCGGACTCGTCATACGCTTCAGGCGCGGACGCGACCGGAGCCTGTTCGGGCGCCGGCTGGGGCTGCGTCTGACGGCGCTCCTCCGCCACGTCCGGCGCGCTCATGATGCGCCGGTATTCGCGCTCCATGAGCATGCTGACCGCTTCGAGCTCGGCCTGAAGATCGGCGATCTTCGACTCATGCTCGCGCGTGAACAGCTCCATCCTCTTTTCGAATTGCGCTTGTGCCGCGCCGATCTGCTCCTCTAGGAAGCCAGCGCGGTCTTGTAGGTCCCCGCGAATATCACGCATCTCTTACCCCCAGAAATCACTGAACCTCAATACAACTGAAATCCGGGCAAGGGGTTCCTGCGGGCCACAACTGACCTCGCCGACCGCCGCCCGGTACGTTACGCAGAACTCGTAAACAGGGCGCCGAACTCAGCCTCAGCATCGGCGCCAACACTCAGCATTTTACCGTTAACCGCCTGCAGAGTCTCGCACTTCCGGACCCCTGCGGTGTCACGCAACAAAGCAACGTCTCATTAACGTTAATCCGGCGGTCTCGGATCAGCCGGCCAAGACAAAACAAAGACGTGCGCTGAACAATTGACCAAGATGTGACACCGGAGGGTGTCATTAACTTGTCAAGTTTGGGGTGAACCGGCGGCACGCGGCCGCTTCTCCTGCGCCGCCTCTTGGGACGGGCTCGACATTTCTGGCAAGAATGCCGCGAGCAGCCCGATGGCGGGCAGAAACGCGCAGACGTTGTAGACGAACGTGATGCTCGTCGCGTCGGCCAAGCGACCGAGAAGCGCCGCGCCAATGCCAGCGATCCCAAAAGCCAGGCCGAAAAATAGCCCGGCGACCATGCCCACCCGTCCCGGCAACAGGCTCTGGGCATAGACGATGATCGCGGGATGCGCCGAGGCGAGGATCAAGCCGATGATCACGCTCAGGACGGCCGTCGCGAACAGGCCCACATGGGGCAGCGCCAAGGTGAAGGGCAACACACCGAGAATGGACCACCAGATCACGCGGCGCCGTCCGATGCGGTCGCCAATGGGACCGCCGATGACCGTGCCCGCCGCGACCGCCCCCAGGAACAGGAACAGGTAGAGCTGGGCGGACTGCACCGACAGGTCAAACGTGTGCACCAGGTAGAAGATGTAGAAGCTCGCGATCGACGCCAGATAGAAGTGCTTCGAGAAGGTGAGCGTAATCAGGATCACGATCGCCTTGGCCACCTTGCGCCGGCCAAGCGCCGCGATCGCCTCACGCTCTTCGGGATGGGAGATCGGCCGGATCTTGAGCGCCTTGCCGTACCAGGCGCCGACGCCGCCCAGGATCACCATGCCCACCAACGCCACCACCGAGAACCAGGCAATGGAGCCTTGTCCGTAGGGCAGCACGATGAAGGCCGCGAGCAGCGGTCCCAGCGCCGTGCCGAAATTACCGCCGACCTGGAACACGGCCTGGGCGGTGCCGTGCTTACCGCCGGAAGCCAGCCGCGCGACGCGCGAGGACTCGGGGTGAAACACCGACGAGCCCATGCCGATCAGCGCGGCGGCGACCAGGACGGTGGTGTAGGTGGTCGCGTAGGCGATCAGGAGCAGTCCCGCGAGGGACGAGCCCATGCCGGCCACGAGCGAATAGGGCGTGGGGTAGCGGTCGGTGATGTAGCCGACAAAGGGCTGGAGCACCGACGCGGTTGCCTGAAACGTGAAGGTGATGAAGCCGATCTGCGCGAAGTCGAGCGCGAGCGACGTCTTCAGCATCGGGTAGATCGCCAGGATCAACGACTGAATGATGTCGTTCAGCATGTGGCACATGCTGATCGCCGCAAGCACGGTCACGGCCATTTTCTGCGCGGGGCCGTTTGAGGCAGGCGCCGGCGCCGTCGCGATCTTCGTCTCAGTCGTCATCCGATTCGTTCCAGTCCAAGTCCGCCCGCAGGAGTGGGGCAAACGGCCCCCTCAGTGCAAGCCCGGAGTCCGAGGGCGGTCGCAATCCGCAGACGGGAAGTTCTTCCCTAGGATTTCCGGGATCATCGCACCTGCATTTTTGGGCACAGGCCCACGCTCCGCGCGTTGGCGGACGCCCCGATGTCTGCGACCACACGCATATCAGACACAACAAGCACCCCGGTACGGAGGTCACCCATGGAATTCCCGGTACGTCAGTTCATTCTCGCAGCCGCTTTGGGCACGGCCGCCTGTTCGCTCGCTGCCGCTGCCGACGTCGCGGCACCGCAGCGCAAGGCCGGTCTCTGGGAGATCACAACCGTGGCGCCCGTGTCCGGCATGACGACCCGCAAGGTCTGTGTCGGTGAAAACGACGACATCATCCGGCCCGAAGGGTCGGACTGCACGGAGCCGGAACTCACCCCGCTCAACGAGGGAATCATCGTCACCGTCGAGTGCAGCAACAAGGACGGCAAACAGATCATCAGCTCCACCTTCACCGGAGACTTCGAGACGCGCTACCACGGCACGATGAAGACCACCTTCGATCCGCCGATCGGCGCCATCCGCCGCATGGGCGTGAATATCGACGGGAAGTATCTCGGCCCGGACTGTCCGGAGGAGACTGACGACGACGCCGAGTAGCACGCAATACGCGTGCTCAGACACATTATGGCACTTTTGTTGCACCGCTAATCCCTTTACGCGCCGCGCCGACGGCGGCAATCGCCGTCCGCGACGCACCCGGCAAGACTTGAGGCCCTGCAAGGTCCGCGTTGGCAGGACGTCAGAGCCAGGAACGAGAGGGAATAGCCATGGATGCGATCCTGAACGAGGAGAAGAAGTCGAAGAAGGACAAGAAGCCGAAGAAAAACGGCAAGCTGGCCAAGCACTTGTCCGATGAAGAACTCGCTGCCGCCGACCTCGCGGTCGGGGACGTGAAAGCGAAAACCCGGAAAATCAAGAACGACCTCTACGAAAAGGAACTCGCCAAGCTCCAGGTCGAGCTGGTGAAGATGCAAGAGTGGATCAAGGCTGAGAAGCTCCGCGTGGTCGTGATCTTCGAGGGCCGCGATGCAGCCGGAAAAGGCGGCGTTATCAAGCGGATAACGGAAAGCCTCAACCCGCGCCTCTGCCGTGTCGTGGCGCTCGGCACGCCGACGGAACGCGAAAAATCCTCCTGGTACTTCCAGCGCTACGTGCCGCATCTGCCGGCGGCCGGCGAAATGGTCCTGTTCGACCGCAGCTGGTACAACCGCGCCGGCGTCGAGCGCGTCATGGGTTTCTGCTCCGATACCGAGTATCAGGAGTTCCTGCGGAGTTGCCCGGAATTTGAGCGCATGCTGGTGCGTTCTGGCATCATTCTCATCAAATACTGGTTCTCCGTCAGCGATGCGGAACAGGAGCGGCGTTTCCAAAAGCGCATGACCGACCGGACCCGGAGCTGGAAGCTCAGCCCGATGGACGTGGAGTCGCGCTCGCGCTGGGTCGAGTACTCGCGCGCCAAGGACAACATGTTCGCGCATACCGATATCAAGCAGGCGCCCTGGTATGTGGTGAAGGCCGACGTGAAGAAGCTCGCCCGGCTAAATTGCATCACGCATCTGCTCAGCCAGATCGAGTACGGCGATCTGACCCCGACGCCGCCGTCGCTGCCGCCGCGGCCCAAGGGCGGCGACTACGTGCGGCCGCCGCTCGAGGATCAGACCTTCATCCCGGACTATTTCTAGCGAGGGCCTACCTCAGCTCGACACCGACGGTGTCGAGCTTCACGCCCTTGGTCTCGATCCGGAACAGCCAGGTGACGAGCGCGCCGAGCAGCGAAGTTCCGACGAGAATGTAGAGAAGCGCCTGTGTGCCGATATCGGCGAGCAGGATCGGGAAGAGAAAGGCCGTGGTACAGGCGCCGATCTTGGCGAAGGACGCGGCCAGCCCCGCGCCCTTCGCTCTGACCTTGGTCGGGAAGACTTCGCCCGCGATCAGATAGGTCTGGGCGTTCGGCCCGAGATTGGTCATGAAGTTGAACAGCATGAAGCCGGCGAAGATCAGGACGAGCTTCAAGGGATCATCGTTGGAGAACAGCGCCGACTGCGCCGCGATGAAGAGACCGGCGGCACAGCCGACAAAGCCGACTACCTGAAGCTTGATCCGTCCGACTTTGTCGGACAGCAGCACGGCGATGGCGATACCCAACAGAAGCAGGACGTCGATCATGGCCGCGCCCTTGGCGGCGAGAAGATCGTTGTGCACCAGATCAGCGACGTTCTGCGCATGCTCGCGTTTGTGTCCCAAGGAGGCGGCGAGGATGGTCGGCGTAAAAATGCCGATACCGTAAGTGCCGAGGTCCTGAAGGAACCACGGCACCGATGCCAGCACGAGTGCACGGCGGTTCTTCTTCTTGAACAGCGCGCTATAGCCGGATTCCTTCTTTGCGGCTGCCTCGGCCTTTGCGGCCGGAAGGTTGAACCGGGGCGGATAGGGCGGATGCCGCTGCAGCAGCCGATTGAGCTCGTGCTCGGCTTTTTGATCCTGTCCCATCTCCGCAAGCCAATGGGGGCTCTCGGTGACGTAGAAGCGGCCGATGAGAACGAGCAGAGCCGGGATGAGCGCGGCGCCGTACATCCAGCGCCACGCGCCGACGTCCGGGTCGAGGCTCAAGGCGAAATAGCCAACCGCCGTGCCGGCGAGGGCCCCCGCCGCCTGGAACCCAAAGGCGCCGAGCACTAGCCGTCCGCGGATGCGCGATGGCGTGCTCTCGGAGATCATCACATGAGCCGTCGGATAGTCGCAGCCGAGCGCAAGACCGAGACCGAACAGGCAGACGATGAACCAGACGAAGCCTGGCGACACAACGATCAGCGCGAGAAAGAGCGTGAAGAGGCCGATCTCAAAGACGAACATCGGTTTGCGTCCGAAATAATCGGACAGGGCGCCGAGCGCGCTTGCACCGACGAGAATGCCGAACAGCGTCGCCGCACCGACCATGCCGTGTTGGGCCGCCGTCAGATCCCAGTCCTTGGCGAGCAGCGGGAGCGCGACGCCGGTCATGAAGACGACCAGACCTTCGAAGAACTTGCCGGCAATGGACAGCCACCAGATCCGCCACTGCATGCCGCTCATGGGCCCGTCGGGCACGGACGTTCCGTCGGCCCAGAATGGCGTCTCGTCGATGTAGTCCTGGACGGTACGCGCGTCTCCGTCCTTGACCTTCTCCGCAATAACGGCCTGATCCATGACTGCCCCCCATGGCTCGATCGCCAGGGGAGCCTAGGGCAGCAACGTTCAACTCTTGTGACAGCGGATCTGCACGATCACGCGCTCATCGAAGCCTCGACTGCGCGACACTCTGAATGCGGACGGACTTCTATGCCGACGCTATGCCGTCCATTGGAGCAGTTCGCCATAGTCCGGATAGAAGCGTTCGGTGATGCGGCCGACATAGGCTTTGATATTGTCGTGACGCTCGGCCGCGGTTCGCAGCGGCGTCTCGAAAATGGGGCAGAGCGCGCCAGCGAGAAATGCGAAAGCCGTGGCATCGAGACCGCTCAGTTCCTCGCCCATCATGTAGGTCTTTTGACCGAGAAACGCCGCGGCCGCATCCAGCGAGCGCGTCCCCAGTTCGACGATCTCCGCATCGGAGTGCCGTCCAATACCTTGCCCCATGATCTGCGCCTTGAGCTGGCGGCGCGCAATGCGTGGCACGATGAGCCGCATGGGCATCGGCATGCGCTCGAAATAGACCCGCGGTCCGCGATCGAAATTGCCTTGATCCACCCAGCGCGCATGCAGGAAGGTCCAATAGGCATGATCTTCGAACATGCGCTCGAAGGCCCATGCGGTCGCGCGCTGTTCCGCATCCAGGCCCTTGTCGAAATCGATGCCGTATTTTCGTTCGATGTGACGCCTGATGAACGTCGAGTCGGCTATCACCTCCCCGTCGTCGTCGATATACGGGAGCTTGCCCTTCGGCGCCTTGTTGAAGCCGTTTGGGTCCGTGCGGTAGTCGAGACCGGCGAGTTTGAGCAGCATCTCGGCCTTGGTGACGAACGGGCTCATGTCGGGAAGGCCGAAAGCCGGGCCGAACGTGTAAAGGGTAATCATGGCGCTCCTCCATCCTCTGGACGGGTTCCACGCTAGTCTTCCCGCTCGCCCGTGTCAGCATCGTGGCGCGGCGCCAGATGATCGGACAATCGCACTTTCCGGGCGGCGTTGCGCGGCTGCCCCGACTCGCTTACCTCAACGTCCATGCCAAAGATCGACATTCCCGAATGGGCCGAAAAACCGGGCGGCATCAACGCGATCACCGGCGAGGATCATGGCCCGTATGCTGAGATCGTGCTCGGCGATGCTGCCGGTCTCAGCCAATTCGGCGTCCGCATGGAGCGGTTGGCGCCGGGTTCGCGGTCGTCCGTGCGGCATTGGCACGAGAACGAGGACGAATTCATCTACGTGATTTTCGGACAACTCGTGCTCGTCGAAGACTCCGAGACCGTACTCAACGCAGGCGATGCCGCGGGCTGGAGCGCCGGGACCCCGATCGCGCATTGCCTCGAGAATCGCTCCGCTGATCCCGCGATAATCCTCATCGTCGGCACCAGGGCCTCAGAGGAAGTGGTTCACTATCCAGACCATGATGCGGTCCTGCATCGCGATGCGACGGGAGTTCGGCTGACCACACCCGACGGATCGCCTTTCAAACGAAAGGCCTGAGCTGCCTAACGCGCCTGCGTTCGGCTGCGCGGGTTTCTAAGCAGCGGCGTTGCGAAACGCGAGGTCCAATGCGAACGGAACGACGACCGTGACGACAACGGACACAAGAACAGCCGTCGCGGAGGCAAAGTGGAATGGATTGATAAAGGCCGTGTCCATGAAGTGCCCCCGATCATTTCGCTGTCCTGATATTTTCATCAGCATAGTCGGGGCGGACGACACACGTGTAACGGACAAGCCTCGGCCATCGGTGCGGGACGCCGAAGCGCCCTAGACCAGGTTCCGGACCTTCAGGAAGCGCAAGATGCCGTCGACGACCACGTCCAACGGCGGGTCGGCATGAGTGGTCAAGGCCCGGTCGCGGGCGAGCTGATAGTTGCTGCTCTCGTAGCGCTTGAATTCCATGCGCGAGATATTGTCCACGGAGCCGACAAGAAAGTCGAGCAGCGGATAGAGCGGGTCCGCCCGCGTGCAGCGCCGGATGACCTGGGGCACGAAACTCTTGAGGTCGTACATCTCGAAACACGTGCCGAGGCGCTGCGCGATGATGTCGGTGATCATCGGCATGGTCTCGTGTTCGTCACGGACGACATGGAATGTCTGGCCTAAGGTCTCTCCCTGGCGCGCGATGGCAATCATGTTGCCGGCGGAGATGTCCGCGGGCATGAAGCTCACCTGATTGCCTGCCGTCACCCCGAGCCCGTGCTTCACGATGAAGCTCAGCAGACGCAGTGCGATGTCGAGATTGCCGCCATTGCCGTTCAGCGCCGGGGTGACGAGCGAAGGCCGGAAGACACGTGCCTTGAGCCCCTGCCGCATGGCGGCGAAGACCTTCTGTTCGGCGGCCCATTTAGTCTGGCTGTAGCCGAAGTCGAGACGGTCCATGCCGTCATTGTTGTCGCTCTCGTAAAGGAAATCCTTGACCGCCCAGCCGAAGATGAAGGTGGTCGAGATGTAGTTGAGCACCTTGTCGCGGCCGGTGAAGCACAGGTCCAGCACCTCGGACGTGCCGACGACGTTCGCAGCCCGCATGTGGTCGTAGGTGAGCAGGTAATTCACCAGCGCGCCGTTGTGGTAGATCGTGTCCACGCCATCGGCGAGGCGAGACCAGGCCGCATCGTCGAGCCCGAGACGCGGCGCCTCCAGATCCCCAAGGACCACGTGAACCCGCTCCTCGTAAGCCTTGCGGCTTTCGGGATCGACGATGTTCTCGAGAAAGGCCTTGTCCAGCCGCGCACGGGCCTGCTCCTGGCTACGCCCGCGCACGAGAACGTGCAGGTCCTCGTCCGATTGCTCGAGAAGCGCATCGATCAGGAACGGGCCGAGAAAACCGGTGCCGCCCGTGAGCAGCGTGCCGATCTTCTGACCGGCAGGAGTGGCGACGCGGCGGTCGACCGCCTTGTAGCTGCGATCGGCCAGCATCTTCTCTTTCTCGGCGGCGACCCGTGCCTCATAGGCTGACGTGAAGAACTCGGCCATGGCCCGCGTCGCGGCGGCCGGAGCGGTCACGAACTGGCGGACGAGCGCAAACAGATCGCGGATGGAGATCGACGACAGAAGGCGCGGATTGACGCGCTCTGCGAGTTCCGGCGCGTTGCGGTCGACGAGCGAGTCTTTGATCCAATTCAGGAACACGACGAGATCGAGCGAGTCGATGCCGGCGTCGAAGAGGGTGTAGTCCTCTTCGCCGGTGATGCCGTAGCGGTCCTTCAGAAGCTCCAACTCATAAACATCGGATTTGCCGTCCGTCCGCACTGCAGCCAAGGCATGGCGCGTGTCGACAAGGATCGGCATTTGCCCCGTTTCCAGAAGCTCGCGCGTGCGGGCGCGGCGCACCTTGCCCGAGCTCGTGCGGGCCACCGAGCGCGGCGGCACGAACACGACGCGCGCGACGGGGACCTGCAGCCCTTCGCGGATCACCCGGACGATCTCGACCTCGTCGGGCATCTCGTTGCCGCGGGCTATTTCCGCCACGAGCGTAATGTCCATCTCATTGCCGTCGCCGGACGAGAACGCCACGACGCCGTTGCGGCGCAATTCCGGATAGACCTGCAGCGCAAGCGCCTCGATGTCTTCGGGGTAGATGTTCTGCCCCCGGATGATGATCATGTCCTTGAGGCGGCCGCAGACGAAAAGTTCGCCATCCTGCGTGAAACCGATATCGCCGGTGCGCAGAAACGGCTTGTCGACGCCGGCCGCATCGACCAGACGCGCATCGAAGATTTCGCGGTTGTCTTCCGGCTTCTGCCAATACCCCATGGCGCGCCCGGCGCCGGCGCACCAGATTTCGCCGGTCCGGCCGCCAGGCACCTCGATGCCCGTGTCGGGATCGACGATCCGGATATCGGTGTCGCCCAGCGCGTGCCCGCAGCTCATGAGAGGCAGCGCATGGCTTACGCCCGTCGTCTCGGTCACGAGCGATGCCTGCCCTTGCGCGAGACGGCGCCGATCCACGGAGACGGACCGCCGTCCGCGGCTGGATACGGCGAGCGTGAACTCCGCAAGGCCATAGGCCACGAAAAAGGCCTCGTCCTTGAGGCCGCAGCGCGCGAACTTCCGCCGGAAGGCTTCGAAGGTTTCCGGCGAGACGGGCTCGGCCGCGACCATGAATGTGCGAAGCGTCGACAGATCGTATTGGTCGAGCTTGGCTGGGGGCACGTGGCGCTCGTTGAGGCACAGTTCGAGCGCGAAATTGGGGACGGAGGTCGCCGTTGCCTTGTGGCGCGTCAGCAGTTCCAGCCAGATGGACGGGTTCTGCATGAAGGAGCGCGGCGACAAACCCCAAGTCGTACTGCCCGACAGCACCGCATAGATGTAATAGCCTATCAGTCCCATGTCGTGATGCTGGGGCAGCCAGGTCACGGCAACCTCGCCATGCCGAGGAACCGCTGCACCGCAGTTCGCGATCAGGTTCTGATGCGACACGCACACGCCTTTTGGATTGCTGGTCGAGCCCGACGTGTATTGCAGAAAGGCGATCGGGTGGGGCTTGTCCGGCGCCGCTGCATCCGGATCCGTCTCAATCGCCGTAGTCTCGATGACCCGCAATGCGTCAAGCCGGTCAGCAGCCGCACGCGGCATCGGGTCGGTGTAGCGCTGGCGGCCTTCGGCGAAAAACTCGCGCGTCCGACCGCAGGCAAGCCACAGGGCTGCGCCGCTGTCCGCGACGATGTGATCGACCCGTCCGACCCAGGCAACGAAGTCGAAGGCGCTGACGGGCGGTGTCGGAATGGGGATAAGCCCCACCTTCGAACAGGCAAAGAGCGCCGCGACCAATTCGATGCCGGGCTGATAGGCCAGAACGACCCGGTCGCCGGGCTGCAACCCATCTGTTTCGGCAAGGCGCGCGGCGAGCGTCTCCACGCGCGCCGCGAACCCCGCATAGTCATAGTCCTCGAGCGTCTCGCCCCGGGAGTCGACAAAGGCGAACAACCGGCGGGCGGGTTGCCGCTCGACCCAATCTCGCAGGATGGAGTTGATATTGACGGATGGGGCGACGTTGATGTTCACGGTCGTAGCTGTTCGTGCGCCGGAAGATCAGGAACACACCCTTACTTAGTTAGCCGCCCCGCGCCGCATGCACGGTGCATCTCGAAGCATAGCCTCGCTGGCGCCGTCGGCCCGTTGCCCGCGCCGCCGCAACGCCTCGCTCGCGGCTGCCGCTAAAATCCCGGCTGCTCAAAGCCCCACAAGAGACGCGCCGCACGAAGACATGCGGGATCGTCGTACAGCCCCTAGCCGTGCCGGAATCACCCAAGGAAATCCGGTTCCCGAACGCCAAATGTGAGAAGCGCCCCCCGGCCGATCCGACCCTGGGCAAATAGGCGACGGGTGCCGTTTTTGCAAGCAAAACCGCCCCGCGCGCGGCCCTTGCGCGCGAACTCTTCCGGAGAAGTCAAAGGGTTCTGCGGTTTCTCGCGCCCCCGTCACTTGTACGAAACTTGCATGTGCCAGCACTGCGCTTTGCGCCCAAGGGGATCCATAAAGGGGGGAACATGGACAAGGTGGATATGTTGGTGATCGGCAGCGGCCCTGCGGGCCGGCGCGCAGCCGTGCAATCGGCGAAATTCGGAAAGTCGGTGATGGTCGTCGATCGGGGGCGGCGGCTCGGCGGCGTTTCCGTCCACACCGGCACGATCCCGTCGAAGACCTTGCGTGAAACCGTCCTGAACCTGAGCGGCTGGCGTGAGCGCGGATTCTACGGGCGCTCCTATCGGGTGAAGCAGGACATCAGCGCCGTCGACCTCACCGAGCGTCTCTACAAGACTCTCGATCACGAGGTCGAGGTGCTGGAACACCAGTTCATGCGGAACATGGTCGACTTCGCTCTCGCCAGTGCACGCTTCATCGGTCCCAACGAGGTCGAGTTGACCACCGAGTCCGACGAAACCTGGACCGTCGGTTTCGACAAGGCCGTGATCGCCGTCGGCACGCGTCCCTTTCGTCCCGGCCATGTTCCGTTCGACGGCAAGCGCATTTACGACAGCGACGACATCCTGGAGATCGAGCATCTGCCCCGCTCGCTCACCGTGATCGGCGGCGGCGTGATCGGCGTCGAATACGCAACCATCTTTTCGGCGCTCGACGTTCCCGTCACCCTCATCGAGGGGCGCGACTCCATTCTCGACTTTCTCGACAAGGAGGTGGTCGAGGATTTCATCCATCAGATGCGCGACCGGGGCATGATCGTCCGCCTCGGGGCGGCGGTGAAGGACATCACTCAATCCGATCATCGCGTTTCGATCTCGTTGAACGATGGGCGCAAGGTGTCGTCGGAGTTCGTGCTGTTCGCCGCCGGCCGTGCCGGCAACGTGGAGAGCTTGAACCTCGAGGCCATCGGGCTCGAACCCGACAAGCGCGGCCGGCTGAAAGTCGACCCGGAGACGTTTCAGAGCGCCGTTCCCAACATCTATGCCGCGGGCGACGTGATCGGATTTCCGAGCCTCGCCTCGACGTCGATGGAGCAAGGGCGTCTCGCCGCCTGCCACGCGTTCGGTATGCCCGCCCCTCCGCCGCCCGAAGCGTTTCCGTACGGCATCTACGCGGTGCCGGAGATCTCCACCGTGGGGCAATCGGAGGAAGAAGTGCGGACCAGCGGTACGCCCTATGAGTGCGGCGTGGCGCGGTTCCGCGAGACATCGCGCGGCCACATCATGGGCGTGGACAACGGCTTCCTGAAGCTGATCTTCGCGCTGGACTCCCGCAGGCTTCTCGGCGCGCACATCATCGGCGAGGGCGCGACCGAGCTGATCCATATCGGCCAGGCCGTGATCAACCTCAAAGGCACGGTCGATTTCTTCGTCGAGAACACCTTCAACTACCCGACCCTTGCCGAGGCCTACAAGGTAGCCGGGCTCGATGCGTGGAACCGTATGAGCCAGGTTTGAGTCCTGACGGGGGCGAAAGGCTCGGGCACCGGAGGCGTTGATAGGACAGGCGCGTCAGGCCAGTCCGGGCCACAATCCCTTGAAGCCGAGAGCCAGCATCGTGATCGCGATCGTCGCGAGGATCATGCCCATGAGCCGCGTCACGACGGCCATGCCGGCGACGCCCATCCGGTCGGCAATGGGCTTGGCCATGCTGAAAAGAAGTCCGACCGCAATGCACATGACCAGGACGACAACCGAGATCTCGATCCGGCCCATCCACGTCCGGTCTTGGGCCGCGACCAGTACGGTAGCGATCGTGCCGGGACCGGCGACAATCGGGATGGCCATGGGCACGACGCCGATCTCGGGCCGGGTCTTGGCATCCTCCGTCTCGGCAGCGGTGTGGCGATGCTGATCGTTGTTCGCGAGCATGTTCAGGCCGATCAGGAGAACGATGATGCCGCCGGCCGCGCGGAGGGCATCGACACTGATGCCAAAGAAGTCCAAGACGTAGTTACCGCCCCAGGTCACGATCAGCAGCGTCACGATACAGGCGATGGCACACGTCCAGGCCGAATAGCGGATATCGTCTTTGGATGATCCCTCGGTGAGACTGGCGAACACGGCAACATTGCCGACCGGGTTCATGATCGCGAACAGCCCCGCGACGAACGTAAACAGCGCACCCTCAGTCAGCATTGTGTCCCCCGCGCCGCCGTAGGTCCGGCGGTCAATCTCGATGGTGTTGTTGATTCCCCGCAGCGATGGGTACTGCACCGCACAGCCAACGTCCAGGAGCGCTCGCACGACCGGCGCTTCGTTGCGCCGAACAAAGCAAACGTTACGTGTTGACGCCAACGCGTCACGAAGTCGCCGTCGGAGACGAGGCGCTTGACAATCAGGCCGCTGTGCCCCACGTCAGGGGCACCGCTGCGCTGCCGCGTGAATCAGCCGCGCCCGAAATGCCGGGCTCAGCAGCACGGACTCCTCTTTCAAGTTCCCCATCACGCAGGGTTCTTCATGCAAAGCCGCGCTTGGGCACGATGCCTACATGCGCCGAGGTTTTGCAGCACCCTCGTATGTCGCGCTCCCGCGCGGCCATGCAACACGTCCGCGCGGCCGTTGGGGCTTTGGCGCGGCAGTAAAAGGATTCGATTTGTTAGACTTTGAAATGCTCGGCCTCGCGCCGGCTTTGAACGAGGCGCTTTCCCGCGCCGGATTTTCCAAACCCACGCCTATTCAGAACCAGGCGATCCCGTTGGCCCTCGATGGCCACGACATTCTCGGCCTCGCCCAGACGGGGACGGGCAAGACGCTCGCTTTCGGCCTGCCGCTGATCGAGCACCTGCTCGCCGAGCCGGGACGGCCCGCACCGAAGACCGCGAAGGCGCTCGTCCTCGCGCCGACGCGCGAGCTCGTGAACCAGATCGCCGACAGTCTTCGCGTTCTTACGGCGAAAACGAAACTGCACGTGGCGACCGTGGTCGGCGGCGCGTCCCTCTACAACCAGATCAAGATGCTCGGCCGCGGCACCGACATTCTCGTGGCGACGCCCGGTCGTCTGATCGACCTGATGGACCGCCGGGCGGTCGATCTCAGCACCGTGCGTCAGCTCGTCCTGGACGAGGCCGATCAGATGCTCGACATGGGTTTCATCCACGCGCTGCGGAAGATCGCGCCCCGGCTGGGAACGCCCCGTCAAACCATGCTGTTCTCGGCCACGATGCCGAAGCAGATGGAAGAGCTGAGCCGCGCGTACTTGAACGATCCGAAGCGCGTGCAGGTCGCACCGCCCGGCAAGGTCGCCGACAAGATCACCCAGTCGGTGCACTTCCTCGAGAAGTCGGAGAAGCCCGCTAAGCTGCGCGACATTCTTTCCAGCGATCTCGATGCGACAACGCTCGTCTTCGCACGCACCAAGCACGGTGCCGAGAAACTCTCGAAGAGCCTGATCGCCGACGGCTACAACGCGGCCTCGATTCACGGCAACAAGACGCAAGGCCAGCGCGACCGCGCGATCAAGGCGTTCCGTGAGGGCCGCGTGACGGTGCTCGTGGCGACAGACGTCGCCTCGCGCGGCATCGACATCAAGGGCGTGGCCTATGTCATCAACTACGACCTGCCCGAAGTGCCCGACAGCTATGTGCACCGTATCGGACGGACAGCGCGCGCGGGCCGCGAAGGCGAAGCCATCGCCCTCTGCGCTCCGGACGAAGCGGGCCTTTTGCGCCAAATCCAGCGGCTGATGAAGTTCGACATCCCTGTTGCGAGCGGCGAGCTGCCGACCGGGGGGCGCGACGGCAAGCCGGCTCGCCGGCCGAACCAGCACAAGCGTGGTGGCCAGAAACAGGGATTTGGCGCGGCCAAACCGGCGCGGAGCAAGCGCCGCAGGCCGCCCCGCCGCCGCGCGGCTTAAGGGGCTGAGGGCGCGGCTGCGTTAGGGCCGCGCCAAGCCTCGTAGCCGCCGTCGACGCTATAGACATCGGCAAATCCGTGCGCGGCGAAGATGCGCGCATAGAACTGGCTCGAATTGCCGTGATAGCAATAGATCACGAGCGGTGCTGATTTGGAGAGCTCCTCCACGAGATTGGGGAGCTCCTTCTCGCCGACATTGCGCGCGCCATCTACATGACCTTGTGCGAAGGCACGCGGATCGCGCACATCCAGTAGCGCCGTGCCCTCGCGCGCGGCGATGGCTTGCGCCTCCGCGATCCCGATACGCTGATAACCGCTCATGTAGTCCTGTCTCCTTTAGCGCCGCGCGAGCGAGCGCAACATGCCTTCAACGTCTTCGTCCAGCTCGATCTCGACGGCGGGCGCCCCGAGCTGCAGCATGTTAGCGATAAAGGGCTCGTCGTTGCGCTCTTCTTTCAGCGCATCGGTCAGGATCGGCTGGCTGTCCTCGATATGAGCGAGAAAGGACAGGCCGTCGGTGGAGGCCCAGGTCCACAGGTCGCGCGTCCACAGGGCGAGCGGATACATGATCTCGTTCTTGAAGTTCGACCCACGGGCCAGCTCGAGAAAACGCAGGCCGGTCTCCCAGCACTCGGAAGCCCGCTTCGGCGGTGGCGGGATCTCGCCCTCGAGCAGTTTCTTGCCGGACGCACCGACGAAATCTTCCAGCGTGACCGGCGCCGCGATCGGATCGCGAAAATGTCTCAAGGCAAAACTGCCGGGAAACTCATCCCCCATGTCCTCTTTCAGACCGGCTTCGATCTTGTCGACGGCCGCACCGTCGCCTTTCATAGCGGCGGTCGCGCAGAAGGCCATGACGGTGTCGTTGCCTATTCTGTGCACGGCGCCGTTGGCGAGTTCGGCCTCGGTGAGCGCCGGGGTGATCCCGTCTTCGGGCACCTCCGCCTCGCCGATCCGCAAGGCGGAAATGAAGGCCGTGATCTCCAGCCAGCGCCGATAGGTGGCGAGGAACCCGTCCGGGTCGACATGCACGATCGCCAGGTTGAGCGGCAGCTTGCGCTTCGCCAGTTCCGTCATGTCCGTCATGGGGCCTGCTCTCCTTCCGTCCAATCCTTCTGCGCGTGGCGGGGCCATCGGCTCGCGATCCCGCGTCTCGGACAGGGAGAAGCAATTTCCGCACCGACTTCTCTGGTGCGTGATAATTTATTCTAAATCAGTATGTTATGGAGCCTTGCATCCCGGCGTGGAGGCCTCGGACAGGTGCTCTGTCGGCCGGGAAACGTCCGGATTGTCGGATTGCCGCCACGACTGGGGGAGTCGGCCGCGCTCGATGCCCGGAATCACTCCTGCCTGGTCTCATATGGGCCGGGCGTGAGCCGCGTCCGCGGCGCCGGCGGTTCGCATGAACCGGCCGGGCGGTATTCCGGCGTGACGGCTGAAGGCGGTGCTGAACGTGCTCGCCGAGCCGTATCCCACTTGCCGCGCCACTTCGTCCAGTGCGATGCCTCCGTTCCGCAGCAGATCCTTGGCAACGGCCATCCGCCATTGCAGCAGATACTCCATCGGCCTGACCCCGACCGTGCGGGTAAACCGCACGAAGAAGGCCGACCGGGACATCCCGGCCGCGCGCGCGAGGTCCTTGACCGTCCAAGGCCGCTCCGCGTCGCCGTGCATCGGCCGCAAGGCAGCCGCGATCCGGGCATCCGCCAGCCCGCGCAGCAGGCCCGGCTGCGCGGCATCACCGGGGACGGACCGCAGGGCCTCGATCAGCAGGATCTCGACCAAGCGGGCGAGGACGAGGTCGCGGCCCAGGTCGTCTCTTGCCGCTTCTTCCCCGACGAGGCGAACCAGCTGCGCCAACCTTGGGACGCCCCGGATATGGATCATCCGCGGCAGCAGTGACACGAGCAGCGCCGCGTCCGGCGACTCGAAGGCGAAGTACCCGCCGAACTGCCGCACATCGGGCGGCCCATCCTGCCGGCCGTAGCGAATCTCTCCATCCGCCGCCGGCGGCTGGTGCGGGTCGATGAGCTTTGGCGCCGCCAGCTCCAAGCCCGACATGGTGAAAGCCGGCGTTGCCGGCAGCAGCACGAAGTCACCCTCTTCGAGCACCACGGGTGCCTCGCCGTCGACGGCGAGACGGCATCGCCCCTCCGTCACAGCACAGAAGCCCGGCTGGCCGAATTCGGTGTAGCGCACGGCCCAGCGACCGGCGCCGCTGATTCCCTTCGAAAAAACGGCCCGGGGGCGCAGAAGCCGGATCACCTGGGCCAACGGGTCGGAGGAAAACGGATCAGTCATTTCGGACTATCTCAAATTAAATTCGGATCATTCATCGATGATAGTCCTGATCATGCGCGATATCTCCGTCTCGTCAACAGCGAACACAGGAGATCGGCATGAACACTATTCTCATCACGGGTTGCTCGTCCGGCTACGGACTGGAGACCGCGCGGCACTTCCACAGGCAAGGCTGGAACGTGGTCGCCACCATGAGGCGCCCGCGAAACGACCTCTTTTCCGCGGCCGACCGCATCCGCATTCTGCCGCTGGACGTCACCGACGCCGAAAGCATCGCGGAGGCCGTTGCCGCGGCCGGGCCGATCGACGTGCTGGTCAACAATGCCGGCATCGGCGTTGTCGGGGCCTTCGAGGCGACGCCGATGGCGCATATCCGAAAGGTCTTCGAGACGAACACGTTCGGCACGATGGCCATGACCCAGGAGGTGATCCCGCAGATGCGCGCCCGGCGCTCCGGCGCGATCGTGAACGTCACCTCGAGCGTCACCTTGGCCCCGATGCCGTTGGCAGCGGCCTACACGGCCAGCAAGCAGGCCATCGAGGGCTTCACCGGCTCGTTGAGCCACGAACTCGGCGCGTTCGGTGTGCGGGTCCGATTGGTCGAGCCCGGCTACGCGCCCACCACGCGCTTTGCCGCGAACACGGACATCGACGTGACCGCTCTCATCCCCGAAGCCTATGCCGGTTTCGCCGCCCCGATCTTTGAAGCCTATGCGCGCCCGGCGATGACGACGAAGGAAAGTGACGTGGCCGAGGCCGTGTGGCGGGCCGTGAACGATACGACCGGCGAATTGCGTTACGCGGCTGGGGACGATGCGGTGGCTTTGGCCCAGGCAAGTTGATCGTGGGATAGCCGGTCATGGAGACCCATGGCCGGCCGCTCCAGAAATGGCCGGCTCGACCGGACCGGGTGGTCAGGGGATCGTGCGGCACATGGCGGAGAGAGAGGGATTCGAACCCTCGAGACGGTTACCCGCCTACACGCGTTCCAGGCGTGCGCCTTCGACCACTCGGCCATCTCTCCATCAGGGCGCTTCGCGAAGCGCCGCACTATAGCGAAGCGCGTTTCCCGTTCAAGCGAGCGAATGGGCCTTTCGGCAACGAATTCGCAGACGCTTGACCTGCCATTTGAACCGGAAAGGCGGATCGCGTATCAAAGCGGAAATGCGTTAACGCTATCGGAGCGATTTTCCGCCCATGCGCTTTGTCCTACGAACACTCGGTATCTGGCTACTGTTGCTGGCCATGGTCGCGGCCGTCGTCGACGCTACGAAGAGCCTGGCGGGCGGCGGGGCCTGGGCGGTCACGCCGCTCGGCGAGCAATGGCGCCAGCTCTTCCCGGAAATGCTCGACGGTTTCCGTCAGTGGGTGATCAACACCGTGGGCGACTGGCTGTGGGACCCGATCCTGCTGTCGATCCTCGCCGCGCCGACCTGGGTCGTGTTCGGCATCCTCGGCGTCTTCCTCTATTGGCTGGGGCAGAAGCGCAAAGAGGTCGAGGTTTTCATCAACTGACGCTCGCGCAAGGTTGATCGCCGCCCGCGCTGAATTCCGCCAGGGGAGTCACCATGTTTGGGTTCATGAGAAAGTCCCTGTCGATCCCCAGCGCCGCGGAGGCCATGACCGGCCGCGATCATGAGATCCCGACGGCGCAGACTCATTTCGTCAACGGCGCGCCCCTGAAGGGTCCTTACCCGCAAGGCGCGCAGATGGCGCTGTTCGGCCTCGGCTGTTTCTGGGGCGCGGAGCGGAAGTTCTGGCAGTTGCCCGGCGTGCTCGTCACGGCCGTGGGCTATGCCGGCGGGCCGACGCCCAACCCCACCTATGACGAAGTGTGCACCGGACGGACCGGCCATACGGAGGCGGTGTTCGTGGTGTTCGACCCCAACGAGATCAGCTACGAAGACCTGCTTAAGGTCTTTTGGGAGAGCCACGACCCGACGCAAGGCATGCGCCAGGGCAACGACGTGGGCACCCAATACCGCTCGGCCATCTACACGTTCTCGGACGACCAGGCCGAAGCCGCGAAGAACTCGAAGGCGATGTACGAGACGGCGCTGAAGGCAAACGGCAAGGGCGCCATCACGACCGAGATCGCCCCTGCGCCGACCTTCTATTTTGCGGAAGCCTACCACCAGCAATATCTGGCCAAGAACCCGGCCGGCTATTGCGGCCTCGGCGGCACGGGTGTCACCTGCCCCATCGGAACCGGCGTCGAAGCCTAGCTCCCGACGAAGCCTAACTTCTAATGAAGCCGATGATGTCCTTGGTCTTGGCCAGGATGGGATCGGCCACGCTGTGCGCGCGGGCCGCGCCGTCGGCGAGAATGCGATCGATCTCCACCGGGTCTGACAGCAGCCGGCGCATCTCATCGCCGATGGGCGTGAGCTTGTCCGTCGCCAGTTCCACCAGCGCCTTCTTGAAGGCCGAGAACTCCCCGCCGCCAAAGTCCGTGAGCACGGCGCCCTTGTCCGTCCCGGCCAGCGCCGCGTAGATGCCGACGAGATTGTCGGCCTCGGGGCGCTCTTTGAGGCCGGCCACCTCGGACGGCAGCGGCTCGGGATCGGTCTTCGCCTTCCTGATCTTCTTGGCGATCGTGTCCTGATCGTCGGTCATGTTGATCCGGCTGAGATCGGACGGATCGGACTTCGACATCTTCTTGGTGCCGTCGCGGAAGCTCATCACGCGCGTGGCCGCGCCCGCGATGACGGGCTCGGGCAGCGGGAAGAAGCCGCCGGGATAGCCGGCGCGCGCAATCGTCTCGGCGAAGTCGTTGTTGAACTTCTGAGCGATGTCGCGGGCGAGCTCGATATGCTGCTTCTGGTCCTCGCCCACCGGGACATGGGTCGCGTGATAGAGCAGCACGTCGGCCGCCATCAGGTTGGGATAGATATAGAGCCCGGCGGAGGCCTTCTCGCGATCCTTGCCCGCCTTCTCCTTGAATTGGGTCATGCGGTTGAGCCAGCCGATCCGGGCGACGCAGTTCAGGATCCAGGCAAGTTCGGCATGGCCCGAAACCTGGCTCTGATTGAAGATCGTGCTCTGCTTCGGGTCGATCCCAGCGGCGATATAAGCGGCCGTGACCTCGCGCGTGTTGTGGGTCAGTTCGTCCGGGTCCTGGAACACGGTGATGGCGTGCAGGTCCACCACGCAGTACAGGCACTCGTAGTCCGCCTGCATCTCCACGAAGCGTTTGATCGCGCCGAGATAGTTGCCGAGATGGAGATTGCCGGTCGGCTGCACCCCGGAAAAGATGCGCGTCTTATGTGTCGGTGTGTCTTGCATATTCTCGCCCTAAACCACGCCGGGTTATGGCGTGGGGCAGGCGCGCACGCAAGACCGCTCTGCTCAGGAGGCCTGTCTTGTCCGTACTGACCGGCCCGGCTAGCCGAGTGACGCTTCCAACTCTCTGATCTGATCGGCGATTTCCACCACGCGTTGGGCCATGGAGAAATGCAGCCGTTCGACCATGTGGCCTTCAACCACGATGACGCCTTTCTTCTCGTTCTCCGGCCGGCCGAACGCGTCGATGACCTTGCGCGACCATTCGACCTCTTCGGTGCTCGGCGAGAAGATCTCGTTGCACGGGCCGACTTGCGTCGGGTGGATCAGCGTTTTGCCGTCCATACCGAGAATGCGGCCCTTCTCGCACTCGTCGCGGAACCCTTCCATGTCGCGGAAGTCGTTGTAGACGCCGTCGATGATGTCGAGCCGGTAGGCGCGCGCAGCAGCGAGGGTCATGGCGAGCCAGGGCACCACGGCGAAGCGGTCATGCAGCGCGCGGGCGCGGCTCTCCTTGATGAGGTCGTTGGTGCCCATCACGAGGCAGTCGAGCCGGTTGTCGTCGTAGACGGCTCTGGCGGCAATGGTGCGGGCGTTGAGGATCGCCATGGGCGTTTCCATCATGGCCCAGAGCCGCACCTTCTTGGGCGCATGCACGCTTTGCAGCAGCTTCGCGGCGGAGATGATGTCGCCGGAGTGGATGACTTTCGGGATGAGGATGGCGTCCGGCGCGGCCACGCAGGCAGCCATGATGTCCGCCGCGCCCCAGGGAGTCTCGAGCGCATTCACGCGGATCACGACCTCGCGGCCGCCATAGCCGCCATCGGCAACGGCGGCGCAGACCTGCTCCCGGGCCATGACCTTGTCGTCGGGCGCGACGGCGTCTTCCAGATCGAAGATCAGCGCATCGGCCGGGATCGTCTTGGCTTTTTCCAGGGCCCTGGCGTTGGAGCCGGGCATATAGAGCACGCTGCGGCGCGGACGACCTGCCATTCGAGTTCCCCCAAGTGATTGCGCGGATATATTGCACTGCAACATAGCCGCGGCGCAACAGGGGGAGAGGCCGTTCCTTGGTCTAATTCAGCGCCCTAGGAGGTCCTTGACGAAGGTCCGGGGCTTCACGGCGCCCGTGAGCGTGCCGATGGCGAAATAGAGCGCGAGCCCAAAAGCGATGAGCGCGGTCAGGGCAACAATCTGCAGAAGGAGTCCGTAACCCGGATCGAAATAGGGCTGGAGCGCGGAGGCCGCCCACCACAGGCCAAGCCCCATGGCGGTACTGGCAAGGACGATGCCGAGAAAAGCCGAGCGAAAGCGCTGGTCCAGAATGAACTCGCCCCGTTTCCTCAAGGCCCCGGCGAGCAAAACCACGTTGATCCAGCCCGACAGGCTCGTGGCGAGTGGGATACCGGATGGCCCGAGCACGTAGAACAGCACGACGGAGAGCACGGCCCCCAGCGTCATGGCGATCCCCGAATAGATCATCGGCGTCTTGGTGTTCTCGCGAGCGAAGAAGCTCGGCTGCAGGGCCTTTACGATCACATAGGCCGGCAGCCCCAGCGACAGCATCGCCAGCATCCCCGCCGACGCTTGGGCATCGGTCGCGGTGAAGGCGCCGCGCTCGAACAGCACGCGGATGATGGGCTCGGCGCACACGAACATGGCAACGGCCGCCGGCACCGTCAGCAGCAGCGAAAACTCCAGCGCCCTGTTCTCGCTGTCCACAACGGCGTCATGATCACCCGACCGCAGCTTGTGGCTGAGATCCGGGAGCAGCACGACGCCGACCGCGACCCCGATAAGACCGAGCGGCAGTTGGAAGATGCGATCCGCGTAATACAGCCACGACACGACACGGCCTTCGAGACTGGCCACGATGGTTGCAATCACAATCGAGATCTGCGCCATGCCGCCGGCAATGATGCCGGGGATGGCGAGGTGCACGAGCCGCTTCATGTCGTCGGACCATTGCGGCCGCTCGAGCTTCAGCCGCAACCCCGTGCGGAAGGCGGCGAAGACGACTATGGCGACCTGCAGCAGGCCCGAGACGGCCACACCCCAAGCAAGCGCGACGCCCGCGACCGTATCTTGACCATATCCCGTCGCGATGAGGCCGAGCAGCACGGAGATCAGGACGAAGTTCAAGATGCTCGGCGCGAAAGCGGCGGCGGCGAACTTGCCAAGCGTATTGAGTAGGCCCGTGTACAGCGCGACCCAGGACATGAAGAGAAGGTACGGCATCGCGATCCGCACCAGCAGAACGGTTAGGCGGAACTTGTCCGGATCCTCCGCAAAGCCGGGTGCGAGAAGCAGGACGAGCCAAGGTGCAGCGATCTCCGCCAAGAGCACGACCAAGACCAAAACGGCCGTCAGCCCGGCCAGCGCCTTGGCGGCGTAGTCCTTGGCGGCCTCTTTCCCGGCCTCATGGAGCTTCTTCGTGTAGAGCGGAATGAAGGCCGCGTTGAAGGCGCCCTCGGCAAAAATGCGGCGGAACATGTTCGGCACGCGCAGCGCGACGAAGAACGCATCCGAGATGGCCGAGGCGCCGAGAACGGCGGCGATCAGAATATCCCGCACGAAACCGAGCAGGCGGCTGATGACGGTCATGCCGCCGACGGTTGCGAACCCGCGATAGAGCGTCATGGATGCTGCGCCATCTGCACGCGGGACTTAGGAGTAATCGGGGCCAGGGGTCACAATACCTCCAGCTCCGGCTCTTGGGTTTCTACAAGCACGCGGGTCAGGCGCTCGCGGATGAGGGACTCGCGGCTCGAACTCCTGATCTTCTTGCCGGTCAGGTCCGTCACATAAAACACGTCCACGGCCTTCTCGCCGAAGGTCGCGATATGCGCCGACGCAATGTCGAGATTGAGGTTCGATATTTCGCGCGTGATCTCGTACAGCAGGCCGGGACGGTCGAGCCCGTTGATCTCGATCACCGTCAGCGCATCGGACAGCGTGTTGTCGATAATCACTTGCGGCTCGACGGAGAAGGCGGACAGGCGCGAGGTGCTCAGCACCTTCGCCTTGATGACATCGACCACGTCGGTTTCGCCCATGAGCATGCGCTCGATGGAGTTCGCGATCTTCCGGGCGCGCCGCTCCTCGTCCTCGGCGTGATCGAACTCGCGCTGGAGATGGATGGTGTCGAGGGCCATGCCGTCGCGCGTCGTCGAGATCTGCGCATCGGCGATGTTGGCGCCGGCGCCCGTACAAGCACCGGCCACCATGGCAAGCAGCCAGGGATGGTTCGGCGCAAGCAGGGTAAGCTGCGTGACCCCGCGGAACGCATCCGTCGCAATGTGCGTCGCAATCACGCTGTTCTGCTGCTCCGCCGAGCGCATGAGTTCGGCGTGCTCCACGATGACGTCGAGATCGGTCCGGAGCCAGTAGGCCGGATAGTGCCGGTCGACGAAGCGGTCCAGCTCCTCTCGAGGCCAGTCGGCGAGTCTCTCGCGCAAAGCTCCTTGCGTCCGCTGCAGCCGCTGCGACCGCGTAAGCTCCGTGTGCCCCCCGCCGAGGATCGGCTCAACCTCGTAATAGAGTGTCCGCAAGAGCTGCCCTTTCCAGCCCGTCCAGGTCCCGGGCCCGACGGCGCAGATGTCGCAAACCGTCAGAATAAGAAGCAGTTTGAGCCGCTCCCGGCTCTGCACGATCGCGACGAAATCGCTGATCGTCTTCGGATCGTTGAGGTCGCGGCTCTGTGCGAACAGGCTCATGGTGAGGTGCTGCTCGACGAGCCAGGACACCGTCTCGGTCTCCGATGGCGTTAACCCCAAGCGCGGGCACAATTCGCGGGCTATGCGCGCCCCGGCGATGGAATGGTCCTCGTCGCGCCCTTTGGCCACGTCGTGGAGCAGCGCCGCAACATAGAGCGCGCGGCGGTTATCGATGGTCTTGATGATCTCACTCGCGAGCGGGTGCTCTGCGGCCAGTTTTCCACGCTCGATGGCATCGAGATAGCCGACCGTACGGACCAGATGCTCGTTGACCGTGAAGTGGTGATACATGTTGAACTGCATCATCGACACGACCCGCCCCCACTCGGGCAGAAAGCGGCCGAGCACGCCGGCTTCGGTCATCTTGCGCAAGGCGACTTCCGGATCGCGGGCCGATGTCAGCAGCTTCAGGAACAACTTGTTGGCGGTCGGGTCCTGGCGCAGGTCTTCGTCGATGTAACGAAAGTTCGCGCGGATCTGGCGCAGCACTTCGGGCGACAGCGCGGCCTGGCTCTCGTCCGCCACTACGAAGAGCCGGATGAAGTTCACCGGGTCGGTCTTGAAGGCGTCCTTGGCGACCGCGGAGATCCGGCCGTTGTCGATTCGGAAGTCGGACGTCCGACGCAGCTTGGCGCGGCGGCGCCAATCGAACGGCGCCAGGAGCGCATCGAGCGAGGGGACCGACTTCAGCTGTTTGAGCTCGAGCGCCGTACACACGATGCGCGTTAACTGGCCCACCTCCAGCGCGATCATAAAGTAGTGCTTCATGAAGCGCTCGACACCACTGAGGCCCGCGTGATCCCGATAGCCGAGCCTTTCGGCCATCGCGCGCTGCAGATCGAAGCTCAGCCGGTCTTCTTCCCGGTCCGTCAGAAAGTGCAGGTGACAGCGGACCGTCCACAGAAAGAACTCGCAGCGGCGAAAGCTGGCATATTCGGCATGCGTGAAAACGCCGGCCTCGACGAACTCCTCCTCGGCCTGATCGGGATAAATGTGCTTGGCCAGCCAATGCAGCGTGTGCAGATCGCGCAGGCCGCCCGTACCTTCCTTGATGTTCGGTTCGACGAGGTAACGGGACGCACCCGAGCGCGAATGGCGCGCGTGCTGCTCGGCGAGCTTCGCCTCGACGAACGCGCGCGCATCCACATCGAGCACTTCGCGGCGATAGCGGTGCAGAAACTCGGCGAAGAGCTTCTCGTCGCCGAGGATCAATCGCGCATCGAGCAGCGCCGTGCGGATCGTCATATCGGCCATGCTGAGCCGCACACATTGGCTGATCGTGCGCGCTGCATGTCCCACCGTGAAGCCGAGGTCCCACAGCAGATACAGAATGTATTCCGCGACGCTCTCACCCCAGGCGGTCTGCTTGTAGGGGAGCAGGAACAGCAGGTCGATGTCGGACCCCGGCGCGAGCAGGCCACGCCCGTAACCGCCTTGTGCGACCACGGCCATGCGCTCCGACTTGGACGGGTTTTCGGCCCGGTAGACGTGGCGCGTGGTGAAGTCGTAAGCCAGCCGGATCAACTCGTCCTGAAAGGCGGACAGGCCCGCGGCGCAGGCGCGGCCGTCCCCGTCGTCGTCCAGCTGGGCCTTCGCCAATGCGCGGGCCTCTTCCACCCGTGGCTTGAGGAACTCGACCAGCGCCGCACGCATCTGCATGTCTTGGCCGGCATGCTTGCGCGCTACGGCATCTGCTTCTTCGCGCAACAGGTCGAAATCGAAATAAGGAGATCTTTTGATAACGGCTTGGTCCATAGAGGCAGACTTTAGCATAACCACGCTAGGCATCGTCTTCCAACAGCGCCCGCAGGCGATACAGCGCCTCGATGGCCTCTTTCGGCGTCATGGCGTCCGGATTGAAGCCCCGCAGCGCCTCTTCCAGCCTGGACGGCGACGAAGCCGCTTCTTGCGCCGCGGCCGCCTGAAACAGCGGCAGATCGCCGGCAAGATCGGTGGGTTTGGGACGGCCGTCGGCCTTTTCCAGCTCGGCGAGGACCGCGCCCGCGCGCTTCAATACCGGCGCTGGCAGCCCCGCCAGCTTGGCCACATGGATACCATAGGACCGGTCGGCGGCACCCATTTTCACCCGGTACAGGAAGACGATCTCCTCACGCCATTCCTTGACCTCGACGGTCGCGTTGGCGGCATGCGGGAGCCTGTCCGCAAGCGCCGTCAGTTCGTGATAGTGGGTCGCGAACAGCACGCGCGACTTGTTGACCTCATGAAGATATTCGAGCGCGGCCCACGCAATCGACAACCCGTCGAAGGTCGCCGTGCCGCGTCCGATTTCGTCGAGCACCACGAAGGACCGGGGCGTCGCCTGGTTCAGAATCGCGGCGGTCTCGACCATTTCGACCATGAAAGTGGAGCGACCGCGCGCAAGATCATCCGCGGCGCCGACGCGGCTGAAGAGCCTGTCGACAAGGCCGATATGGGCGGACTTCGCCGGTACGAATGCGCCCGCTTGCGCCAACACCACGATCAGTGCGTTCTGGCGCAGAAACGTCGATTTGCCGCCCATGTTGGGGCCTGTGACCACGAGCGCACTCGGAGCCTCGTTGCGGTCGCCCTCACCGCCGCATAGCCGGCAATCGTTGCCGATGAAGTCGCCGGCCTGCTCGCGCCGCAAGGTCTGCTCCACCATCGGGTGACGGCCCTCCTCGATCGCAAACACGGCGCTGTCGTCAACGCGGGGGCGCACATAGCGCAATTCGACCGCGAGCTCCGCGAGCCCCGCATAGTGATCGAGTTCGGCCAGCGCGGCGCTGGCCGCCGACAGTTGCCGCTCCGCGGCCATGACCTCGGCCGTGAGCTTGGCGAAGATCTCGAGTTCCAGCGCCAGCGCCCGGTCGGCGGCGGATGTGATCTTGGACTCAAGATCCGAGAGTTCGGTCGTCGAGAATCGCACCGCGTTCGCCATGGTCTGGCGGTGAATGAAGGTTTCCGCATGCGGCGGCGCCGTGAGCGTCGGCGCATGGAGCGCGGTAACCTCGACGAAATAGCCGAGCACGTTGTTGTGCCGGACCTTGAGCGACTTGATGCCGGTGGCCTCGGCATACGTCGCCTGCAAGCCGGCGATGACTTTGCGGCTGCCATCGCGCAAGGCGCGCAGCTCATCGAGACCGGCATCGTATCCGGGCTGCACGAAGCCTCCATCCCGCGCATTGACGGGCAACTCTTCGGCAAGGGCGGCAGACAACGACGTCGCCACGTCCGCCGGCGCTTGCGCCAGGCGTTCGGCGATCCCCATCAGTTCGCGCGGCAGGCCCAGCGCGTCGCCGGCGCTGAGGAGCCGGGCCGCGAGCGCGTGCGCCGCCCCGATTGCAGCGCCCACAGCGCCGAGATCGCGCGGCGTACCGCGGCCGAACGCGAGGCGTGAAAGCGAACGGGCGAGGTCCGGCGCGGCTTTCAAGGCATCCCGCAGGTCCTGACGCAGGCGCGGCTCGTCGGCGAGATAGCCCACGGCGTCGAGCCGGGCGTTGACCAGGGCAACGTCCGTGAGGGGGCTGGAGATGCGGCTGGCCAGTTCGCGCGCGCCGGCCGCCGTGACGGTCCGGTCGATCGCCGCCAGAAGACTGCCCGCCCGCGTCCCTTGGTTCGACCGGACGAGTTCGAGATTGGTGCGCGTCGCCGCATCGATCAGCAGCAGCCGGTCCGCCGATTCCCGGCGCGGCGGACGCAAGAGCGGCATGCGGCCGACCTGGGTGAGCTCCACATAGGTGAGGAGACCGGCAAGCGCCGCGAGTTCCGCCCGCGAGAAATCGCCGAACGCGTCGAGCGTCGCTACGCCGAGACGCTCTTTCAGCGCGCGCTCGCCGCGAGCCGAATCGAAATGGGCGCGCGGGCAGGGCGTGAGCGCAGCCCCGGCTTCATCGATGCG